>NZ_JAENHX010000004.1:0-210803 GCF_016757845.1 Lysinibacillus sp. HST-98
ATAGGTAGCCCAGATTCCCTTTTAAATACTCATTAACGATCTTTAATTTAAAACCTTGGCTATATTTCGCCATACAAAAACACCCCAAAAATTAGATTTATTACTCTAACTTTTGGGGTGCAGCACCAATTTGAGAAGGCTCTTTTTTAATGGAAGAAACTCATTTTAAATTTCATTATGTGATTTTGGCTTTGGTCCTAGCTCTTCAGGTTCGATATCAGCGAATGTTTCGCCTTCTTCTTCTAGGTCACGCATACGATGTGCAATACGGGAGGCCGCTGAAGCCGCTATACTAGCAACCAAATCATCTAAAAACGTGTTGACATGATGTCCGGGTTCTGTATCCAGTTTTTTAATAATCCCTATTTTCTGCTTATCTAAGTGACCAAAAGTAGTAACGGCAATGCTGCCATATGTAAATACAGATCCTAGTGCGATTGTTTCGTCTACACCAAATAGACCTTCATCTGATTCGATAATTTGTTGTAGTGGTGAAGATAATAACTTCTTCTCTGCTAATTCATCTAATTCAATTCCTACTAATAAGGCATGTTGCACTTCTCGCTTACGTAATACACGTTCAACAGAATGAACACAATGCTCTAGTGTTAGACCTTCATTATAGGTTTTTTGCATTTCGTAAACAATTTGCGCGATATCCTCTATCGCTACACCTCTACGAATTAACGCGGCTTGAGCTGCCTTTGCTACTTCGTCAGAGTGCACACGAATACTTTTATTATGCATAATTAACCCTCATTTCGATTTTTATTGCTAGTATAATGCTAGCCCAACCTATTATACCTTTACTTACGTAATATGGTACAATTTTGTTACAAACACAAGAAGGAGTGTCATCATTGGATAAGGGAACAGTACAGGATTTAACATTTTACAGTGAGTCATTACAGGAAGAATTAAAGCTCTATATTTATGTTCCTGCAAATTATTCTCCACTATATAAATACAACATTTTAATCGCATCAGACGGTAAAGATTATTTCCAACTTGGTGGTATTACAAAGCTAGCTGATGAACTGATTGATGACTATGAAATCGAAAATTTAATTATTGCATTTGTTCCTTACAAAGACATAAAAGATCGTCGTCATAAATATATCCCAAGCGGTGAGCAACATGAAGCCTATCTTCGCTTTTTAGCACATGAGCTAGTGCCATATTTAGATCAGGAGTATGCCACTTACCAAATGGGTATGAGTCGTGGAGTGATTGGTGACTCTATGGCTGCTACTGCTTCCTTAATGGCTGCTTTAAAGTATCCTAGCATCTTTGGCAAAGTCATACTACAATCACCTTATGTAGATGCTGATGTATTAAAGGCTGTGGAAAATTTTAAAGATCCAGGATCTATTTCTATCTACCATATCGTTGGCAACGGCGAAGATCAGGTTGTGACAATGGATAAAACCATCAAAGATTTTTTAACACCTAATCGTCAATTGCATGATCTCATGATAAATAAAGGGTTTACTACATTTTATGACGAGTTTGATGGCAATCATACATGGAAATATTGGAAACCAGATCTTCGACGTGCATTAATTGAAAATTTCAATTAATATTAGGCGATTCAAATTACGAAAACTGAAATTTCTGTTATACTTAATTAGAAAAATTGTTTATTTTCGGGAGGTAATGGACTATGAAGTACGGTATTGTGGCATTTCCATCAAAAAAATTGCAAGATTTAGCGAATACTTATCGCAAACGATACGATCCTCATTATGCAAAGATTACACCGCATATGACATTAAAGGACAGCTTCGATGCGTCTGAAGAAGAAATTCAAACCATCGTCAAGCAATTAGATGAACTTGCTGCTAAATATGCACCTTTAAACATTCATGCATCTCGCATTAGTTCGTTTTTCCCTACAACAAATGCGATTTACTTCCGCATTGAACCAACAGAACAATTAGCAGCATTCCAACACGATCTTCAAGAAAAAATCCCTTCTGGGGAAATGAAGCATGTATTTGTTCCACACATTACAATCGCTCAAAAAATGTCAGATTCAGAGCATGATGACATTTTTGGTCAATTACGCATGACAGGCGTTGATGAAAAAGATACAATTGATCGCATTCATCTTTTATATCAATTAGAAGATGGTTCATGGACAACTTACGAAACATTCCGTTTGTCTGGAGCTGAGTAATTGTTGCATAACGTTAAAATTGTTGAAACAAAGCAAGAACACGATGATGCCTTTGCTATTCGCAAAAAAGTATTTGTTGAAGAGCAAGGTGTTCCGCTTCATCTAGAATGTGATGCTGAGGATGCAACTGCAACACATTTCATTATGTATGATAACGATGAGCCTGTAGGAGCAGCACGTTTACGTAGTATTGACAACAATACAGCTAAAATTGAGCGTGTTTGTATTTTACAATCCCAACGCGGGAAAAAATTAGGCGCTTTAATTATGAAGGAAATGGAGAAGCATGCCATTTCTATCAATAAAAAAACCTTAAAACTTCATGCACAAAGCTATGCAATTCCCTTTTACGAAAAGCTAGGCTTTACAGTTACCTCGCCTGAGTTTATGGATGCTGGTATTCCACACCGTGCTATGGAGAAGAATATTTAATGAAAGGGTGTTACGATATATATAATGTCGTAACACCCCTTTTTTATGAGACGAATTCGCTTGCCACCATTTATCTACTCTATCGTAACAAGCTGCATTGCCAAGTAGATATGCCATGCGCTACTTCATCATTCTAGTGATTTTATCGAAATCTAGTGATGCTCCATCTTGAATAATAGATTGTACTAATTTATCTTCTAACTCTTGCGTAATCGATCGGTTAGATATTTTAGCAACACGTCGTACAATTTTTCTTACTTGTTTTTCACTTGTAAAATCCGCATGTTGAATGGCATTGGCTAATGCGAAGATTTCATCCATCGATACACCTGTTTTTTGCTCAATCGAATTAAAAAACGAGCGATGCATGTTTTCCCTCCTATCATAAAAACTCAAAATGACCTTGCGTCTTGCACGAAACATTTCGCAAATGGTGGAGGCCTTAACTTTATTTAGAATATCCTAAATAAAAGCTAAAGCCTTTATTATGTTCATCAAATTAGATGTAAGTAGCGCCAACAATAATTAATAGAATGAATAGTACAACAATTAGAACAAATGTAGAACCATAACCATAGTTGTTGTTGCCTCCAGAGTATCCTCCGCAGTAGCTATTGTTCCACCCACCAACGTTATTTCCGTACGGTTGTGAGCCCCAGCCTTGGTATCCCATAAAAGCACCCCTCCCTTCTACAACCTATAATATGTTTCGGTCGTAAAAATGGGAGGGGTATTCGTCTAGTCAATATTTCCTTTTGGTCTAAATATTAAGGCACCAATAAAGCCGAACACAATAGCAGCACTAATTCCTGAGCTTGTTACTTCGAACATGCCTGTTAATACGCCAACAAGTCCATGTGCTTCTGCCTCTGCCAGGGCACCATGTGTTAATGAATTCCCAAAGGATGTAATGGGCACTGTCGCCCCTGCTCCAGCTAAATTAATTAATGGCTCATATAAGCCCATACCATCCAAAATCGCACCTACAACCACTAACGTACTTAGTGTATGGCCCGGTGTTAAATTGCCAACATCCATTAATAATTGGCCTATGACACAAATAATGCCTCCAACAATAAATGCAAATACAAAAGTCATAACCATGTTTTTTGCCTCATTTCATCGTAATTTCTATCGCATGTGCCGTACATGGAATCGTCTCGCCTTGCTGATAGGATAGCGGAGATAATAACGCCCCCGTTGCTACTAGTAATACTCGCTTATAGCTCCCTGCACGCATTTGTTGAATAACATAACTAAAAAAAACAGCTGCCGAACAGCCTGCTCCACTTGCACCAGATTGAAATGCTTCATCCTGTCCATAAAATTCAGCACCTGCATCACGTAATAACGTGAGCTCTTCATTTTTCACGCCATTTTCCACAAGCATTCCTTTCAATAGCTTTAAGCCAAGCTGTCCCAAATCGCCTGTTAAGATTAAATCGTAATGATAAATTTTTTGATTTCTCTGTTGTAAATGAGATTGAATCGTCTGAAAAGCAGCAGGTGCCATTGCAGCACCCATATGGAAAGGATCATCCATACCATAGTCAACGGATTTTCCAATTGTTGCCGCTTCTATAGAAGGATATTCCTCTCGATGCTTCCCAATTAACGCATAACCAGCAGCAGTTACAGTCCACTGAGCTGTTTGTGGTTTTTGTGCGCCATAATTGATGGGGTAACGAAACTGGCGTTCAATTGCATTATGTTGACTAGAGGCACCTGCTAATGAAAAATTAGCAGCTCCTAACTCAGTTAACAGGCATGCAATAATAACTGAAGATACGGATGTGGCACATGCCGAAAATAGTCCAATAAAAGGGATTTCTAAATCCCTAGCGGCAAAATTAGTTGGTGTCATTTGGTTGACTAAATCTCCACCCATTAAATAATTGATATCACCTTTTTGTACGCCCATTTTTTTCATAGCAAATTCACAGGCCTCTTCGATCATTTTACGATGTCCCTGTTCATTTGTTTTCATTTGCCAACGTTCATCATCATACACAGAGTCAAAATATTGACTAAAAATACTCCTATTTTCTAATGGACCTACTACCACTCCACCTGCTAAAAGAGAGGGCTTCGATTGAAAAACAATTACCATGAAACCACTCCTATCGTTACGAGGATATATTTAATGAGCGCTACAAAAAATGCTGACACTACACCAAATAAAACAACAGATCCTGCTAATTTAAATAAATTCCCTCCGACTCCCAATACTAACCCTTCAGAACGATGCTCGATAGCTGCCGAAATAACAGCATTACCAAAGCCTGTTACTGGAACTGCCGATCCAGCCCCAGCAAATTGACCAATTCTTTTATAAAGGCCAAGACCTGTTAATATCATGGCGAAAAATACCATCGTTGCAACGGTTGGATTTCCTGCTGTTGCCTCTGTAAAATTGAAGAAAATAATATAAAAAAGAGACACAGCCTGACCAATTGCACAAATAAAACCGCCAACGAAAAAGGCTTTTGCTACATTCTTTAAATAAGGGGGCTTTGGTGTAACATTTTGCTCTAACTGTTGATATTGCTCTTTTTCCATTTATGTCTCCTCCTTTGCAAGCTCTTTTAGTTCTGTAATTTTATCGTTCAATTTAGTATCTTCCATCTGATCCTTTTTTATTTTATTGGCTTCATAAAAAATTTTGTAATCAGCGGAGACAAACACATCTTTGTTTGGATATTTCTCTTCAAATTTCTTTTGCAATTTTTTCTCTAACTTAGTTTTTTTCCACTTTTCCCATGGTTTAATTTGTACTGCAATAAGCATACTATCGTCATATTGGATAACCGTTGAGCGATCAACATAGTCTTCTTCTTTAATAAGGGTTTCGACTTCACTTTCATTTTGTGGAGACCCATAGACGATAAATTTTTCCTTTTCAGCACAACCATTCAACAGCGATAAAACAACTAAGAGAGGTAACGTCATTCCTAGTAGCCTCAAGTTTTACCCTCCTTTTCTTTACAGTTTCTCCACACATAAAAAAACTATTCATTCAAAGAAATACACAAAAGCCCGAGTCCAGTTTGCAAAAGTACATATTGTAGAAGTAGTAACAAGGAAAGGGGGTGACAATATGGGTTGTGGTAAGCCAACAAATCCTATTGGACCAATCCATTCAGCAGGCTGCGTTTGTGACGTAGTTCGCGCTATTTTAGATATTCAAAATCAAGCGGTGCGAGATGAGTGTTCTCCATGTACAGCAAACTGTTTCTTAGAGCCACTAGGTGGGATTGTTAGTCCTGCACGCTCACAAGCAGATACACGTGTTTTCATGTTAATTACAAAAGATGGTACTCCTTTCAAAGCATTCTTTAACTCTCCAACAGCAGATCCTTGTATTTGTACATCCGTATTCTTCCGCGTAGAAGATATGTTTGATGAATGCTGTGCTACTTTACGTGTTTTAGAGCCATTATGTACATTTGACTCTAGTGAAAGTACAGTAGACTTACTAAGCAAAGACGGTTGTTGTATCAACATGAAGAAAATCTGTAAAGTAGATGACTGGAGCTCAACAGATAGCTGTATTACTGTGGATTTATCTTGCTTCTGCGCTGTACAATGTATCGCTGATGTTGACTTAGGGATTTGTGACTAATTCTTTCACCTTTGACACACACACATAAAAAAAGTGTACAGCATCCTCTGCTGTACACTTTTTTTATAAAGTTGGCAATTTTCTTCCCCGCCAAAGTATTTGCTGTATATCTTCAAAATGAATGATCTCCTGTATTTTCAATTCTAATGATGTGAGCATTAAAGAATCATTCTGTACATCTGAAGCTGTCCCAGTTAATTTTCTACCATCCTTTAAACAAACTAATAATGGCTGATAGGCTCTCTGACGAAATGGTTTTTCTAAAAATTGGAGCTGTTTCAGTAAATAAGGATCTATTTGTACATCATCTACTATCTCATTTTTTTCTTCAACTATTTGCTCATCGAACATATTGTCCTTCACATAGACAGATGTACTTTCATCCAAATCAAGTTCATGTAACACCTTAGAAATATTTAAAAAATATGATGGTGATTTTATAAACAAGCGTGGTTCTTGATCCACTTTACTCACTTCCCTTTTTTCCATACAATATGCGAAAGTAAGCAAATTGGTTCTTAGCCTATTTGGCTTAAGAAAACTGTCGCTAAGCCCAAATAAATTAAAATACTTGTAATATCATTTAATGTAGTAATAAAGGGTCCTGATGCAACAGCAGGGTCTATTTTTAGTCGATGCATTAACAATGGAATAAATGAACCAGCTAAAGTCGCCACTAAAATAGAGCCACAAAGTGCTGCCCCTACTAACATACCTAGGACAAGTTCATGTTTCCAAAAATAAACGATCCCAATAACAATTAATCCACAAACAATGCCTGACATTAAGCCAGTACCTGCTTCACGTAATAGTAACTTAAATTTACTATGTTCTTCTACATCACCTGTTGCAATCCCTCGAATTGCCACGGCCAATGCCTGTGTTCCACTATTACCTGAAGTTCCTGAAATTAATGGAATAAAGACCGCTAGTAAGGCAACCTTATCTAATGTATCCTCAAATTGCCCCATTAGGTTAGCTGTTAACATACCTAGAAACAGTAGAACTACTAGCCAAGGCAAACGTTTTTTAGCCGCTTGGAATGGTGTTACATCAAATTTATCCATATCCGAAATACCGGCTAATTTAGAGTAATCCTCAGAAGCCTCTTCATCAATAACATCAATAATATCGTCAACCGTGATAATACCAAGTAATTCTCCTTTATCATCAATAACAGGTGTCGCTAAGAAATTATAATCCTTCATAATTTGCGCGACTTCTTCTTGGTCATCGCCTACATGTACCATTACGACACGCTCATTCATAATAGAACGAATAAGTGTATCCTCGTCTGCAATGATTAAATCTCGTAACGATATAACACCCGTCAGACGATGTTCTTCATCCACTACAAAAATATAATAAACAGTTTCTGCATCTGGTGCCTCTTTACGCAATATGGCCATAGCTGAACGAACTGTTGAATTTTCTGGTATAGCGACATATTCAGTGGTCATGATAGAACCAGCAGTATATTCATCGTAGCTTAGTAGTTCATTAATATCTTCTGCCGCTTCTTCATCCATCATTTCTAAATAGCTTTCGCGCTGTGCTGTATCCAGTTCATTTAAGACATCTGCCGCATCATCTGCGTACATATGAGATAGCATTTCTGCACCGTATGATTGATCCATTTCAGCAAGATATGCTTTATACTCATCATCTTCAATATCGATTGCCTCAAAAATATCAGCCATTTCTGTCGGAGACAAGAACGAATAGATGATTTTCCTTATATCAGGTTCCACCTTTTCATAAAACGTTGCCTGATCATATGGATGAAGTTCTAAAAACTCATCACGGAATGCTTCAATATTATGTGCTTCTAGCATTTCTCGTAGATGTGCCTCATCAAATTGCACATCATCCTTTTCATTTCTTTCCTCTATCATGCTTGTCCCCTCCTTCCGAGCTTTCAATCATTTTACGGGCAATGCCTGCCGTAAATCTACCTTCTATATAATAGAGTGTAATGTACCTTTTCTGCAAACTCTTTTTTAAGTTATATTTATGAGCAATTGGGCAGATTTTTATAAATTTCAATATTACGCCTAAAATCATGACGATCCTATTTTACTATACCTTACCTTTGTCACTTTGTTATGAATAAGGTGTAAAAATAATCTACTTCTCTAATACGCGGTTTAACCTAAATCAAAAAATGATAAGGAGATGCTCGTTTGCGCGAACACCTCCTTTTATCAAAAATTTATGCAGAAGATTCCTTCAGTAATCTTTGCATGTCTTCATTTAGCATACTTGTAAAGTGTAATGGCACACTTGTTAAAGGATGTTCCATACTTAAAGATACACAATGTAATGCTTGTCGATCAATTTGAAGACGACTACCACCATAAAGGTCATCCCCTACAAGTGGATGTCCAAGATGCGACATATGCACGCGAATTTGATGTGTACGCCCTGTATGCAGTTGAAGTCGTACATGTGTCATTGGTTCAGCTCCCAGTGAAAAACGCTTCAGAACCTTTACATCTGTATGTGCATATTGCCCATCTTCCCGTACTTCTCTTTCAATAATACTACCTTCTTTACGACCAATCGGAGCTATAATCGATTGAAAGTTTTGTTCGATATGTCCATGTACAATGGCTTCATATTGTCTTGAAATCTCTCTCTTACGTTGAGCAAGCCCTGTTAAATGATGAATATGAGCATGCTTAGCTATGCATAGTAAACCTGATGTATCTCGGTCTAGCCTTGTAACAATATGAGCCGTAGAGGCCAATCCTTGTTTCTGAAAATAGCCACAAACTAAATTTGCAATGCTGTTGGTTGGATGCTCTCGTGAGGGTATCGTACTTTGATGGGCTGGTTTGTTGAGCACTAAGATGGCATCGTCTTCATATACAATGGTCAAATCCCCATGCTCAATAGCAAGCCCTTCACTTTTTTCTTCGGGAGGAAACGTTACTTTCACACAATCTCCAACTTGCAGGATATGTCTCACATTACGTTCGACATCATTCACAGTCAACATGCCACCATCAAACTTAATAGCTGTTAGAGCTCGCTTAGAAATACGCCACTCTTGAAGTGCCTCTCGTAATAATTGGCCATTTTTCTTCGCCTCAAATTGTAATGTAAATCTTGTATCCACGTTATTCATTTGCAACAAATGATTCATGCACTCGCTCCCAAAATGGGAATGGTCGGAAACGGGCAAAACGTACTCTTTCATTTGCTACATTAAACGCTATGGCTTTCACATCACCTTGAGTAATTTGCAAGTGATCAACAGTCATATTAAAATTTTGTTCATTTACAGGACGCAATACACAATGATGGTGTGCTGGCAAGATTAATGGCGATCCTACTGTCCTGAAAACGCGGTTATTAATTGAGGCAATTTCAGTGACTTGGAGTGCCGCTAGTGTAGGATGTATGATGGCTCCACCTAGTGCTTTATTATAAGCCGTACTACCCGAAGGAGTGGATACACAAAGACCATCGCCACGGAAACGCTCAAATTGATTGCCATTTAACTCAACATCCATCACAAGTGTAACATCTGGTGATTTGACGGTTGCTTCGTTTAAAGCAAGATACGTATTGGATTCGGCATTATGATGCTCTACCCTTACTTCCAGCAGTGGATATTCCACAACATTAAAATCCTTTTTAGCAATGGACAAAACTAATTTTTCTAATTCAGATGGTTTCCAATCCGCATAAAATCCTAAATGCCCTGTATGGATACCAACGAAGGCTACCTGGTCTAATAAATGAGAGTATCGATGAAAGGCATGCAATAGTGTGCCATCTCCTCCAATCGAAACAACAATTTCTGGCGTCTCTTCATCATAGGTCAAGCCAAAATCCTGTAAATAGGTTTTAGCAAGTTCCATCAGCTCGTTGGATTGTGCATCTCTACGTGATTGAATCGAAAATTTCATTGTGCGTCACGCTCCTTCTCCGTTAGTAAATTAGGATTCGATGCTTCTTTATATTCGCTAAAGTAGGCCTGTGCCTCTTGAATTTCACTACGAATGGATGACATTTCCTCATCCAACCGAAATGCTGCCTCCGCAGCACTTTGCAAACGATTCTTAATTTCTTCTGGGAACATCCCCTTATATTTATAATTTAAAGAATGCTCTATTGAAGCCCAGAAATTCATAGCTAGTGTTCGGATTTGTATTTCCGCTAATACTACTTTTTTTCCTTGAATTGTTTCAACAGGATACTCCACTATCATATGGTATGAGCGATAACCACTAGGCTTATTATGTGTAATATAATCGCGTTCTTCCACTACACGCATATCTTTTCGCTGACGAATTAGCTCAGTTACCGTTGAAATATCATCAACAAATTGACACATAATCCGAAGGCCAGCAATATCGCCAAGTTCATCACCAAGTTGTTTAGAAGGCTCAAAAGCTAGTCCTTTTTCTAACGTTTTGTCATATATACTTGCTAAAGGCTTGACACGTCCTGTGACAAATTCAATTGGCGAATTGGCATTAACAATACCAAATTGCGAACGCATGCCCTTTAATTTTACTTTTAATTCGTCTACTGCTTGTTTATAAGGACTTAAAAAAATTTCCCATTGTCCCATTGTAAAAACCTCCCGACAATCGGTATCGAACACCACCGTCTGTTCGTTTTGTCTTTCTATTCAGCGAGAATAGCCTTGAAGTGTTGTTCCACTGCTTGGACAAATTCTGCCCCATAATTGTAATTTCCTTCAATATTATACACGAGCATTTCTAATTCCTCGTAGAAATTTGTCAGTTCAATCACTTCTTCACCTATTCGTAGCAATGGATTTTTCCCTTTTTGTAAAATATGTACAAGATTCTCCCAACTACTCGGTGGAAAACGCAAGTAATGATAGTCTTCACCTGCATCAAGTAAATAAATGAATGCAAAATCATCTGAATCTGCAATGAGTTGTCCAGCAGGTTTTAATTGTAAATTTACTTCATTGTCGTTTAAACTAAAATGAAGTTGATCCTGTTCAAAATTCGATGTATCTATTGTATAAATTTTACGCACATGCGGTTCCCCTTTTCGTTGTACTCTTCCTCTTATTTTAGCACACAGGGTAAATAGTTGCAGTGTGTAAATATTAATTCAAGCGAAACAACGGATGAAAAATAAAAAATAAATAGGTGACTATAAATGACGCAAGAAATTGAGATTGAATTTAAAAATCTATTAACAAAACAGCAATACGAGGAATTATTACAAGAGTTCCACATTAGCCAAAATGCTATTCATCGTCAAGCAAATCATTATTTTGATACACCTAATCAAGCTATTCGCAAACTACAAAGTGGGCTTCGTATTAGACAAATTGGTGATTATTACGAATGTACGCTTAAAGAAAAAAACGCTGAGCATGCTCACCTTGAAACGACGGATGAAATAACAGCCATAGAGGCGCAACAAATGTTAGATGGCAAGGGATTTTATGCTCAAGAGGTAGGTAAAAGATTAGCGCTTCATAACATTCCTTTAGAACAATTGCATGTATTTGGTACTCTCACTACAGATCGTGTCGAAATTCCCTACAAAGAGGGACTTCTTGTTTTTGATCATTCTTTCTATTTGCAGTGCGACGATTATGAGGTAGAATATGAAGCAAAAGATGCAATAAAAGGAAATATAATTTTCGACGAATTTTTACAACAATATGGTATTGAAAAGCAACCAACTGATAAAAAAATTGCTCGTTTTATGAAGGCACTAAAAGCACAAAATTTATAAAAGTAGAAAAAGGAAGGTGTCTGACTCCTTGGATATTCAATCATTCAAATCTTTACTAGAAATTCGAGCTTTGCAAACACTTGGATCAAGCGAAAGTTCACCCACAGACAATGAGTCTATTTTTTCTGACATGATTAACGAATTATTAGGAGAAACTTCGACAGCAAGTAATGCTAAATTATCAAGCTTGCTTGCTACAGGAACAGCAAATAATTCAAATTTCGTCAATCCATTGGCTACTTTGGAGCAAAGTCCATTAGAGTCATTACTTTACAAAGGCTCTAATGCGGTGTTTATACCTGAATCAGTCAAACAAGCTTTAGCAAACACATATACTACTAACAAACTTGATTCCTATGTTTCAGACGATGTAATAGGCTCTACAGCATATGCCAATTCACTAGCAGGATCAAATGAGTATACTGCCATTATTGAAAAAGCGGCCGCTACTTATCAGATACCCGCGAAGCTTATCGCAGCAGTTATTAAACAAGAATCTAATTTTAATCCAACTGTAGTAAGCCATGCGGGGGCGCAAGGTTTAATGCAACTCATGCCCAAAACAGCACAATATTTGGGTGTGACTAACGCTTTTGATCCAGAGCAGAATATTATGGCTGGTGCAAAATATTTGCGTCAAATGCTCGATAAGTTTAATAATGACCCTACACTAGCATTAGCAGCTTATAATGCTGGCGCATCTCGTGTTACAAAATATGGAGGGATCCCTCCTTTCAAAGAAACACAGAATTATGTCAAAAAAGTGATGAATTACTTTACAGTGTAATCGCATCTTTCCTGTTATCTATGTCATTTCCAACAAATTTCACCCATAGTGGTGAAATTTGTGCTTTTGTAGCGAACAGCAATTCGAAAGAGCTCTTTGTTTGTGTTAACGAAAAGACGTTGATAGAATGAAGGTAGTCACAAGAATTTCACAATTTGATGAGGATGAAGTATACAATATGGTACTTTACGATATAAAGAATTAAAGGAGCATATAACTTATGAGTCGAAAATACACTGTTCCTTATGAGGAGCTGGGAGCTGAAAAACTGTCAGAACTCATTCATGCGTTCTATAAAAGAGTTGCTCAGCATCCTGATCTTATTCCAATCTTTCCAAAGGATTTAACAGAAACAGCCCGTAAACAAATTCAATTTCAAACACAGTATTTAGGGGGACCAAATCTTTTTACTGAGGAGCATGGTCATCCGATGATGCGTGCGCGTCACATGAATTTTCCTATTACACCTGACCGCGCTCAAGCTTGGCTAGAGTGTATGTCAGAAGCAATGGATGAGGTAGGTTTGGAAGGGAAGTTCCGTGAAACTTATTATCAACGTTTAGTATTAACAGCTCATCACATGGTTAATACGCCAAATGACGATGAGGGGGAATTGTTACGTGAATAATATTCAAATGTTGCAAGAGCCAACGCCAACGATTTCTACTGCAAACAAGCCAATTGAATTGTATATTTTCGTAGATCCACTTTGCCCTGAAGCTTTCAGTATGCAAGCAACTCTTCGTAAATTACAGCTTGAATACAACCATTACTTCACATGGCGCTTTGTTTTAAGTACAGAACTTACTTCTTTAAATTGCTTAAGTAAACGTGTCAAAGGCTGTATTTCAGGAATCGAACTTGATATTAATCATCCTGTTTTACCTTCTATCGCTATTAAAGCAGCTGAATTGCAGGGGAAACGTGCAGGTGCGCGTTATTTATCGAAACTACAGGAATACGTATTATTAAGTCATCAAGATGTAAACTCCTATGCAACGCTTTTAAAAATAGCTGAGGATGTTCAACTCGATATGAATGAGTTTACTGTTGACTTTGGTTCAAAAGAGGCAGCACGTGCTTTCCAATGCGATTTATATATTAAACGCGAAATGGAAGTAGATGAAGTACCAAGTATCGTATTTTTCAATGAATGTATCGAAGATGAGGGACTAAAAGTTAGTGGTAGCTATTCCTATGAAGTTTATGAACATATTTTACAAGAAATGCTGAACGAACAGCTTGTCCGTCAGCCTTTACCATCAATAGAGGACTTATTTTCTAAATTCCATACTCTTTCTACAAATGAAATAGCTTTTATCTATTCATTAACAGAGCAAGCAGCAGAGCGTGAACTAAAGAAACGTATGCTGCAACAAAAGATCGAACGAATCCAGACTACTCACGCTACGTTATGGCGTCTTAAATAATAAAATAAAAGGGACTCCAATCATCATGATGGAGTCCCTTTTTCAAGATAACGCAAAATACAAAGAAGCGCCTCTATCCTCGACCGATAGAGACGCTTCTTTTTCACAAAGGGGATGGGAGAAATGTTCACGTTCAAACAAAGGGGTGTATGTTTGTTTTGTGATTTATTTCACAAGAATTACTCTATCATGGAATAATATATTTAGCAATGAAACCAATACTAGATTCACAAATTTGTCAAATAGAAAGCGATTACAAACAGTATTTTTCCAAGATGTACACTTTTAAACTATTTAGAAATCAAAAAAAAACATTATTCTTTCCTTTCAATTTATGGTGTTTATAAAAAGAATTGGGCTATAGGAACATTCCTATAGCCCATTTAATTAGTTATTTAACAATAATTTTTCCAATTCATTTAAACGTTCTTCAAATACTTTACATGCATCTTCAATTGGCTTAGCTACGTTCATATCAACGCCTGCTGCCTTTAATACCTCAATAGGGAAATCAGAGCATCCCGCTTTTAAGAAGTTATTAATATAACGTTCTACAGCTGGTGCACCCTCCTCTAATATTTGTTTACTTAATGCTGTAGCGGCTGATTTACCAGTCGCATACTGATAAACATAGTAATTATAGTAGAAGTGTGGAATACGAGCCCATTCTAAGCCGATTTCCTCATCTACCACCATATCATCACCGAAGTACTTTTTGTTTAATTCATAGTAAACTTCTGTTAAACGATCTGCTGTCAAGGATTCACCGTTCTTATCCATCTGATGAATAAGATGTTCGAACTCCGCAAACATTGTTTGTCTAAATACAGTACTTCTGAAGCCATCTAGCCAATGGTTTAATAAGTATATTTTTTGTTGTGGATCATCAATTGTTTTCAGTAAATAGTCATTTAATAACTCTTCATTGCAAGTAGAAGCAACCTCTGCCACAAAAATAGAATAGTCTCCATAAACAAATGGCTGGTTGTTGCGTGAATAATAACTATGAACACTATGGCCAAATTCATGTGCTAATGTAAATAGATTGTTCACATTGTCCTGCCAATTCATTAAAATATACGGATTTGTACCATAGGCGCCTGAAGAATAGGCTCCACTACGCTTCCCTTTATTTTCTAAAACATCGACCCAACGGTTATCCAGTCCGTTTTGAACGATGCTTTGATATTCTTCCCCTAACGGAGCTAAAGCTTTTACTAAAATATCTTTCGCTTCATCATAAGAGACTTTCATTTCCACCTCTTTAACTAGTGGCGCAAATAAATCCCACATATGCAATTCGTCTACACCCAATAATTTCTTTCGCAACGAAATATAACGTTGCATAGCTGGTAAGTGCTTATGAATTGTTTCCACCAGCTGATCATAAACATTCTCAGGAATGAAGTTATTAGACATGGCAGCGTGGCGTGCAGATTCATAATGACGAATTCGAGCACTTACATTATGCTTCTTCACATTACCAGTTAGTGTAGCCGAAAACGTATTTTTAAACTTGCCATATGTTTCGTACATAGCTTTAAATGCGCCTTCACGTACAGAGCGATCCTTGCTCTCTAAAAACTTGATATAATTACCATGCGTAAGTTGTACTTCTTCTCCCTCTTCATTTTTCACATGAGGGAATACCATATCGGCATTGTTTAACATGCTGAATGTATTCGAAGCCGTACCTGTCACCTCAGACATTTGCGCTAGCAATGCCTCCTGTTCGGCTGGTAATACATGTGGACGTGCCATTGTAATTTCTTTTAAAGATTGTTTATATAGTTGTAGGTCTTGATTTTCTGTTAAGTAGCGTTCAATCGTTTCTTCACTTAATGTCAGAATTTCTGGCGTTAAATAGGAAAGGCCAGCTGAGATACTCGTTGCCAATGTTTGAATACGGCTGTTCATATCTTGATAAAAGCTATTTGTCGTATCTTGATCATAGCGCATATGAGCATATGTGTAGAGCTTCATTGCACGTTCATATATATGATCATGATACTGCAAAGCTGCTAATAATGCCTCTGCCCCATTATTTAAAGTACCTGCATAGCTAGGTGCTTGTTTAGCATGCTCTGCAACCTCCTTCAATTCCTCTTCCCAAGCTTCATCTGTTGCAAAGATGTCTTCTAAGCGCCATGTTAATTCTTCTGGTACTTCTTTTCTAACCAAAACCTGATTACTGTTACTAGCCATATATGCCAGCCCCCTTTATATGTGCTTTTTTCCTTTTACTCTCATATTTTCTCAGTATATTGTGGCAATTGCAAATAAATGTACATAGACTTGCTCACAATTATCTAGTAAACCATCCTCATGTTGCATACGCTTAAGAAGATACCCATAATTTTGAATAGCTCTTAGTGCTTGTTCGGTTACTTCTAGCTGATACTTGCATAAAAAGTTTTCCATCTGCCCTTTTGTTAATTCAAATGGAAGACGTCCTAATTGTTTACTAAAATAAAACAGCAGTATTTGCCATTCGCTCGTAAACAAAGGGATAGCTGCGCCTTCTTTCACTGGAATTCCAATGTATGGTGGCAGAGCAGTAAGAGACAGATTTAATTCATAGCAATTACGTAAAAATGGATCTTGTGCCCCCTTCTTGCTATGTATAAGACGACTATACGCAAATTGCCTACAAGCCTGTTTATAGAGCTGCCAATAGCGTTGAAATTCTTCTTGGGTAATACGTTGAGGTCTATAAAACGGGAAATATTGTTGATTGATCGAAATTTTCTGTACTTTACCTATGAAAGTATGCCCGTGAACATGAAGAAGATTCGTCCAATAAACAAACTGGGCTGTCACCGCGTTGTACGTCAGTAAATATGGTAAATCCGTTGTCGTTATAAACGCTTTTTGCAGCAATGGAGAGATTCTAATTTTTCTGATGCCATTGACGGCTTCTTTACTTTGGGGAGTTTGAAAAAGCCAAATTGCTTGTATATCGTTTCTTTCATAGCCCATTGTTCGTTGGTGCCATTTTTCATGAGAGATTGTACTACATTGAAATTCAACTGCAAACTGCTCCTTATCGCGTGTAACAAGCAAATCTGGGCGCTGAGAAAGCTCCTTTAAATATGGTTCTAGTTCCACCTGATGTCCATGCTTTTGGAGCCACTCATATAATTGCACTTTACCTTGTAAATGTAATTTAGATTCACCTTCTGCGAATAGCTGTGAACATTGATTTTTTGTGAAGTGAGCAAAGTGGGGAATATTATAGTTACCTATTTTCAATTGAACTTGTTCTAAACATTGAGGACAATAAAATTTCATGTGCTGCCTATATCGCTGTAAAGCTTTCCTCGTATATTGATAAGGGAGAAATAGTTGCTGTTGATTGTTATAGGCAATCAGCATAGTATCAGCTCCTTTTTAGTCAACTATAATAGAATGGATTTTCACAAACAAAAATAAAGCAGTTTTTTCTTGAAATTTTAAAAATGCGCTCTTATTTAGAACTCTGCGATGTTGAAAACATAAAAAAGGACTGTAGCGAAACTCGATTCATTTACGAGTTTCACTACAGTCTAAAATAATTAGTGTTTCATTGCCTATGCAAAGTATTTTCGAACTGTTTCAAAGCAATTGAATTCCATAATTTTTTCACCGTACTCCTCTAGACGATGAATTGTAAAATTGGATGGTGTTAAAAATTCCTTGATAACTGCATTTCTATCATGACGATTTAAATCCTCATCTGCGTTTCCGAAATCAACAACTAGATAGTACCAATTTTCATATTTGAATAATGAGGAATCCACTAATTCGTCTGTCATTCGTTTTGCGACAGGGATTAACTCATCAATATCTTTAAATTTATAAACATAAATGTCTGTATCCATAAATAATTCTGACTCATCCATGTCACCAAATTGAGTTAGTTGGCTAAGAAGATCCTCTCCAACTTCATCGAATGGTGCAAACATATCTTTGTGTTCATCAAAATTCGAATGACCATCTAATGTTTCACCGTCTTTTAAAATATGTGCACGTGTGACAATGATTTCTAAGCCTACTTCAGATGCATTGATATGAATCCAAATCGGACCCTCTACATCAAAATAATCCTCCGTGTTTACTTCATCAATCATATCCCAAAAAAGTTGTTCACCCTTTGCTCGATTGTACCAAATTTCTTCACGACTATAGCCGCGATCCTCTATATCATTGTACGTAATAAAGAGCTTGAGTGTATTTTCATTTACACGTTCGATGTCCACTAGACCTCATCTCCCTTCACTGTCATATGTCGAAAAACAGTTTGTTTCATTAGTATGCTTTTATTCTTTGTTTTTAACCTTCATACTGCATTTGTTTTTCAACCTTTGACCACACTACAGTAAAACCATCGAGTAACCGCAAACATGAATTTTTGTGTTCACAGTTATCTCTAACTCTATTGTATGCTGTTCTGTCATAAAATGAAAAGGATATACACCGTTTCACAGAAGATATTTGAATTATTGAAATTGTAGTAAACTATTTAACTTAAATCAAGTTTAACATACTTTTACGGAAATATATGACTTTTCCCTATTAATTATTATACTTCATATAGAAGGTTTTACAGAAGTAAAACATAAAAAAAGATGTCACAACATGTATTCCACATCTGTAACATCTATTACATATATTATTCAGAATAGAAAGGTTTAATTCACCATTCGTTGCGCTTCTTGTAACTGATATGCTCGAACTTTTCGAGGTAAAAAACGACGAATTTCATCTTCATTGTAGCCAACCTGCAGACGTTTTTCATCTAAAATGATTGGTCTACGTAGTAAGCCCGGATATTCCTGAATTAACTCATATAAACGTTGTAATGGTAAGCTTTCAACGTCCACATTTAATTTTTGGAATATTTTAGAACGAGTGGAAATAATTTCATCAGTTCCGTCTTCTGTCATACGTAAAATTTTTTTTATTTCACTTATGCTAAGCGGTTCAGAAAATATATTACGTTCTGTATATGGAATTTCGTGCTCCTCTAACCACGCTTTCGCTTTACGACAAGAGGTACAACTTGGTGATGTAAATAGGGTTACGATCATTCTGACACATCCTTTCATTTC
Organism: Lysinibacillus sp. HST-98; assembly: GCF_016757845.1. NCBI lineage: Bacteria > Bacillati > Bacillota > Bacilli > Caryophanales > Bacillaceae > Lysinibacillus > Lysinibacillus sp. HST-98. The sequence goes on from NZ_JAENHX010000004.1 coordinate 19,280, forward strand.
AAAATCATTATCTATAAACCAGAACCAATGTGTTAAATTAGAATTAATGTAATGTAAAATACACAGTACCATTATACAGTACTCCGCTGTATTTGAATATAGTTCCAATAAAAAAAATCTGAACCTATCCATAAATATTCTGTCTATTTATACAGCTTTCAAATATGGTGTATTTTCTTCAAACTTATGTGCTACTACTACCATTCCCATTTTTAAAGCATTTTAAACATCTAAACAGATAGCTCAGTTGTTCTCATTTAAGAAAAATAATCGAGAAAATTGTCAATCCCACGTGTACATCTAAACAATTTTTTAATAAAAAATTATAAATTTATAACAAAATTACATAACAAAAAAAGCATATAATTTTTTCTAGAAAAAAAACACCGTCAAAAGTCTGACTTTACACAAAGGAATCTTTATAATATAATTCTTTGCAATCAAATCAATTTGAACAATTTAAATTGAGAAAAACGCTGACGAAGAGTAGTACATATGCTAATTCACGTATAGAGAGTCTGTGGTTGCTGTAAACAGATCGTGGATGCATTTGGAATGGACTTCCGAGTTAGCTTTGTGAACGCTACTTGAAGCTATTAGCAAAGCTCGTCCCTTCACGTTACGAAGCTGAGTGGCCTTTTTAGGCAAGCTGGGTGGTACCGCGGATTCAAACATCATTCGTCCCTTCATTAGAAAAAATCTAATGAGGACGCATGATGTTTTTTTGTCTTCATCGCCAAATGGAAAGGTGAAAACAACGCTGTGACACAAGTTACAGAAATTGATTTCGAGGAGGAATTTTTAATGACAACTATTTTTTCTGGCGTACAGCCTACAGGTATCGTAACATTAGGGAACTATTTAGGAGCATTCAAGCAGTTCCCGGCACTACAAGATGAAGGAAACGCTATTTATTGTATCGTTGATCAACATGCCATCACTGTTGCACAAGATCCGAAAGAATTACGAGAAAGTATTCGAAAGCTTGCTGCTACCTATATTGCTACTGGCATTGACCCTAAAAAATCGACCTTATTTATTCAATCAGAGGTGCCAGCGCATGCTCAGGCAGGATGGATGTTACAATGTGTTGCGTCTATCGGTGAGCTAGAACGTATGACACAATTTAAAGATAAATCACATGGTAAGGAAAGCGTATCTGCTGCTCTTTTAACATATCCACCGCTAATGGCCGCGGACATTCTACTTTATAACACAAATATAGTCCCTGTCGGTGATGATCAGAAGCAGCATATTGAGCTAACTCGTGATCTTGCAGAACGCTTTAACAAACGCTTTGGCGATGTTTTAACAATTCCAGAAATTCAATTACCTAAAGCAGGCGCACGCATTAAATCCTTACAAGAGCCAACAAAGAAAATGAGTAAATCAGATCCAAATACGAAAGCGACAATCCGCTTATTAGATACTGCGAAAGACATTGAGAAAAAAATTAAATCAGCTGTAACTGACTCTGACGGCATCGTTGCATTTGATGTGGAAAATAAACCAGGTGTTTCAAATTTATTGACAATCGAATCAGCTATTTCAGGGGTAGCCGTTGAAGATTTAGTCAAAAAATATGAGGGAATTGGTTATGGTGGATTCAAGCAGGGTGTAGCAACAGCAGTAATTGAACACTTAATACCGATTCAAGAAAAATTCTATCATCTTGTAGAATCATCAGAGTTAGATGTCATTCTAGATGAAGGTGCTGAAAAGGCGAATGCGATTGCTAGTGCTACATTAAAACGTATGGAAGATGCTATGGGTCTTGGGCGCGCACGTCGCTAAACTTACGGCTTGTCTGAGGATCGATCAAAGCCCAAATCAAGCACAACTGCGCAGATGATGATACAGGCTCCTACCGCCATATAAAATTCTGTTGTTTGAAAAATAAATTTGAAAACAACCTTCCATGAATAACCTAGTGTGCGGTAATTTAAATACAATATGAGATTCCCTAAAGAGAGGATCATTAAGCCATAACTTACTAAAAATAAAAAGAGACGAAACATAGTAATGGCATCCTTTCTATTTCTTCTTACTTATCATTTATTCACAAAACTATAAAAAAAGACGTCAGCCATTTAAATTTGGCTGACGTTTTTTTATGTTTATCTATTATGCTTCATATTTTTTGAATAGGAGACTTGCATTATGACCACCAAAACCAAGAGAATTACTCATTGCATATTGAATATTTGCTTCTCTTGCTTCGTTTGGAACATAATCTAAATCACATTCAGGATCAGGATCTTTTAAATTGATTGTAGGTGGTAAAATCCCTTCTTTAAGGGCTAATGCTGTGAAAATAGCTTCCACACCACCTGCTGCTCCTAATAAGTGACCCGTCATAGATTTTGTTGAGCTCATTGCAAGGTTATAGGCATGATCACCAAAAGCAGTTTTCACAGCTTGTGTTTCGAATAAATCGTTATATGGCGTACTTGTACCATGGGCATTAATATAATCAACTTGTGATGGCTCTACGCCACCATCTATTAACGCTTGCGTCATCGCACGTGCTGCACCTTCACCCTCTGGAGCTGGAGCTGTAATGTGATGCGCATCCCCTGTTGCACCATAACCTAAGACTTCAGCATAGATTTTGGCACCACGAGCTTTTGCATGTTCATATTCTTCTAAAATGACAATACCCGCTCCTTCTCCGATAATAAAGCCATCACGGTTTTTATCGAATGGGCGACATGCTGCTTGTGGATCTTGATTTAATGATAGTGCTGTATTGGCACAAAAACCTGCAACCGCCATTGTTACGATTGGTGATTCAGCACCACCAGAAATCATAACATCCGCATCCCCACGCTCAATTACTTTAAAGGCATCACCAATAGAGTTTGTGCCTGAAGCACATGCCGTTACAGAACAAGAATTAATCCCCTTTGCACCAAAGTGAATAGAGACTTGGCCCGATGCCATATCAGGAATCATCATTGGGATAAAGAAAGGACTAACACGTCTTGCGCCACGCTCTTGGAATGTTAAAAATTGTTGTTCATATGTTTCCATTCCACCGATACCAGAACCAATCCATACACCTGCACGTGGAGCTAGCTCTTCATCAATTGTTAGCTGTGCATCTTCCATTGCCATAATAGAAGCCGCTAATGCGTATTGTGTGAAGCGATCCATTTTACGTGCTTCTTTACGATCAATGTATTTTTCAATATCAAAGTCCTTTACTTCTGCGGCGATTTTTGCGGCAAAAAGATCTTTATTTAAACGTGTCAGCTCACCAATGCCAGATTTACCAGCTTTAATGTTTGCCCATGTTTCTTCGATGCTATTTCCTAGTGGTGTAACTGCGCCAATTCCTGTAATTACTACTCGTCTTTTACTCATTGTCTTACTCCCCTCAAGCATTTTTCCTACTTATTTTCCCCATCTCATGGCTACGGCACCCCATGTTAAGCCGCCACCAAAACCTACAAGGACTAATAAATCATCCTCTTTAATCTTACCTGCTTCGAGCTCATCTACCAAGGAAATACCAATAGATGCTGCTGAAGTATTTCCATATTTATGAATCGTTTTTGACATTTTTTCTGGTGGTAGCTCTAACCGCTCACGTGCAGATTCCATAATACGTATATTTGCCTGATGTGGCACTAGGAAATCAACATCTTCTTTTGTTAAACCAGCTTTCTCTAATACATTAACAGCCGATTCACCCATTTGTCGAACAGCAAATTTAAACACTTCACGACCATTCATCGCAATTGTATCTTGCTTCGTTAAATAAAGATTCTTTCCACCTGTACCATCTGCACCAAGTTCAAAGGATAGAATACCTCTACCTTCAGAGACTTGCCCAATGATAGCTGCACTGGCACCATCGCCAAATAATACAGCTGTATTGCGATCTTCCCAATCAACGACTTTCGACAGCTTTTCAACACCTACTACTAAGACATATTTATAAGCATTTGCCTCAACAAAGTGCTTTGCTGTCACTAAACTATATATAAATCCTGCACATGCTGCTGCTTGATCCATTGCTGCAGCATTTACTGCTCCGATTTGTTCCTGAATCATACAAGCTACACTTGGAAAAGTTTGATCCTGTGTGACAGTTGCTACAAGAATTAAACCAATTTCCTCAGGCGTAATACCCGCATTTGCAATAGCTTCTTTTGCAGCAGCTACTGCCAAATCTGAAGTTTCCTGATCATCTGCCGCAAAATGACGTTCTTCAATGCCTGTTCGAGTACGAATCCATTCATCAGAAGTATCCATGATTTTTTCCAAATCAAAATTTGTAACGACCTTCTCAGGAACATATTTGCCTATTCCTATAATACCAGCGTTCATATAGCAACCCCTCAGCTTTCTTACTATCAATTATTAGTAACTGGTCATAATTATAACGCATATAAAAGGAATGACGCAAGATGATTTAAAATTTATGCGGCTGAGGGTAGTGTTCTTTGAATATAGAAGTGAAGAATTTTATGGATTGAGGTTATTCTGTTTAGAGCTTTATCTATCGTACATTGTTGAGTTTGTTCATTATTTTTCAAAGCACCTTGCATCATGTATGAGCGGTGTTCTTCCCTTTTGGAGCACTTTTCATTCGCTTAGGAGCGCATTCCCCTATTTCACAGCTGTTCCTAAATACTTTACATTACCAAACATAAAATACTAAATCTCATATTTGTTGTGACAAAATCGCCATGTTTCACATAAATGGTTCATTTTTTTTTGATTTATGTTATGATATGATAATGAATATGAGTAAAACCTTATGATGAAAAAAGTTCGGTTGAGGTGAAATTAATGCAATATATCGTAACGTTCATATGGTCATTCCTACTAGTTTCTATGTTAAACTACGTAGTCAGCTCCGTACTTGGTGTACCATTTGATTTCAAAACTGGGGCAATCGTTTCTGTTGTATTCTCCATCCTTATCTTTATTATTGGAGCAATCATTCCAAACGACCCTACACCAGAAGCTGCAGACCATCATTAATTCAGCTAGAAAAAACCTGTTCAGCTTCATGCCGAACAGGTTTTTTCTGTTATTTTTCCACAACACATTGACCCTCATGCATTTTCACATGCAACGTCTCCCCTGGTAAAACTTCTCCGCGTAAGAGTTCTCTAGCAACGGCTGTTTCGATATGTCGCTGTACAAAGCGTTTTAGTGGTCTTGCTCCAAATTGGGCATCTGCACCTTGCTCTACTACCCAATCAATAACTTCTTGCTCGACAGATAAAGTAATTTCTTGCTCTGCGACACGTTTAATTAATTGCTCCACATACTTCCAGGCAATCGCAGTAAAATGTTTAGTAGATAATGCATGGAAGAAGATGATGTCATCCATTCTGTTTAATAGCTCAGGTTTAAAATGTTGTCGTAGGGCTGACATGACTAAGTCCTCCACAGCGGCATCATTTTCCTTTGCCTCCATTAAATAACTAGAGCCGATATTCGAAGTTAAAATGACTACTGTGTTTGTAAAATTCACTATTCGTCCCTGACTATCTGTAATGCGCCCATCATCTAAAATTTGCAATAGAATGTTCGCCACATCAGGATGAGCTTTTTCAATCTCATCTAGTAGCACCACCGAATAAGGATTTCGGCGAACTGCTTCCGTTAGTTGTCCACCTTCCTCATAGCCCACATAGCCTGGAGGAGCCCCAACAAGTCGAGACACACTATGTTTCTCCATGTATTCACTCATATCAATCCGAATAAAGTGATCTTCTGAATCAAATAACTGTGCAGCAAGTGCCTTGGCAAGTTCTGTTTTACCTACACCAGTTGGACCTAAAAATAAAAAGCTACCAATAGGTCGGTGTGGATCTTTGATACCTGCACGTGCACGCCATACCGCTTCTGTCACTAATTGAACTGCTGTATCTTGTCCAACTACACGTTCATGTAATGTATCCTTTAAACGTAATAGTTTTTCACGCTCACCCTCTACTAATTTTGTTACAGGGATTCCTGTCCAACGTGAAACAATTGCTGCGATTTCATCTGCTGTTACCTCTTCACGTAAGATACGAGATTCTGCACCGTTCTCTAATTCCTTTTCAAGGACCTGAATGTCTTTTTCAAGTGTCGGAATTTTACCATGACGTAATTCAGCAGCTTTATTTAAATCATATTTACTTTCTGCCTCATCTAGATCACGACGATATTTATCCAATGTTTCACGTTTTTTCTGAATATCGTGTAGCTTTTCTTTTTCGGCCTCCCATTGTTGACGCATGCCCTCAGAGGATTCTTTTAACTTTGTTAATTCTTCACGTAATTGCTCCAAACGTTTTTTACTTGCCTCGTCCTTTTCCTTACGCAATGCCTGTTCCTCAATTTCAAGCTGCATAATACGACGTGTGACTGCGTCTAGTTCCTGTGGCATTGAATCAATTTCTGTACGAATCATTGCACAAGCCTCATCAATTAAATCAATGGCCTTATCAGGTAAAAATCGTTCTGTAATATAGCGGTTGGATAGTTCTGCTGCCGCAACAATTGCTCTGTCATGAATACGTACGGCGTGATGTAATTCAAAGCGTTCTTTTAAACCACGTAAAATGGATACTGTATCCTCTATAGATGGCTCACGCACTAGTACTTGCTGGAATCGACGTTCTAAGGCAGGATCCTTTTCAATGTACATACGATATTCGTCTAATGTAGTAGCACCAATACAGTGTAATTCACCACGTGCTAGCATAGGTTTTAGCATATTTCCTGCATCCATAGCGCCATCTGTTTTCCCTGCACCTACGATCGTATGAATTTCATCAATAAATAGAATGATTTGTCCTTCTGATTCTTTTACTTCTTTTAGCACACCTTTTAAGCGTTCTTCAAATTGTCCACGATAACTTGCACCAGCGATTAACGCACTCATATCTAATTCATATAATACGCATTCTTTCAAGCCTTCTGGTACATCACCTTTTACAATACGCTGTGCTAAACCTTCCACAATCGCCGTTTTACCAACTCCTGGTTCACCGATTAATACAGGATTATTTTTCGTTTTACGTGTTAAAATACGAATTACATTTCGAATTTCTTCATCACGCCCAATCACAGGGTCCATCTTGCCATTTTTTACTTCTTCAATTAAATTGCGGCCAAATTGTTCTAATGGTTTTTTATTGTCTGTTTGTTGAAATTGCATAGCTAGCACTCCTTTATTTTCATATTTCTCATTATTTATATACCCACTCTTGTTTATATGAAAAAAGTTTGACCTTTTTTGACTAACTTTATTTTACATCACTCGACAATGCTTAGCAAAGAAATCGCCCTAAAAATTTTTCACTTATTATGGAAGTTTACGTTATAATAATGATATGTTTCTGTGTTTTAGTATCGAAATCCACTATCCTTTTGTAATAATCGCCATTTATTACAAAAAGAAAGCGATGTGTTGGAGATATGGTTTTAATGGATAATATGTTTGAAAAAATTAAAGATCTTTTTCAAAACCACGGTGTTTTTATCAAAGTGAATAAAGGAAATAAAATTTTTCTAGAGGGTGAACGGGCAAAAGAAATTTATTACATCCAATCAGGTGTTATTTCGATTAGCCAAGAATCCGAGACGGGAAAGGAATTAACCATTCGCATTTGTGGCCCTGACAACATAATAGGAGAAGGTTCGTTATTTTGTAATCTTGTCTATAATTCGATGACTGCCAAAGTTTTAGAACCCTCTACGTTGTATGTTTTGAGTCGTAAATCTTTGGAACATTTACTAGAAGAGCAGCCGACTGTTATGGTGGAATACATGAAGTGGCTACAAACAGAAAACTTAAAGCATCAGAGTCGTTTGCGCGATTTAGTGTTAAACGGTAAAAAAGGTGCTCTATTTTCAACGCTCATTCGACTGTCCAATACGTATGGTAAACCTGTAGAAAATGACGCGATTTTTATTGATTTTCAGCTAACAAATACAGAAATTGCAAATTTGTGTGCGACAAGTCGGGAAATGATTAATCGTATGCTGAATGATTTAAAAAAACATGAGATTATCACTTTTGATAAAGGATTTATTACCATTCATGATTTACAATTTTTAAAAAATGAAATTGCCTGTGAAAATTGTCCATTACAAATATGCCGTATTGATTAGTTTCGTTACAAGCAAAAACCCTGCTTATTTTTCAATAAGCAGGGTTTTAAATAATTTTAACTTAACGTACGCCCAATGCCATTTTTGCATAGCGTGACATTTTATCTTTCGACCAAGGTGGATTCCATACAATATTAACATTTGTACTTTTCACTTCAGGAAGTTCCCCTAACGCCGTATTCACTTGATCCACAATGACTGGACCAAGTGGACAACCCATAGATGTTAGTGTCATCGTAACAGTTGCAACACCTTCATCATCTAATTCCACATCATATACTAAACCTAAGTTGACGATATCAATGCCAAGCTCAGGGTCAATTACGTTTTCTAAAGCACCTAACATGCTATCTTTCATATCCTGATCCATTCGTATTTCTCCTTCCATCATAGTGTTAACCTTATCATAGCAGATGCATCCTGTTATGCCAAATGCTGTGCAAGCCATGCTGTAGCTGCTAGCATACCGTCTCGTGGTACAGCATGTCCAGCCCTTTTGTTCACCATGAACTTTAAATATTCAGGGTTTGCTTCATAGTATTCCCGTAATGATTCATAAAATTTATATGTTTCGTGAAAAGGAACTGTTTTATCTAATTCTCCATGCCAAAAGAATACAGGGCGACCCGCGAATTTTTCTGGTGTGAAACTGACATCATATTTAGCAAGGGCTTCATTAATTTTTTCAACGTCTTCCTCTGACATCGGCCAGTTAACTCCGCTTCTAGCAAATTGTTGCAATTGGTATTCACCCAATTTTATAAAACCAGGTGCACCCATGCATATTGCAGCTGTTTGTATCCAATCATAAAGTTTCATACAGCCTGATGTCACGATGCCACCCATTGAAGTGCCTCCTATGCCAATTTTATGACTAGCTAATAAATTTTTATTCTTTAATTCATCATATAATTGTTGTACTTCATGAATAGAATTTAAAACAATGTCCCAAAAATTTAAATTCATTTGCATTTCCGTTAGGCCTTCGCTACGCTCACCATGAAATTTTGCATCTGGCAATAGGACACGCACCCCTTTATGCACCAATTGGTATGCATAGTGTAAGTTATGTTCTTTTGCACTCATAAAGCCATGCAAAAAAATGACTACCGGGGTTTCTTCATTCATCTTGTCTGTATGTATATGTAATAAAGGAATATTTCCCCACACTTCTTTTTCTACAAACATTATTGTCACTCCCAACTATTCTCTCATCTTTATGTTAGCAAACTTTTTTCACTGTGACAAAATTTTGACGAATGTAAGACAAAGAGATACTATTCAAACTATAGGAAAGGGGCAACGAGCTATGAAACCGCATTTAATCGTATTAGACTTAGATGGAACTTTATTAACAGATCAACAACAAATTTCTGCAAAAACAAAAAAAACATTATTGCAGGCTAAGGAACAAGGGCATCAAGTGATGATTGCGACGGGACGTCCATACCGTGCAAGCGATCTTTATTATCATGAACTTGGGCTCACTACACCCATTGTTAATTTTAATGGCGCATATGTGCATCATCCTAAAAATGTCTCTTGGCAACATATGCACACACCAATTGATTTAAGTGTCGTACATGATGTTGTTGATTCTATTAACAGTTATGAATACGAAAATATTATCGCTGAGGTAAAAGATGATATTTATGTCCACACAGAAGACGATCGTATTTTAAATATTTTTAATATGGGTAATCCAAGAATTACACTTGGCGATTTATACACACATCTCTTGGAAAATCCCACAAGTTTGCTGATTCAGGCAAATGAAGCCAATTCGGTTATTATACGTGATCATTTACAGGCAGTGCATGCTGAAGTCATCGAGCATCGTCGCTGGGGCGCACCTCTTCATATTATTGAAATTGTGCGTCGAGGCTTAAATAAAGCTGTTGGCATAGCGCATGTGGCAAAAGATTTAGGTATCCCACGTGAGCGCATCATCGCGTTTGGCGATGAAGACAATGATTTAGAAATGATTGAATATGCTGGACTTGGTGTAGCGATGGGGAACGGTATCTCAAGTCTTAAAAACATAGCTAATGAAGTAACTGCAACGAATAATGATGATGGAATTGCAAAAATACTCATTGAACGCTTGAAATTATCATAGTTAAGTAGTAAGTTCAAGTTAACATTCCATTTTTACCAGTTTAACTTTATTCAGTGGTACCCCTTCCATTTATAGTGAGTATCTACTGAAGAAAGTTAAAAAGCTTTAAAAGTAAGTTGAAATTAGGGGGATAAGAGAATGAAGATTTTTACGGATAGTGGATGTGATCTACCAAAATCTTACTATGAAGAAAATGATGTCGTGCTACTCCCTTTACGAGTGCAATTGAACAACAAAGAATATGAAGATGTGATTTCAATTGATTCCAAAGAGATCTATGATGCAATACGCCAAGGTGCTCAGCCAAAAACATCACAAGTGTCACCTGAGCTCTTTTTGAAGCATTTTGAGGAGTTAGCCAAAAATGATGAAGAAGGTATTTATATCGCTTTTTCATCAGAATTATCAGGCACATATAGTACTGCTCAAATGATTCGCAATCAGGTACTTGAGCAGTATCCTTCCTTAAAACTAGTCATTATCGACTCTAAATGCGCATCACTAGGACATGGCCTTGTTGTGGAAGAAGCTGTTCGACTGCGAAATATAGGAGTATCCCTAGAAGATATGGCCTCTAAAATAAATACCCTTGCACCTCAGGTCGAGCATTTATTTACAGTAGAAGACTTAGATTACCTTGCAAAAGGTGGTCGTGTATCAAAAGCTAGTGCATTTTTAGGCAGCCTTCTTAGTATTAAGCCTATTTTAAATGTAGAAGATGGCAAACTTGTACCGATTGAAAAGTCGCGCGGTCGAAAAAAAGCACTTAATCGGATGTTAGATTTAATGCAGGAGCGTGGTGGCAGCTTTACAAATAAAATCGTAGGTATTAGCCATAGTGACGACGCTGCCTTTGCGAATGAAGCAAAAGCCTCTATCCAGGAGCGTTTTTCACCTCAAGCTGTGCAAATTACCATGATAGGCTCCGCGATCGGCTCACATGTCGGACCTGGGACTATTGCGATTTTCTTCACAAATAAAAGCTTTGAAGGCTAATAAAAAGCATGCTAGGATGGCTCCTGGCATGCTTTTTTGTCTTGTGATTATTATTGGACGTCTTGCTCCTGACGGCGAACTTTTCCTCGTTTAATGATGATGACAACAAAGCCAATAAAGATCACCCATACTAAGCCAAGAGCTACCATATAAGGAGTGTTTAAGCCTTCATCATTGCGAACTTGATAAATTTCAACCATTTCTCGGTCTAAAATAACAGGATAAACTTCTTTTTCATTTATGCGAACTTTTTCCTCATGTAAAATACCGTTCAGCATTTTCCCTTCACCAAGTTGTTCAGGTGTTAAGTCGACGCGTTGTGTTTTACCAGTATTATTAACCATGATTACCCACTTTTCTTCGTCAGAAGAACGTGTAAAGACAAGAAGCCCATTTTTATTTGTAATGACTTCAAAATCACCATTACGTAAAGTAGCTGATTGATTACGTAAAGATTGAACATTTTTAATATAATCAATCAGTTCTTCGTCTGTTTTAAAGTTATAAAGCTGGTGTGTATCTGGTTTTGCTTCCCCATTCATAGCAATTTCTGTCCCGTATTGTACGACAGGAATTCCTGGTAGCATAAATAAAGCACCCATCGCCATTTTTAAGCGGGTAGGTGGGAACATATTTTCATTAGCAGAGTCAAATGTAAAACGATGGGTTTCAAGTGAATCCACCATAATTTGTGTCGGTTTTTCTCCTGTGAAGGGTTCCATTAATTTTGAAGAATCCATATCCACGTTTTTAAATATATTTCGATAGATATCTGCTGTTACAGGTGAGAAAGTTGCATCAAAGTCAGCATCACTTTCTTCATTTGCTATCACATAAAGTGACGTTTTTGTCTCTTTTAATGCAGCTATTACCGCATTGATAAACGCTGTATCAGCCCCTGCGATATTTGTTAAACGAATACCACCGATGTCATATGTAGAAACAAATTCAGTTACTGCTTGAATAAGTGCTTCTTGCACATCCTTATTCGATAAATCCCACTGTACTTGTCCATTATTGGTAGATGCAATCCAATCCGCTTTCGATGCATCCTTTGCCCACTCATGATTTGGACTCACATTTGTAAGTGGAAAATCCACCATAATGGACATATTTTTAGCTTTATAGGCCTCTACAACACTTTGAAATTCTTCCGTTGTTCCAAAATGACGTTCAATTGTAGTATAGCTTGTTGGCATTGATCCATCATATTTCTCTGTAGAAAAAATAGGCCCAATGGAAACAATTGTATAGCCCATCTCACCGATAAATTTCAGTTTATCCTGTAAACCTGTAAAATCGCCCCCCGCAAATTTCGAAGGGTCCTGCGTATTTGTATCAAAATCGTTTGTGCCCGAGCCATTAAAGAAACGGTCAACGAGTAAATCATAGATGCTTTCCTCTGCTATTGTTCTAGTTGCTGATTCATCCGCATGTGCTACTGGTGTACTTACGAATGAAGTTGCTAATAAAAGTGATGCAGCCGTCGCACTTATCCACTTCTTAAATTTCACTGTTATTCCCTCTCTTTCAAACCAATCAACGTCATTTTACCAAATAACTCTGTCACGTCGCTATCTTTTCCAAAGATTTTGCGTAAATGCGAAATGAATTACGACAAAAAGGTGTCAATTCCGTCTTCCCTTTTCATTTACAAAATAAAAGCCGTGAAGCAACTACTTCACGACTTTTAAATCATTATGCTAAGAAATCTTGCCCCATTGGCAGTTTAAATCCTAGGAACAAAGTGATTAATAGGAATACTGCAAATAAAATCCAAAACATAGCTGTTGGTTTATTTTTCTTTTGGCGCACTAATACCATTTCCATCATACCAATTACAAGTATGCCACCTAAGAATTTAAAACCGTAAAGCATACCTTTACCATAGTCCATTGCCTCGATAAATAATGCTCCACCTGTGATGATTATTAATACATAAAACAGACGTAATGTCATATGTAAGCCTTTTGATTGCTTGCCCATTAGTGCCGCAATTAAAAAGATGACAATACCTACTACCCAAGTAGTAATATGCAAATGCGTTTGGCTAGTTAAAAAACTCATGTTTGTCCCACCTCATTCTTTTTCTATCAAACTCTATCCTACCATGCGATGGAAAGGGTTTCAAATATTACAATAGTGTTCACATAATTTACATCATTTAAAACTTGGAATCATTGCATTTCATAGTTTTTACTTCTGTTACTGTGCCTTAAAGAAGTAAAAAATCCGCGGAGTATAGACTCTCGCGGATTGATATCATCATTATTCAAAATGGTTGACTAAAGTACCAATTCCTTGAATGGATACTTTTACTGTATCTCCAGATTTTAAGAATTGCGGCGGGTTCATCCCTTTGCCAACACCAGCTGGCGTACCTGTTAAAATCACATCTCCTGGCTCTAATGTTACATGCTGAGATAGGATGGATACTAACGTTTCAACAGAGAACATCATATCTTTTGTAGAGCCGTTTTGACGTACTTCATCATTGACCTTTGTGACTACTGTTAAGTCTTGTGGATTTGGGATCTCATCCTTTGTCACAAGGTATGGTCCAAGAGGGCAAGTACCATCCAAGCTTTTACCTAAGAAGAATTGTTTATGTTTCTCTTGTAAATCACGAGCTGTTACATCATTGGCAATTGTATAACCAAATACGTAATCAAACGCTAAGTTTTTAGGAATGTTTTTGCCACGTTTACCAATAACGATAGCTAGCTCGCCTTCATAATCCATTTTTGAAGAAAGATCGGCATGAATGGAAATTGTTTGTCCATCTGCTGCAATTGCAGTTGGTGATTTTGTGAATACCATTAAATCCGCTGGTGCTGCTTCTGCACCCATTTCCTTTGCATGTTCATCATAGTTTTTACCAATACACATAATATTTTTAGGTGTACGTGGAATTGGTGAAAGCCATTCGATCTCTGTAAATTCACGTTTAAAACTATTAGCATTATCTGATTTTTCTGCTGCTTCTACTAATTTACGAATCTGTTCCACAAAATCAAAGCCTAAAGCAATGCCATCCACGATTGAACTTGAAAAAGAAGGGAGAACTTGAAGTTCACTTTGAATAGCGAGTACATCCCATACCGCTTCTTCTTTTTTTACTTTTGGTCCAAAGCTTACATGTCCACCTAATTTGAATGATAAAATTTTCATGATTGAAAGAGCTCCTTCTTTTTTCTACATAATACAACAATATGATAGAAATTACCTCATTTTTGCGACAACATTTTTATAAGTTGTTATATCTTCATAAAATATGCATGTGAAGAGGAATATATTAACGCACTTCTATTTTTTGCTTATATGTTAATTTACGCCATATTGTCTCTAACGGCCCTTGTTTCCACTTAGATAACCAAATTTCTGCTATGATCATTTGCACAACAATAATACCGACAGCAATTAATACCCCTGTTTCTACACTTACTTTACCATACCAACCAAAGCCAAATTGGTAGAATAAACAAGTACCTATAATAGATTGAAGAATATACATCGTTAATGACATTCGTCCAATTTTTGCAAAAGGACTAAGTAGCTTTGGCATTATTGGCATTAAGCAAAGTAACACAATAACTCCAATATAGCCCACCGATAGAACTGGACCCCCTATGTATACCTTTAAATAATCTAGTAAATATGTTCTTGTAAACATTATAGATAAGCTTTTTATACCAATACCGATGACCAATCCAGCAATTGCAAACGTCAGCCAGAGCCACTTCAATTCTTTAGCCCGTTCTACTAAACGCCATTTAGAGGCAGCAGCACCTATTAACATATACGGTAAAATCGTGAACAGTGCGACAAACCACATCTCGATACCTGCCTGCGTCGATAAATCTGTTAAGCGTTGCATAAAGGCATCTACCCAGTTCCCTGTCCCATAAGCCGTGATGGCCTTCTCTACTGATACGATATCTAAGTAATCATCTACTTTTGTATTAAAATTTACAATCCCTACTACAAAGAGCATAAAAGCTTGCATCAAGCCATTAATAATCAAAGCACTCGCTAATAGCCAGATAGGACTCAAACGTAGTAAAAGCACTAAGAAAACGCCACAAAATGCATACATCATTAAGATGTCGCCCCACCAAATTAGCACAGCATGGATAAAACCAAAGGCAAACAGGATGGACAGTCTACGAAGCCCCAGCGTATAAAAGTTTTGGTCACGACTTTGTGCCTTTTGCCACTGCATGGCTAGCCCATAACCAAATAGCATGGCAAAAAGCGGGTAAAAGCTACCTTGCACATAAATATCAATATTTTTCTGCCAAACAATATCCGATGGGGTTGTAAACCATGATGCCAAATCAATATGCGGCATTGGCAAATAAAAGGTATACATATTTACAAGTAAGATACCTACTAAACTAATACCTCGTAAAATATCTAATGTTGCTATTCGTTCCTGCAACATTGTTGGTTTTAACTCCACAAAATAGCCTCCTCTTGACTAGCAGCTATGGTGAAAGCAGGGCAAGAAAAAACTTTGCCCCACTTTGCCCGTAACAAGTTCTTTATGCATGTATGGTCTGTTCATTATCGAATAAAAATAATACTTTATCGCTCACCTTGATGTGTAAAATAGATTCAATGGCTTCGCTATAAACACGAAGCTGTACGGCATAACGACCTAGTATTTCTTTTGACAGGGCTGGCTCCTGCGCAAAATGAGATTGTATACGATCCGTTTTATAATCCAACAAGACCCAATTACCGTATTCATCCTCAAATAGGCAGTCAATGATCCCTTGCACAATTTGAGCATCACCATCTTCATCGATTCTACTAATTGTAAACGGCATTTCTCTACGTATCTGCCTTGCTCGTTGAAAGCGTTGCCCTATTTCTGTCTCAAAAAAATGATAAATTTTCGCTTGTGGAACTACTTTGCCCTCCGCCTCTGTTAAAAGCTGTCTTGCCACTAAATCCTCCACAAAGTCCCTTACAGCATTGATATGACTAAAGCCATATTGAGGGACATGCTGCATCACTGTGTGCACAGCTGTACCAATTTCAGCACTAGTTAGTTGTTGCTCCTGTAAAAAAGCGGGTCGAGGTGCAATGGACGAAGTCTTTTGCTTGATAGGAGAGGCAAAATAAAATTCAGGTTCCTCCTGGCGCTGTAAATTTTCTAATCGCTTTATCTCACTAACAGATGTTTTGGCGCGCTTTCTTGTAGATTTTTGATAGACATACTGCGCTTGAAAGCGGGTAGTGATTTCAGCCAGCAAGTCCTCATCCTCTTGCATCGCAAGCACTTGCTGTACTTCATCGCCCATCGCCTCCTCTATCTCATATGAATAATGCTTTGTCTCGATGGCTTGAACCCACCAATGTGATTGATCATCCAGTTCTTTATAAGATGTGCTTGCTACTGTTGCAAAATCTGCATGTCTTGCTACTGCTGGGCCAACCCAGTCCAAATAACTATTAGCTCTTGCACGTAAATATTCTTGAAGCGGTGCATTCATTGGTAAACTTTGTGCGTCCTGCCAGTTGTCCCGTGTTTTCTCCCAGTTCTTCACTGAGCCTACTAAAATCAAACGCTCCTTCGCACGCGTCATTGCAACATATAAGACACGCATTTCTTCTGCACGCATCTCCAGTTCTTTTTTCTCCTTCAATGCTAAAAACGGTAACGATGTATAGGTGATACGATTTTCAGGATCAATGGCCTTAACAGCTAGTCCAAAATCTTGATCAAACAAATAAGGCTGATGAAAATCCATTTTATTAAACGGACGTCCCATTCCTGCTACAAAGACGACTGGATATTCTAAACCTTTGGAAGAGTGTATTGTCACCAGACGTACTACATCATCCTTTTCGCCAATTGATTTGGCCGTACCTAAATCATCGCCACGCGTACGCATACGATCAATAAAGCGTAAAAAACGGAATAGTCCTCGAAATGCCGTTTTTTCATACATTAACGCACGATCATGTAATACGCGTAGATTTGCCTGACGCTGTTTGCCATTCGGCATTGCCCCAACCATTTCATAATAATGTGTATCTAAATAAATTTTCCAGATTAAATCTGATAATGATCCTCGACGTGCTAAATCACGCCAATTTTCAAAGGCCAACATAAAGCGTTGCAACTTCTCAAATGTAGTGGTTTGCACACCATGTCCTTCACTACGAATAAATTGTCGTAAAGCATCATAAAAAGGTACCTTTTGATCGGCTAAACGTATTTTCGCCAGCTCATTTTCTGTTAAACCAACAAACGGTGCGCGCAGTACAGAGGCTAAGGGGATATCCTGATAGGGATTATCGACTACCTTCAGGACATTTAACATAATCATTACTTCGAGTGCGTCAAAATAGCCTTTAGATGATTCTGCATAGAGTGGAATCCCTGCCAGCTTAAATTCCTCCACTAAGTCTGTTGACCATGTCATCGAGCGCATTAAAATCACAATATCACTATACTTTAATGGTCGCTCTGTTTTTGTTTTCGTATCGTATACAGTTGTTCCATCCTCCATCATCTGACGTATACGATCGATAATAAATCGTGCCTCATATTGTGATTTTTTTAATTCCTCTAGCTCCGTTGCCTCATTGCTTAGTTCTTCCAGCTCTTCTGTTGTTTCCTCTTCTTGCGGTGGATGCAATACGACCAGCTCAACAGGTATTTCTTTCTCATCATATGGCGCAGCAGGCTTTAGTGACGCATTGTCATCATAAGAAATTTCACCAACACGCTCACCCATAATTTGTGCAAAAACATAGTTTGTAGCATTTAATACTTCTTTTCGGCTTCGGAAGTTAGCGTTTAAATCTATTCGCATCCCCGTTGAATCAGGTGACTCCAAGTATTCACTATATTTTCTCATAAAAAGCTTTGGCTCAGCTAATCGGAAACGGTAAATACTTTGTTTAACATCCCCAACCATAAAAAGGTTGCCATCTTTTTCTTCACCCGTTTTGACAAGCTGTAAGATGGTTTCCTGTAGCATATTGGTATCCTGATATTCATCCACAAGTACTTCTTTAAAACGCTTTTTCATATCTAGTGCAACCGGTGATGGATGAAGCGCACCATCTATCTCTACCGTTAAAATTTGAAGTGCATAATGCTCCAAATCTGAAAAGTCAATGATTCCCCGTTCCAACTTGGCTAGTCGAAATTGTTCACTAAATGTAGTGGTCAATTCAACTAGCGTAGTAATGGTCGGTGCCATTAATCTTATTTCCTCAAGTAGCCGTGCAGGCGTACGAATAAAATATGTCTCCTTGATTTTATTCATCATTTTTTTGGCTGCTTCTCGTTTTTTCTTCGCCAGCTCCTGTAGCTCTACATTAACTAGTGCATCCTTCGATACCCGCTTTAAGGTAGACCATTTTACCGTTGCAAAATAATCAAATAGCTCCTGCCATGTCCCACTTTGACTAATGCGAATCCCTTCCTGAATCATAGCAAAATCTACCTCTGCCGTTTCTGCATAGGGTGCAGGTCCATCTGGCAGTAATGTAATTGTGCGCATTTCAGAAATTAACATAAACGCCTCTTCCAGGCTATGACGTACGGTTAATTTGACGTATTGAGATAGCTCTAAATCATCTATTGTTACTTCATCAGCTAATTCATATGCTTTCGGCAGGCCCCAAAGCCATTTTTGAGGCTCGGCATGGACACGAGACGTATCATAAAGTTTACTAATCAGTGTTTCAATGGCTTGATCATCACGATCTGAGGTAAAGCTATCGACAAGACGATAGATGGCTTGTACGTGATCCTCATCCTCAGAATCGTAGGCATCTTCTAAAACTTCTGCTAAAACATCATCTCGCAATAATGCTATTTCTGCTTCATTGGCAATACGAAAGCCTGGGTCTATATCAAGTAAGTACGCAAATTGCTTCACAATTGCTAAACAGAAGGAATGCAATGTCGAAATTTGTGCTTTATTAACAAGACTAAGCTGCCGTCTTAAATGATTAGATGTTGGATTTTCTGCTATCGCCTTTTCTAATGCCTCAGACATACGATGACGCATTTCAGCGGCTGAGGCATTTGTAAAGGTCACTACCAATAGTTCATCTACATTGATCGGATTTTCAGTAGCAATGACTTTTTCAATCATACGATTGATCAGAACCGCTGTTTTCCCAGACCCTGCTGCAGCCGATACAAGCGTATCTTGACCGCTAGTATAAATGGCCTTCCACTGATCGTCTGTCCATGTGACATCTACTGGCTTAACAGGAATTGTTTGTACCATGCTATTCTATCTCCTTCCGAATTTTATCGACAATATCATTCGGCTTTGCTTGCATTAATTGACGATAGTTTTGTTTACCATCTGATGGATCAAATTGGCAAACCGCAGCAAATTGACAATAATCACATGCCGTTTTAGCTTTTAATTTATAAGGGCTAATGGCCGTATCACCAGATAGGATACCATTCCCTGCCTCCTGATGTTTACGACGAACGAAATGTTGCAACTTTTTCATATCATTGACAGGAACTATACGCGATTGTGATTCAGACGGTGTTCCATCTTTTTTCATATAGACAGGAATGATTTTTGAATGCCCACTACTTTCTTCCAATTGCTCGTCCATCGATAAAATCGCTTCAGCATTTTCAGATAGCAAACCTTTCATTTTATACTGCTTTAAACGATCCTCTTCTATTTCACTGTCCGTCAAATCTTTATCCAGCTTCAGCATCGGATTATGGACATGGACATACAGTACCCCTGCTGGCTCTGCTTCACCTGCTAGCCAGTAAGAGCTATTTTCCATTGCCACATCTAAATACGTTAGGACCTGTAAGGATAATCCGTAATAAACCTCATTTAAATCAAGGTCACGAGCTGAGGATTTATAGTCGACAATCCGCAAATAAGAGCGGTCATCTATTGTTGCACTATCCACTCTATCAATACGTCCACGCATAAACATTTTCTTGCCACCAGTCAAATCAATCTCTAGTGGTGGCAGCTGTTCATGTTGTCCAGGACCAAACGACGCCTCAATTGCAATTGGTTTGAAGTGTGATACATTTGCATGCTGTGTCAGTGCTGTCATTGTACGCTCAACAATTCGAATTAGCTTACGCTGAATATAGCGATAACGTGCACTGGATAATAGGATTTGATGGGAAAAGACTGGAACAATTTGTTCTACTGCTTGACGTGCTAATTGTTTAATTTGCTTTGTTGTTAAACGAATCCAAGATAATTGCTGACGATGTGTTTCCTCTGTAATCCACTTTAATGCCTCATGGAATAAGTCACCCATTGCAAACGTTTCTAGGCGATACTCAGCTCGTTCTTCAAGACGTAGACCATACGTAGTGAAATGAGAAAAAGGACATCTGAAGTATTTCTCAATTCGCGACACACTCGATGTTAGCTTCTGACCATATAATTCCTGTGTAATATAGGTTTCAAGTGGCTCAGCCTCATTTTTATGGGTAATTGGATAAAGTACGCGGTCGAAAATGAGTGCCCAATAAGGATCTTGTTTATAAAATCTTTGTAAAGCTAGCCATTCTGGAGCTAGTTCACGGCTATGTTCAGCCTGACGTAGCTGTACCATTAGATGTGCCAATGCAGTCCTTGGATGACGTAAATATGGTAAAACATCTCCATCTAGTAATTCAATCGGGTCGATTACCACACGTTCTATTGATACACCACTTAATAACCCAGCCTTTTTGTCATTTCCTATTATTTTCTTCATATAAAGTGAGGCTAGGAGGGCCTTGCCTTCCTCATCCGCCGTAGGATAGGTCATATACAATTTGTTAGATGGCGTTGTAATAGCACGATAGAACAAGAAATTTTCCTGTAATAAACGATTAGTAGAGGTAGGGGCAAGTTCATAGCCAATTTGACTAAACCATTCACGTTCGATATCTGACAACAAGCCCTCATACTCCATCCGAGTTGGATAAACACCATCATTCATTCCTATTACAAAAGCGACTTTGATATTGGATAAACGAGCTAAATCAACAGTAGCCACCATTACTTCATCAAGGGTTGGCGGAATTCTTGAAAATTCTAATGTATCAAAGCCTTCATCAAGAATTTTGGCTGCTTGCTCTACAGACATCTCCTGCTCACCAAACATATAAACGAATTGGTCAAGAACAGCAATCCATTCATTCCAAGCTTGTTCATGTTCACTTGCAGCTAATGCGTCACCTCGCTCTAGCTCACGATCTTTCATGGCTTGCAGTTTGTCATATACCTGTAATGACTCTATAAGTTCAAATAAAGCAGTCGCAATATCTCTGCCATTCTTGGCGCTATCAAGCTTGTCTTGTAATAGTTTTAGAGGTTGGCGAATTTCATCTCGAATGGCCTCGATTTCTGCCTGCATTGCACGCTCTTCATCTGTTTGTACACGCGAATGGAATTCTAGACCGCGATACTTTTTATAAAACCAACGTGCCTCCTCAAACCATCGTTCACCATAGATGCCTTGTGCCAAGCAATAATTTTCTAATCGGTCTGCTCGCTCACGCCAAATTGTTAACTCCGCTTGTAATGGAAAAAACAAATCTGTTTTGACACCACGAAAAACTGGCTCATATTTCCAATTCGAGGTCATAACCTCCAAGGCTGAACGACTTAGCTCTATTAATGGATGATGTAACATTGTCTTTTTTGTATTTGTAAAAATAGGAATTTCATATTGTTGGAAAATACTTGTAATAAGTGGATCATAGAGATCTGCTTGTCTATACAAAAGTACGATATCCTGATAGCGAAAACCGTCTTCTCTTGTCAGTTTTGTTATTTCCCGGGCAATCGCATGTACCTCCGCTCGACGATTTGATGCTTCAAGCACGGTTACATCTCCTGAAGTTTTTTTCGTTTGGGGCTCCAAATCAGCAAACTTTGCCTCCACATGCTGTAAATCTTTAGAATGAAATCTTTGAGTCTTATAAAAATGTAATGGTAATTCGACATCAATGCCTTCTTCTTTTGCTATATCATGAAGACGTTGATTCGTTAAGGCTGCTTCATGGAATAAAGCTTGTTCATCATAGGCTTCATCAATATGATCAAAGGGAAGGACGACCGTTACTTGCTTCGTTACCTTTAACAATTCACGAACCAGCTCTAACTCTCGCACAGTGAAAGCGGTGAAACCATCAATATAAATGGTCGCTCGCTTCATCGTTTCTGCATATTTCAGGTGCTCTGTTAAAATCGGATAATAGCCCTCGCTGTCAACATATGTCGTACCAAGTCGTTCCTCTAATGCCTGCAAAACAACATGTAAATCATTCGCTTTCGCCTGCAATGTATTGGGTGCATCTATTGCCTTTAACGATTCCGTTACCTCTGCCAAGACTGAGCTATTGACGCTATAGCGACTAAATTCTCTTAAAAGGGTTTCAATTTCCTCTGTAAAGCCACGTTTTCCTGCTGCTTGTCGAAATAAGGAAAACTCGCTTTTTTGTTCCTCCAAAAGTTTACGAATAAGCATTCGATAGCCATAGCCATTCACTTCTTTACGAGCAATACCTCCTGTTTCCTGTAAAACCAACCATGCTAAACGTTTAAACGTCATCACCTGTGCTCGAATCAAGCCTTGTAAACCATGCTTATTTGTCAGCTCATATTCCGTAGAATAAGACATTTGGTCAGGCACTATAATGAAAATCGGATGCCCTAATGGATCTGTCTTTAATTGCTCAACAATTTCCTGATGAATAAATGCCGATTTCCCTGTTCCCGAACGTCCTGAAACAATACGCAATGTCATTTGCTTTCCCCCTCCTCACTAACTTGCTGTTGCGGGTGTCTCTTTTAATGAAATAAAAATTTGTACATTTATGGATTCTTTCACCGGATTGATTACTTATCTCTCATCTATTTTGGAGCGGTTTCCCATTCAATTGATCAATTCTCATCTATGGTGGAGCAGTTTTCCCAGCCTACTCAAAACAACATAAATCATCTATCTTAAATTCTATCGAAAAAACCTAGTAAATACTATCTATCAACCTTCACCTATAAAAAGGTTGATTTATTACACAAAAAAGCAGCCTCTTCACATAATGAAAGAGGCTACAGATTATTTACTAACCGGCATGGTGATCCTGCTTTTTCGTCAAATTTCGCGCTTGCTTTAGATCTCTTTCTACACGGGCATTCAAACGCTTCTCTATCAACTTCCCAACCCACCATAAAATAACAATGGCCACAGCTGCAATTATCAATCTCACTGGGCTTGTCAAGAGCGATTTTAAATCATAGCCCAATACACTCATACCTAAAATCATGACAAACTTTCCTGCAAGTAAAACGATTAAGTAAAATTTTTTATGGATATGTGACAACCCCGCTACAATATTGACAATCACAGATGGTGTAAAAGGGAAGCAGAGGAGGACAAAAAGAGGGCTGATGCCATTCATATCCACCCATTTAATAAGCTTCTGTACTTTTTTACTACCTGTTAAGAATTGTAGTCTTGGATGTTTGCCAAAATGACGCACAAGTAAGAAAACCGCATAGGAGCCAGCTACAGAGCCTAGCCAAGATAATAGAAATCCTAGCCATAAGCCGAATGCACTGGCATTCGCCACAACGAATACGACTAATGGTAGGAATGGTAAAAATGCCTCTAAAAATGGGAGCAGTAAACCAATGATTGGGCCAAACGTTCGATACTGTGCCGCAACCTGTTCAATATTTTCTACAGTAAACCATTCATTCAACGTCGACACCTCTATTTATACTGTAAAATTAAATGAAAAATTGTTAACCCTTCTGAAGTATTACGATATTCATGGGGTTGATGTCCTGAGAATACTAGTGTATCCCCTTCATCTAGTAATTCATGCATGTCTCCAGCAGAAATAACTGCTTGTCCTTTAATAACCATTACAGTTTCCTCTACCCCTTCTGTATGGGCTTCACTCCTACTAACTGCTCCTGGCTCCATTTCAACCTTATAAAACTCCCAGCCTCGCTCTGGATTATACGGAATAATGGAGTAGACACGATAACGTCCATCATCCTCATCTACATGTGGTACATCTTTACTGCTATAACGCATGTAATGGGCAGTTGGCGGCTGTAATAATGAAGAGAATGACATACGCATACCCGCTGCAATTTTCCAAATTGTTGAAACAGTCGGATTGGCCTCTCCTTTTTCGATTTGCGCAAGCTGTGCTTTACTGACACCTGTCGCTTTGGCCACATCATCGAGACTTAAATGACGTTGCTGTCTAATTTTCTTTAATTGAAATGCTAAATTTCGACTCATTTGTTCCATCTTTACTCACCAATTTCTATTGTTTATTTTATCAGACATATGTATACTTTAATAAACATCAAGAACTATCAAACAATTCCATCAATAGTATACATGGAAATTATCAAGAAAGGATGACCTATTTATGACAAGTACAACAGAGCTTCAACATGATGACACAACAAGCTCTTCCAATGACAGTTTTTTACAAGGCGTTAAAGATTGCGTGCCTACATTACTCGGTTATATTAGTATAGGACTGGCATTTGGGGTTGTAGGTTCCGCTTCAGGGTTATCTGTCCTTGAAATCGCGCTATTAACGATACTGATTTACGCAGGCTCTGCACAATTTATTTTTTGTGCACTTCTTTTAACAAGTAGCCCTGCCTCTGCTATCATTGTAACCATTTTCGTAGTGAATCTACGCCATTTATTAATGAGTTTAACATTAGCACCTCATTTTACGCGCTACTCCATGCTTAAAAATGTTGGCTTTGGTACATTATTAACGGATGAAACCTTTGGTGTAGCAGTAACAAAGCAAATGCAAACAGGTAAATTATATGGTAAATGGATGGATGGGTTAAATATAACAGCCTATATCTTCTGGATTCTTTCCTGTATTACGGGTGCCTTTTTAGGACAGTGGGTAGCAAATCCTGAAAAATGGGGTTTAGATTTTGCCTTGGTTGCCATGTTTATTGCACTTTTAGTTTTGCAATTGAGCAGTGTTGGCAAAAGTAAAATCATGCATTATATCAAGTTAATTGGCTATATGGCGGTTATTATGTATGGTCTTTCTTATGTAGTCCCTTCACATGTGGCTGTGCTACTGGCAACCGTGATTGTCGCAACAATTGGGGTGGTGACAGATAAATGACAACAACTTCTTATATGGTCTGGCTTATTATCGGTTGCGCACTTGTAACATGGCTACCACGTGTCATTCCATTTATTTTTGTGCGTAGTGTAACACTACCTGATGTTGTGCTAAAATGGCTTAGTTTTATTCCTGTTTGCATATTAAGTGCTCTTGTCATTGAAAATTTAATAGATACTGAAAGCGGCAAAGTAGTGACATTTGATTGGCCAGTCTTTATTACATTTGTTCCTACTCTTATTATTGCCCTTGTCACAAAAAGCTTATCGATTACAGTAGTTGCAGGAGTAATCATTATGGCAGCTGTGCGATTTTTCATGTAAAAAGGTCAGTCCTATTGTTAAACTGTACCCTATAAGATAGACACTTGAAAAAGGTCATCTTATAGGGTACAGTTTATGCCTGGACTGACCCTTTCTTATTTATTCATTTTACTTGCTAGCCAAAAGCCTACTGTTAATGAAAATGCATCGATAACGAAAATAATAGGTGGGGACGTATAGCCTGCATATACAGAGGCAGCAATAAGTGCAATGGCTAATAATAATGCAACATAGCGATTATAGGTAATTCTAGTGAATAGTAATACCAATAAAGCTGGTATGAATAATGCTAACATCATTTTCCCGAAAACGTCCATTATACTTCCCTCGGCTCAGCTAATAATAATCCAATGCGGTAATGATCATTGCTATAAATCACATGTTGCGTTAAACGTAATTCATTGTTTCGGTCTAAAACCTCGAGACGACAATGAGCTGCATTTAATTGCAGTGCTTCGTATAACTCATTTTCTGTAAAAATTGACACTCCATTTACTTTACGGATACATTCCCCTGCAAGTAAGCCCATTTTCTCAGCAGGTGAATCTGGAAGCACGGCTGCAATAATAGCCCCCTTCGTACTTGGCGCAACTGCATAATGATCTGTTTTTTCCTGTTGTGCAAAGTAGATAGCAATTATAATACGGATAATTACACCAACAGTAAGTGTAATGAATCCAATCAATGGCTCAAAATATGCAGCCAATCCTCCAATTAAAATAAGCTGTCCTAGTAAAAAAACAGGTCGGCCAATTTTTGGATACATGTAAGCTGGTAATTCCTTTCTTGTCAGTTTAGTAAAGCCAATGACAAGTGGAAATAACACAAGTGCAAAGCTACTATGACCTAACGTAAACTGTGGCCAATATGGGAATATAGCCGAAATCGCATCGCCAGGAATAACAAAGAAAATAGGTAATACCCATACATTTTTTGACCGATAGACAATTGCCTGCATACCCCGCTTCGTTTTCTCAATACAAGGTGTTGTAACCTTCATCGCCATACGTCGAATTAATAGCCCTTCTGCAATGACACAAAGGCCCGCAAGAATGGTAATTGTCACAATTGCGCCACTCTCTAAATGGACACCCTCTACTGAAATTTTCCACCAGGAAAATGACCAATTGTAATAGGACATACCCCATATGGCAAGTGTGGCAATCCCCATTGTTAAAATAGGTGACATTGCATTCATGACAAATAAGAGAAGTGCTACTATAGAAACTGCCGTTAAAATGATTAAAAATTCCTTTGGGACAGTTAGACCTGCTCCAATACTAATGACAGAAATAATTAGTGCATAGAGCCACCCATCTTTCCATTGTCCGATTAGCTCCGTCCAGCCCCAAATAATACGTCTATTAAAATTTTTACGCTCCTGTTTTACTCGACGATAACCTAAAATAATAGCAAATATTATGACTATATATAGTAATGGGTTGAGTAAAAAGCGGCCAATCGCTGTTACAATTTCTATTAATATCTCACTAACCATACGAACACCCGCCATTTCTTTGTTGAATACTATGAATTTATTGTATCAAAGGACTACACGCTTGCGTAGTACAAACTCATAGAAAGCTTTGTATTATGGTATTTTTGTTCTGTCAGCAAGTTTTATTGGTCAATCGTATGCAGTAAAAAACTAGTGGCCATTTGGAATTGTTGGTCATTTTGACGATCTGCTTTAAAATCCTTTAACGTTTCGTTTAAACTATTAAAGAAAGTCGTGTCCATATAAAATTCATCTTCTGCTAGCTTTAACTTTTTCTGTTTACGATAAAGATTAACGGCCTCTGCGGTCGTTTCATCCATATAGCCATCTAAACGATCGATTTGATAGCCTAGTTTCTGCAAGGCATTTTGTGAATAGGAAATCTCTTCACTCATATCACCCACTTTAAACTTACCCGTTAGTGGATGCAGTTGAAAAGCAAACAGTTCATTTTGCTCGATCATTAAACTGGCTTCAATGCCCTGCCCATGAATCCATTCACGTTTTGGTGTTAGCCATTTGTTGGTTGATAATTTAAGCTCCCCGCCATTGGAAAGCTCCCAAGATTCTTGTACAGTCCCTTTTCCAAAGCTCTTAACCCCTACAAGAGAAGCGCGTCCCCAGCCTTTTAAAGCACCGCTCAATACTTCACTTGCAGATGCACTACCTTGATTTTGCAAAACAACAATTGGAATTTTATTCATCGTTTCTATATATTTTTCATCAAAGCCTTTTGTTTGCGTTTTTAATGGTTCCATAGCACCTTCCGCATTTTGCATATATGCAAATACTTTGCCATTGTCTAATACTGTGCTCAGTAGCGCTGCGACGCTATGTAAATAACCACCTGGATTATCCCGTACATCGATCACAATTCCTTCCACATCTTTACGAAGTAATTTACTCGTTTCTGCCACCCATTCATTGGCGGTTTTTTCACCGAATAATGAGATTACTACATAGCCAATGGCTGTATCTTCTACCTTCACTACCTCACTAGTTACCGTTTTATTGGAAATTGCTGCACGCTCCATCGTCATCTTAATATGCTTATCTTCACTTGGACGATAGACAACAATGGTTACTTTCGTTCCCTTTTCTCCTTGAATTAAATGCATTAATTCACTCATCGTTTTCCCATCTATACGTACCCCATCAACTTGTACAATTTCATCGAGTGAACGCATGCCAGCTTTCTCTGCGGGTGATGAGCGAACAGGTGACACAACGATAAACTTCCCTTTATTTTCTGTTAGTTCAATACCGATGCCTACTCGTTCCTCAGCTAGCATTTGCCGATGTTGCTCAGCCTCTTCCTTGGAGTAATACGTACTATAAGGATCTTTAATGGCATCAGCCATCCCACGAAGAGCCCCCTCCACCAATGCATCCTTTTTTGTACTATATACTGATTTTTCTTCAATGATTGTCATAGCCTCACCAATAGTATCAACCTCCGTAACAGGCTCTTTTTTATCGCCAATATTAAACCAATCAAAGTAAATACCACTGCCCACCACCAAACTACTAAGTAGGACTCCGACACCGGCTGTTAATTTGCGCAAATCTTCCCTCCTCCGTCTCTTTTACTGTATGACTCTATTTTTTCAAACATACAAAATTACCTTTCAAATTTGTTAAGAGAGAATATTTGACTTTACACATGCATGTTGGTTGTTGATTCTAGGGAATGTACCTTGGTTCCGCGAGTATTCACCTTGACTTCGCGGGTATTTACTCTGCTTCCGCGAGTATTCGCCTCGACTTCGCGGGTATTCATCCTAGCTACATGAAAAATAAAAAAATCTGCTCGTTTCCACAATAGAAAACGAGCAGATTTTTTATGAATCAATCCAGTGCATCTACATAATCATTTAACATATCCACGTCCATCGGTCCTCTGATGGCGCGTTGAATGAGGCCCTTGGAATCAATAAAATAGGTGGTTGGAATCGTAATGACTTGATAATTCAAGCCAGCTTCATTGTCAGGGTCCAATAAAATAGGGAACGTTAGCTCAAAGCTATCTCTAAATGTCATCACTGTGTCCACTTTGGCATCAGCGGTCACATCACGTTCGGCTTCTGTTAAATTGACCGCTATAATTTCAACGTTTTTCTCTTCTGCATACTCATCATAGAAGCTTTGCATATGCGGCATTTCCGCCTTACAAGGTGGGCACCATGTCGCCCAGAAATTTAAAACGACTTTTTTTCCACGAAGATCGCTTAACGTGATATCTTCCCCGTCTAAGCTTGTTAAGGTGAAATCAGGCGGTATATCGCCTTTGCTTAAGCCGGTTTCTAGCTCCTCCATATCCTTACCTAGGGCCGATTTATCAATAGCACGTTCTTCGTCAATTTGTTGTTTTACATATGTACCAATCATCGCAACCACTAATAGCACAACGATCAGCAGCCCAATATTTTTTTTCATTTCTTACCTCCCACATTGATGCGTTCATGCTGAATAGTTAAGCCCAAACAAAATAGTATTACACTGACAACTACAGATATTTGCCCTATACCAAGCGGCTGGAAGATAGCCACTATCAAATAGCTAATTGTATAGAGTATGAGAGCTTGTTTCACCGCTACTAATCTCCATAATATGACGAGCGTGACTACACTAAGCACAGCTAATGTTATAACTTCACTCGATGTGTTGTTGTCATTAAGTAGAACAGCAAGCATTTGATAAATGGATTGCGTTAGAATAATAGCCCAGCTACCAGCTATCATCTCTTGTTCCTCAAACTGTAGACACTGTCGCTTTCTCCATATTTGCAAGGTTGCTACGATGACACCGAGAAGAACCCCCATTGTTCCACCATTAAAATAAAGCAATGTAATTGGATTGTTTATTACCGTTTTGAAATCTGTCACAAGCAAACTTAACTTCCAAACAATAATAAAGGTCAAAATGGCATCACTATATAGCTCAGACCACTTTTTAGAAAATTGTAAGCGCAAGATAAGCCACACAATAATAAAAGTAATAAGTAAAGCGACTGCAGTAGCTGGTAAAGTTAACGTTCGGATTGAGTACCACTCTGTATTTATCAATTCAACGAATCCTCCTCCGAAAGCATAGCATAGAACCTTTTTAAAAAAAGACTATTTCACACTGTTTTAAGAAAATCTTCAGAAATAACAACAATAAAAATACCCCATTAAGTATATATTCATCATAACATTATTTAGAATCTTATAATAGCGATGAAACTTTCAATCGAATAATTCGCAAAATGAGAAAAGGGGAGGAGTGATACTTTCAAAGAGACTTATCCTATGGATTGCTGCTATTTTTCTTGGTATTAGTGTTCTGATGCTGTACTCAGAGTATCGAACAAAGAATTTACTACAAGATTTTTTACCTAATAAAAATCTTCTAGAAATAGTAAATAAGATGACAATTTGGGAAGTTGACAATGGTACCAATAAAAGTTTTGCCATTATCAATCGTGAAAATCCACGATTAGATGATTTGCATTTAGTCTTAAGTACTTGGGGAGTAAAAAGAACCTTATTAAATAACAAACAAGCTGATGTTGTCTATCAATTGGCTATTACTTATTCAAAAATGGTTTATTGCCTATTAATGGGTAAACCTATAAGTGTGAATGGTGAAACATTCGATGAAATATTAAAAGCTATACACTAGAAAACGCTAGTGTATAGCTTTTATGTTTACAATGGAATATATTTCAGTGGATTTACACTGCCGACTGCTTGTCCTTTCCAAGGACCAATATGCACTTCAAAGTGTAAGTGTGGGCCAGTAGAGCGACCTGTACTACCCATGGCTGCAATTTGCTGACCTTGTGTTACTTCTTGTCCTACACTAACATTAAATGCACTTAAATGTGCATAAACGGTTGTGTAAATTTGTCCATCGATAGAGTGCGTCACAATGACAACATTACCATACGAACTAAGTGGTGCTGCGTAAGAAACAACGCCATCTGCTGCTGCCCATATTGGTGTTCCCGTTGCATTTGCAAGGTCGACACCATAATGGAATTCAGGACCTGCTCCAAGATTTCGCCAACCATATGGTGATGTTAAGCGACCATTCGTCGGTTTAATCCAAGTTCCGTTTGATTGAGGCGCATGGACTGTACCACCAGATGATCCGCCACCATTGTTAGCAGCAGCTGCTGCTGCGGCCGCGGCGGCTGCTTTACGTTTCGCCTCTTGCTGACGCGCAATTTCAGCCAAACGATTTTGTTCAGCAATAATTTGATCTTGCAATTCCTGACTTACTTCCAAAGCCTCCGAGTATTCTTTTTCAAGTAATACCTTTTCGGATTTCAGCTTTTCTTGCTCTTTCTCTAATTGGTCTACTAGTTTATTTTTCTCAGTTTTTTGACTGTCTAAGGATGCTTTTAATCGTTCAAGCTCAGCTTTTTTACCTTCTAGGTTTTTACGTTTCTCTTCTACACTTTGCTTTTGCTCTTCTAATTTTTGTTTATCATCTTTTTGATCTTGAATAATTTGACGATCCGCTTCCAATAATGCATTAACTGCAGAAAAACGATCAATAAAGTCTACAAAACTATTAGAGCCTAGCAATACATCTAAATAACTTACAGAGCCCCCAGCTTGAATGGCACGTGCACGTTCTTGTAACAATAAATCGCGCTCTTCAATTTTATGCAAAAGCTCTTCAATAGAAGCTTCTAACTTTTTAATTTCCTCATTTGTTACCCGAATATCTGCTTGTACTTTTTTAATATTACTATTAGTTTTGTCGATTTCAGCGTTCAATGCTTGAATTTGATCTAAGATTTGTTGTTGCTTTTCTTGATTAGCTGTAATTGCATTTGATTTATTGCTGATAGATGAATTTAACTGATTCTTCTTTGTTTCAACTTGTTTCTTTTCTTCTTTTAAATCCGATAAACTTGTTGCATATGCTGATGGAGTTTGGATAAAAAGAATTAGAGCAGATGCTGCTGCAAGTGTTTTTAATGTGTTTTTCGCCTTACTTTTCACCGATTGAACTCCCCTTCGACTATTCTTTTCTTTTTCACAAATATCCGTTGTGACTAAATTTTTAAAAACTTACGTACTGACATGAAACTTCCCCAAATACCGATCAGTACACCAATTAGTAACAGAAGACCGCTTACCTGATACACAAGTGGAGAAAAATCTAGTAATTGAACAAGCTCTCCTTGTAAACGTGGTGCAATAATTTTATATATATTGTGGTAAAGGGTTGTGACAACCGCAATCGGAATAATTGAACCTAAAATTCCAAGCCACATACCTTCTAATAAGAATGGGATACGCACGAATGAATTTGTAGCCCCTACAAGTTTCATAATTTCTATTTCATCACGACGAGCTATAATCGTTATACGAATTGTATTCGAAATTAAGAAAATTGCCGTAAATAATAACCCTAAAATAAGTACGATTCCTACATTACGACTAATATTTAAGAAGTTAAATAGTTTTTCAACTTTTCCTTCGCCATACATTACATCATATGTATACTCATATTTATCAATGGTTTTCGCAACTTTTGCTGTTTGCTGTGGATCAGCGGCTTTTACATAAATAACGTTACGTAAAGGGTTACTTTGTTCAAATAGTTTAAAATCATCACCAAAGTCTTTTACTAGCTTGGTTAACTCATCTTCCTTAGTGGAATATGTCATTTCTGAGACACCAGGCAATTTTTTGACTTTTTCGATGAGTGCTTTTTCCGCAGCTTCATCTGCTGTCTCATCAATTAACACTTTAATTTCGACATCGTTTTCTAAATCCGTTGCTACTTTATTTAAATTCATCATAATAAGCGCAAAAACACCTACTAGAATGAGCGTAACGGTAACGGCACTGACAGAGGCAATGGTCATCCAGCTATTACGACCAAGTGATTTGATACTTTCCCGGAAGTGGCGCTTTACTGTACTAAATTTCATAGCCGTATTCACCTCCGTGTTCATCACGGACAATTAAGCCGCCTTCAATGGCAATAACACGACGACGAATCGTATTTACAATTTCACGGTTGTGGGTTGCCATTACAATCGTTGTCCCACGTGCATTAATTTCCTCAAATAAATTCATAATTTCCCATGATGTTTCAGGGTCAAGGTTCCCCGTAGGTTCATCTGCAATCACCACTTTTGGAACATTGACGATCGAACGAGCAATCGATACACGTTGCTGCTCTCCGCCTGAAAGTTCATTCGGAAACATTCTTGCTTTATGCTTCAATCCAACTAGTTCTAACACTTCCATAACCCGGCGTCGGATTTCATCTGGCTTTTCCTCTATTACTTCAAGCGCAAACGCTACATTCTCATAAACATTCAAACGAGGTAGCAATTTGAAATCTTGGAAAACTACACCAAGTTGACGGCGCAAAAAAGGGACCTTCTTATTCTTTAAAGTTGCTAAATCAATACCATTTACAATTATTTGTCCTGATGTTGCTTTTTCTTCCCGGTACATCAATTTAATAAATGTGGATTTCCCTGCCCCACTTGGGCCAACAACATACACAAATTCGCCTTGCTTTATATTAATGGAAATACCATTTGTCGCAACAACACCGTTTGGGTATTTCTTTGTCACATTTTTCATTTCTATCATGATTAAACCACCTAAAACTCTCATCTATGTAAGAGGTATTTCTTTTACTATTATAGCACTCTATTTCTGTTTTTTTATTACATTTTCATTTCAATCCGTGGCAGTTCCTTCTATTTCATTCTTTCCTTGCCATTATCCTTAAAAATATGACAAAAATAAAAACAAGATTCGCCTCTATATGCTAGGTCGAATCCTGTTTGAAAAGAAAAAGCATTCAAGCTTTAACTTGAATGCTCCTACTGTTAAATTTGTTGTTCATCTGTTGTTGTGTAGCGTACTAAAACAGCACCAGTTTTCGATTCACCTTCGATAAATAGGCGATTCGCATTTTCAACTTCTTTGTCGAAACGGACTACTTTGGATAAGAATTGATCTTGAGACTCCATTTTAGAAACATCCTGGATACCCACATCCACTTTACCGAAATTCGTTACGACTTTACCGCTCAATGAAATTGTTCGTGGGACATACAATTCTACTGCTCCAGCAACTGTTTGAGCTTTAATTTTAGAAGAATTTGTCGAGCATGTTGTTACGACTACATGTCCATTGACAGACTTAGCTTCAACTTCATCCAATGCACCATCCAAATAAACACGCCCATTCAATGTTTCAGCCTCTAAATCCTTACCTCGAACATTCGTTAATTCAATGGAACCATTAGAAGAATCCACTTCAGCTTTTCCAAAATTAAACTTCGTACCTTTAATGGCACCGTTTAACGTTTTCACTTTTAATTCTTCAAAATCTGTATTCTGTAATGAAACACTACCATTCATTAGACGAACAGATAATTTTTCAAGTTTATCCTTTGGTACTAGCACCTTCACATTGACTTGAACCAGCTTTAATTGGCTCAAAATACGAAGTGATTGTTCTTCCTCTTTCACAACAAATTGCTCTAAAAAGTGATTGCGAGTTTCTTCTTCACTTTCGTTCATTAAAGGTGCCTTTACCTTGCAAATCACCTGAAGAGTTTCTCCTTCACTGGATTCCAATGAGAAGTTACCATTAGGTAATTCAACGATAATATTGTCTACATTGGCAGCAGCCACTTCTTCTGTATGGGTAAATTCACTTTTATCTCCAAATGGAGAAGCTACATCAAATTCCTTTACCTTTTTAACAGCCGTATTCATCATATCCATAAAAAGAGAACCGATTTGCGTTAAATCCTTACGAAAATCTTGCATTTCATCTTGGAAGTATTTCATAAAATCATCTTTTTTCTTGTCACCATCTTTTGATTTTTCTTCAAATAATGGCTCTTTTTCACTTGAAAAGGATTGCGTCTCTTTCGACACATCATTCATAACATGTTGAGTAGACTTGCCAGGTTGCTCTAATGCTTCTAATAATGTAATCGCCTCTTGTGCCGAAATTGTTCCTTTTTCTACAAGTTCTAAAATTCGTTGACGTTCATTTTGCATAAATAAATAGCCTCCCTCAGTTCGTTATACTATTTATACGATTCATCATGTGAAAAGTTTCACTGCAAAATTGAATAAATTGGGTCTTTTCATTTCAACATCGTCAGGCTTTTACCTATGAAGATTTTATGGCTCTTTTTTTAGATTTGTTGGATCACTTTTGACCTATATTTGAGCGGGTTCTTCCCATATCGGATTATTTTCAATCTGGATTGAGCGACTTTCTCCAATTTCAGATCACCTTTCAAATCCAGATTAATCATTTCCATTCGAATGTAAAACCCTTAAGACTTAGAAGCTTCAGCTAGTAAAGCATCCATTCGCATACGATCACGTTCCAGAATTGGCTTTAAGTATTTGCCTGTATAGGAGCCAGCTACTTCTACTACCTCTTCAGGTGTACCAGTTGCAACAATCGTACCACCTTTGTCTCCACCTTCTGGACCTAAGTCAATGATATAATCAGCTGTTTTAATCACATCTAAGTTATGCTCAATAACTAATACTGAATCACCGTTTTCAACAAGACGCTGCAACACGACAAGTAAACGAGCAATATCATCGGCATGTAATCCTGTTGTTGGTTCATCTAAGATATAGAAGGATTTCCCTGTTGAGCGTCGATGTAATTCAGAGGCCAGTTTTACACGCTGCGCCTCACCGCCCGATAAGGTTGTGGCTGGTTGTCCTAATTTCATATAGCCCAACCCCACATCAACAATCGTTTGTAGCTTACGCTGGATTTTTGGAATATTTTCAAAGAACACAACTGCATTTTCAATCGTCATATCTAGAATATCTGCAATACTCTTATCTTTATACTTCACCTCAAGTGTTTCACGGTTATACCGTTTGCCGTGACATACTTCACATGGTACATAAACATCTGGAAGGAAATGCATTTCAATTTTGATAATGCCGTCACCACGACATGCTTCACAGCGACCACCCTTGACATTAAAGCTAAAGCGTCCTTTTTTGTAGCCTCGTACCTTTGCTTCATTTGTTGCTGCGAAAACATCGCGAATATCATCAAAAACACCTGTATAAGTTGCTGGATTTGAACGAGGTGTACGCCCAATTGGCGATTGGTCAATATCGATTACTTTTTCAAGCTCATCGATACCTGTCACTTCTTTATGCTCACCAGGCTTAACCTTTGAACGATTCAGCTTCTGTGCCAAAGATTTATATAAAATTTCATTAATCAGTGTCGATTTCCCTGAACCAGACACACCTGTCACTGCCACAAATATGCCTAATGGAACATCTACTTTAACATTGCGTAAATTATTTTCCTTGGCACCTTTAATAGAGAGCTTTCGATCATTTGGTTGACGTCTTTCTATTGGTAAAGGAATAAACTTTCTACCGCTTAAATATTGTCCAGTTAAAGATTTTTCATTATTCATAACTTCCTGCGGTGTACCTGCTGCCACAATTTGACCGCCATGGACGCCTGCTCCAGGTCCTACATCGATGAGATAATCTGCTGCAAGCATCGTATCTTCATCATGCTCTACCACAATCAGCGTATTCCCGATGTCACGCATATTTTGTAGCGTGCTAATCAGCCGATCATTATCACGCTGGTGCAAACCAATCGAAGGCTCATCTAAAATATAGAGGACTCCCGTTAATCGTGAACCAATTTGCGTAGCAAGGCGAATACGTTGTGCTTCTCCACCAGATAATGTACCTGCTGCACGACTCAATGTTAAATAGTCTAAACCAACATTCACAAGGAAGCCCAATCGTTCTTCGATTTCTCGTAAAACTAATCGAGCAATTTGCATATCCTTTTCAGTAAGATTAAGCTCTTTGAAGAATGTGTCTGCTTCCTGAATTGAATATTGTGTGACCTCACCGATATGTTTATCAGCTACTTTCACTGCTAGCGTTTCAGGCTTTAAACGATACCCTTTACATGAAGGGCAAGACTGCTGTGCCATGTATTTTTCCATCTGCTCACGAACATAATCGGATGTCGTCTCTTTAAAACGTCGCTCAACATTGCGCACGACACCCTCAAATTCAATCATTTGATCTCGCACATTGCCAAACTCATTTTCATAATGGAAGTGTATCTTGTCTTTTCCAGAGCCATATAAAACCTTGTCCATTTTTTCCTTTGGCAAATCCTTCACAGGCACGTCCATAGGAATATCGTAATGATCACACACAGCTTTTAGTAATTGTGGGTAGTACTGCGAACTTGTTGGTTCCCATGGTGCGATGGCATGCTCTAACAAGGAACGATCCCAATCAGGCACCACTAAATCTAAATCCACCTCTTGTGTTGAACCTAAGCCATCACAGCTTGGACAAGCACCAAACGGACTATTAAATGAAAACATACGAGGCTCTAACTCACCAATAGAAAAACCACATAATGGGCAGGCGTGATGCTCACTAAATAGTAACTCTTCATGTTCCATCACATCAACAAGCACACGTCCATCTGCCAGGCGTAAAGCCGTTTCTAAAGAGTCACTCAGACGAGCAGCAATCCCTTCCTTCATAACAACACGGTCCACTACTACTTCGATGGAATGCTTTTTATTTTTATCAAGTTCGATAGCATCATCTAAATCACGCAATTCCCCATCAATTCGTACACGAACAAACCCCTGCTTTTTTAAATCTTCTAGCAGTTTAACATGGCTACCCTTACGTCCAGAAACCATTGGTGCAAGGAGCTGCATCTTAGTTCTCTCAGGATAGGTTAATAAACGATCCACCATTTGCTCAATCGTTTGGGAAGTGATTTCTATACCATGATTTGGACAGATTGGTTTACCAATGCGGGCATAAAGTAAACGTAGATAATCATAAATTTCCGTTACCGTACCAACAGTAGATCGTGGGTTACGACTTGTTGTTTTTTGGTCAATGGAAATAGCAGGGGATAAACCTTCTATCGCATCGACATCTGGCTTATCCATTTGTCCAAGAAATTGACGGGCATACGCGGAAAGGGACTCAACGTAACGACGCTGGCCCTCCGCATAAATTGTGTCAAATGCTAGAGAAGACTTTCCAGAGCCCGATAATCCTGTTAAAACGACTAATTGGTCACGCGGAATTGTGACATTAATATTTTTTAAATTATGAGCACGTGCACCTTGCACGACGATTTCAGTATTTTTCACAAGTCATTCACCCTTCTACCTTCAATTCAAATATTGTATCTCGTAACTCAGCCGCACGTTCAAAATCAAGCGCTTTTGCTGCTTCCTTCATTTCGACTTCTAGAGAAGCCACAAGCTGTTCTCTTTCCGCCTTTGTCAGCTTTTTGCCTTTTGTTGCCTTTGTTACATAGGATTCCTCTTCTTCTGCTACTTGTGTTGCACGAATCACATCTGGGATTTTCTTAATGATCGTTTGAGGTGTTATACCATGCTCCTCGTTATAAGCCATTTGTAAAGCACGACGACGTTTCGTTTCATCAATCGCCTTTTTCATCGAGTCTGTTACATGGTCTGCATACATAATGACATGACCATTCGCATTACGAGCAGCACGACCAATAGTTTGAATCAAAGAACGCTCTGAACGTAAAAATCCTTCTTTATCAGCATCTAGAATCGCCACAAGGGACACCTCAGGAATATCAAGACCTTCACGCAATAAATTAATACCAATTAGCACATCATACGTTCCTTTGCGTAGCTCACGGATAATTTCAATACGCTCTAGTGTCTTAATTTCTGAATGTAGGTATTCTACTTTTAAGCCCATTTCCTTCAAGTAGGCCGATAAATCCTCGGACATTTTCTTCGTTAGCGTTGTCACTAAAACTCGCTCATCACGCGCAATTCGATCTTGTATTTCATCAATTAAATTATCGATTTGCCCTTCAATAGGACGTACGTCGATTAATGGATCTAATAATCCAGTTGGTCGGATAATTTGCTCTACCATTTCTGGTGTATGCTCCAGCTCATATGGACCAGGTGTGGCTGATACATAAATTGCTTGATGTACACGGTTTTCATACTCTTCAAAACGCAAAGGACGGTTATCAAGTGCTGATGGCAAGCGGAAGCCGTGTTCTACGAGCACACCTTTACGCGCTTGGTCACCATTGTACATTCCTCGAACCTGTGGAAGAGTTACGTGACTTTCATCAACCACAAGTAAAAAATCTTCTGGGAAGTAATCTAGCAACGTATATGGAGTAGCACCTGCTTCACGCAATGTTAAATGACGTGAATAGTTTTCAATCCCAGAGCAAAAGCCCATTTCACGCATCATCTCTAAGTCATAACGTGTACGTTGTTCTAAACGTTGTGCCTCTAGTAATTTATCTTCTGCACGTAATAATGCAAGTCGTTCCTCTAATTCTTTTTCTATATTTTCAATCGCTTTACGCATTTTCTCTTCTCGTGTAACGAAGTGGGATGCTGGGAAAATAGCAACATGCTCTCTATCCGATAAAATCTCTCCCGTTAGTGCATCTACCTCACGAATGCGATCGATTTCATCACCAAAAAATTCCACACGAATACAATGCTCATCACGAGAGGCTGGGAAGATTTCCACTACATCTCCACGTACCCGAAATGTTCCGCGAGTAAAACTAACATCATTTCGCTCATACTGAACGTCCACAAGCTTGCGTAAAAGCTGATTACGTTCAATTTCCATACCTGTACGAATGGAAACAACCATTTCTCGATATTCTTCGGGAGAACCTAAACCATAAATGCAGGACACAGATGCAATAATAATGACATCCTCACGCTCAAACAATGCAGAAGTAGCAGAGTGACGCAGCTTATCAATTTCATCGTTAATGCTAGAGTCTTTTTCTATATAGGTATCTGTCTGCGGTACATAAGCTTCTGGTTGGTAGTAATCATAGTAGCTGACAAAATATTCAACGGCGTTATTCGGGAAGAATTCTTTGAATTCACTATACAACTGGCCAGCTAGTGTTTTATTGTGTGCCATGATTAGTGTTGGTTTTTTGACTTGCTGGATGACATTCGAAATGGTAAACGTCTTACCTGTTCCAGTAGCACCAAGCAATGTTTGATGACGTTTGCCTGCTTTCACACCCTCCACTAATTCCGCAATGGCCTGTGGCTGATCCCCGTTAGGCTGATATGGCGCTTGTAAATCAAATGTTTGCACTCATGTCCCCGTCCTTTCCTTCCAATTTGTACATATATTTTAGCATAGCAATATTAAAATTTCGAACATTTAACGAACGAATGTTTGTAAAATTTTTTTTCATCTCTAAAATTTTTATTACATAACAATACGGTCAATTTAACTTATTACTCTTATAATAGCCGTTTTATTAGGTTTTCAAGCTTCATCGATGGATGAGATTTCCTGTTTTGCTTTATGTGCAGCTCACACTCTCTCACGAGCCGGGCTCTGTACTTTTGGAGCGGCTCTCCTTCTTTTATGAGCAGGGTCACTTCCCTTTGGAGCGGCTCTCTTCTTTTTATGAGCGGACTCTACTTTATCGGAGCGGCACTCACTTTTTTATAAACAGCGTCTCAAACTTTTTAAATGACTTTCCCCATTCTATAAGCAAAACCACTTTTTCTAACCAAAACATACACTCCTCACATCCAATGCAACTATTTTCAAAATCAAAAAAATCCCACTCTCCAATAGATATGGAGAGCGGGTTGGTCAATATGATTCATCTTCTGTTTGCTGTAAGGAAGTTAGTTCGGATGCGTATTGATAAAATGCGTTTTCATCTTTTTCATCAAGTGCTCTATCAATCAGAACCATGAGCTGCTCTTGCCGATGCATACGCTGGATACGATTTAAAAATAAATCTAAATAAATCTCGTTTAATAATTTCTCTGCCTCATCAACTTTTTTCGACTGACCAACGGCTTTCAGAAAATCTGTATACGAATAATATTTATCCAACGATCTCACCTCGATCCTTTTCTAAATTATATGAAAATTGAAATTAAAAAGCAATGCTTACGATTCGAAAATATCTTGGATTAGCTATTAATCAATTGATATTTAGAGCAAATTCTCTAAGCATTTCGTTCTTTTCTGAACGATTTTCAACTATTTCATCGAATTTAAGAAAGTCATATTCTGTTTTACACTACCGTTATCACTAGAAAAAAGGAGGCACTCCCTATATGACAACAAACTTTGTAAACGGCTACTTAATGTCATTCAATACTTATTTGCTGCAACCCATTCAGCATGACTCCAAAGTCTTCACGCATGTGATTGATAAGCATAATGAGCTGATTGTTACACGCAAACCGATGCATGTCCTTCGAAAATCCTGTCTCTCATTAGGATCAACTTATGAAGCCGCAAAACAATCGGCTAAACGTTTTTTCGGCAATCAACACAAGCTACCAATCGTCGTGGCCTTTGATTATGGTTATCCCTGTATTTTTCTTCCAACTTATTCACCCAGCTCCATTCACAATATATGGATAGGGCTTCATGCAATTATTAATATTACACCTAGTGAAATGGGGTGTATTGTAACATTAAAAAATAATAAACAAATCGAACTACCTATCCGATATGCATCCATTAGTAAACAATTTCTTAACGCTTCTATGCTGTATAAATACTACATGAGTGAACGTAAACAGCTTAGTCAAGATGCACCCTATCATCCACCCTTTTAACAAAAATTCCCCAAGAGCATCTCACTCTTGGGGAATCTGGGTATTAATTTATTTTTGAACGTAAATAGGCATTAATAAATGGATCTAAATCGCCATCCATTACTGCACCCACATTACCTGTTTCTTCATTTGTACGATGATCCTTCACCATCGAGTATGGGTGGAAGACATACGAACGAATTTGGGAGCCCCAGCCTATTTCTTTTTGCTCACCGCGTATTTCATCTAATTGCGCCTGCTGTTTATCAAGTTCTAATTGATATAGTTTCCCTTTTAACATCGTCATCGCTTTTTCACGGTTTTTAATCTGTGAACGCTCAGCTTGACATTGTACGATCGTACCAGTAGGAATATGCGTAATACGAACGGCAGAATCTGTCGTATTAATATGCTGACCACCTGCACCTGTTGCACGATACGTATCAATTTTTAAATCCTCTGTACGAATATCGATTTCAATATTGTCGTCAAACTCTGGCATAACATCACAGGAAACGAAAGACGTATGACGGCGGCCAGACGAATCGAATGGAGAAATGCGTACTAGACGATGCACTCCTTTTTCCGCTTGTAAATAACCGAAAGCATTGTGACCTTTAATTGACAATGTTACAGATTTAATTCCAGCTTCATCTCCTGGTAGATAGTCCACTGTTTCCACTTTAAATCCACGCTTCTCAGCCCACCGTGTATACATACGTAATAGCATTGAACCCCAGTCCTGTGACTCCGTACCACCAGCACCAGGATGCAGCTCTAAAATGGCATTGTTTTGATCGTATGGGCCACTTAGCAGTAATTGAAGTTCAAAATCAGCCATCTTTTGTTGGAATTCTGCTAGTTCTTTGCCTAGTTCTTCTTGTAATTCTTCGTCTGGTTCTTCACGCAAAAGTTCCAGTGTCATATCTAAATTTTCATGTGTTTCCACTAAATCTTTATATTCATTGACTATAGCTTTTAAGCCATTTCCTTCATTGATAATCACCTGAGCACCCTGTTGATCATCCCAAAAGCCTGGCTCAAGCATCATTTCATCAAGCTCTTGAATACGTGCCTCTTTGTTCTCTAAGTCAAAGAGACCCCCTAAAGTCCGCCAATTTTTTGGCTGTAGTGTCTAATACATTGCGTACATCTGCTAATTCAATCATCGTTAAATCCTCCGAACGTTAGTCATGGAGCTAACACTTTATTCATAAAGCTCCGTATCTTTTTATTATAACGTTTTTAGAAACGAAAACATACTATTCAGCAGATGTTTTATGGAATTAAGTCAACTATCCTGCGTCTCGTCCTCAAACATATTCTTGGCAAGACGTTGAAATACTTTCACACGGTCATACTGAACAAGTAAATATTTTGTTCGTTTCTCTAGTCTATATTTTAATAAAAAAGCTTTTTGAATCCGTGACTCTAACGCATTCACACTGACATCCACAATAAATTCCTTGCCATTCATAAAAGTAACCTTTGTCTTCTTTTTATCCACAGCTACATAGTCATCTATATGATGGACAGCGAACCAAATACAGTCAGGATGTAGAGGAGACCTACTAGGGAACCATAAAATATTACAACGTTCGTGCACGACAATAGGATTTTTATTAAGCTTACCTAGGATCATTTTCGAACCATCGAACGCTCCTCTTAAACTAGAACCAAAATAACGCAGATTAAAGTCCAATAATTTCGTTGGTGGTAGCGTAGATATATACTCATTATTTTTCTCATACACCTGCGTACATAAATTTCCAAAGGAATCGTACACAGGCATATACATCATTGTTTCACTATTCATAACATCTTTTTTATGCATCTATAGTCCCCCTTTATACATTTTATGTTGCTTCCAGTCAAAATAAAAAGGAATATACTAATATGCGTACATTCCCGCTATTTTCAATGAGTAAGATTGCTTGAAAATCCCGATCCTCCTTAAGACTTAGTATCACAATCAAAAATTCAGGATAATAATAGGATCAATAATTTGCACTATATACCTATTATTACAGCTATTGTATACCCACATTTTTCAATTGTCTATAAATTCTGACTTTTAATACTAAAATTTCTTCATTTTTGAGTTATTTTACAAAGAAAAAATCATTTCAACACGTAGTTAAAATGATTTTTTCACCTAGATATTATTGAGCTGTGCCATGACAGTTTTTAAATTTCTTGCCGCTACCACATGGACATAAATCATTACGACCAATGTTTTCAGCTTTACGTACTGGTTGCTTTTTCGGCGCAGAGCCACCTTCTTCTTTTGGATTAACAGCCTGCCCCTTTGCCACCTCTTCACGCTCCAGATTATTGCGGATTTCTGCTTTCATCGCATATTT
The DNA here is from genome assembly GCF_016757845.1 of Lysinibacillus sp. HST-98. Lineage (NCBI taxonomy): Bacteria > Bacillati > Bacillota > Bacilli > Caryophanales > Bacillaceae > Lysinibacillus > Lysinibacillus sp. HST-98. The sequence continues at coordinate 63,519 of NZ_JAENHX010000004.1, forward strand.
CGCAACATCCTCGCGAATAGAGGCTACCATATCCTCAAACATCGCAAAGCCTTCTTGTTGATATTCACGAAGAGGATCGTTTTGACCATAAGCACGCAGATGGATACCTTGACGTAGTTGATCCATTGCATCAATATGATCAATCCATTTTGTATCGATTGATCGTAATAAAATAACCTTTTCAAACTCACGCATACGCTCTGGTGTCAGTTCTGCCTCTTTTTCATCATAACGAACATGAACAGCATCAGAGATTAGCTGATTAATATCTTCAGCAGACTGGCCTTGGAAATCAGATACTTTAAGTTGACCTTCCTCTAAAAGATTAGCCGCTACAAAGTCTTCAATAGCCTTTAGGTTCCAATCCTTCTGTTCACCTTGAGTATACAGGCTAACAACATTATCGATTGTTTCTTGAATCATAGACTCAACAAGCACACGCATATTATCTGTTTCTAGCACATCATAACGCTCTTTATAAATAATCTCACGTTGCTGACGTAGTACATCGTCATATTGTAATAATCGTTTACGCGCATCAAAGTTATTACCTTCGACACGTTTCTGCGCTGATTCTACAGCTCTCGACACAACTTTAGATTGCAATGGCTGGGAATCATCCATACCTAAGCGCATCATCATCGACTTCATATTATCAGAGCCAAAACGACGCATTAAATCATCCTCTAGGGATAGGTAGAATTGTGTAACCCCAGGATTCCCTTGACGACCAGAACGTCCACGAAGCTGATTATCAATACGACGTGATTCATGTCGCTCTGTACCGATTACCGCTAAACCGCCAATTTCGAGTACCCCTTCGCCAGGTTTAATATCTGTACCACGTCCAGCCATGTTTGTTGCAATTGTCACTGCACCCTTTGTACCAGCGTTTGCAATGATTTCAGCTTCACGTTCATGGTTTTTCGCATTTAATACATTATGAGGAATTTTATGTTTATCCAATAGTTTAGAAATAATCTCAGACGTTTCAATAGCAACTGTACCAACAAGTACAGGTTGACCAGCTCTATGACGCTCTGCGATATCAGCAGCAACTGCTTTATATTTTCCTTCCATCGTTGCAAAAATCAAGTCAGCACGATCATCACGAGCAATCGGTTTATTCGTCGGAATAGCGACAACATTCATATTGTAAATATTACGGAATTCCTCTTCCTCTGTTTTCGCTGTACCTGTCATCCCTGCAAGCTTTTGATACATACGGAAGTAGTTTTGGAATGTAATTGTCGCCATAGTCATCGATTCATTTTGAATCTCAACGCCTTCTTTAGCTTCAATTGCTTGGTGTAAGCCATCAGAATAACGACGACCCTTCATCAAACGACCAGTAAAGCCATCAACGATCACAATTTCGCCATCCTGCACAACATAATCGACATCGTTATGCATACTTACATGCGCCTTTAATGATTGATTGATCGCATGATTTAATCGAACATGTGTCAAATCAAATAGATTATCGATGCCAAATGCTTTTTCTGCCTTTTCCACACCTGCATCTGTTAACGTAACACCTTTTGTGGATTCTTCATACGTATAATCCGTTTCTGCATTTAACATACGCACAAACGCATTTGATTGTTTATAAAGCTGTGCTGATTTCCCAGCTTGACCCGAAATAATTAATGGCGTACGCGCTTCATCAATTAAGATCGAGTCCACCTCATCAATGACAGCATAATGCAATGGACGTTGTACACGTTCCTCTTTGTAAAGCACCATGTTATCACGTAAGTAGTCAAATCCTAGCTCATTGTTTGTACTATACGTAATATCTGCCTCATAAGCAGTACGTTTTTCATCTTTTGAAAGGCTATTCAGATTAAGCCCAACAGATAAGCCTAAGAAATTATAAAGTTGTCCCATTTCAGCAGCATCACGACTCGCTAGGTATTCGTTGACTGTTACAACATGTACACCTTTACCAGTGATGGCATTTAAATAAACAGCCATTGTCGCTGTTAAAGTTTTACCTTCCCCGGTTTTCATCTCCGCGATATTCCCCTCATCAAGAGCAGCTGCCCCCATGATTTGAACGCGGAATGGGTACATCTCTAATACACGTTTCGCCGCTTCTCGACAAACAGCAAACGCTTCGGCACGAATCGACTCTAAATGCTCACCCTCAGCATAGCGCTTTTTAAATTCATCTGTTTTCGCTTGTAGTTGATCATCTGAAAGCTGTTCCATTTGAGAAGCGAATCTCTCAACTTGGTCAGCAATTTTTTCTAATTTTTTTAGCTCACGTTTATTGAAATCAAATAATTTATTTAATAGGTTTGCCATGAATGTTTTTCACTTCCTATATAGATTCAACTTTCATTTTACCATTGTGTAACAGTTTCATGCAAACTGTCACCTCGACTACATATGATTGTCATACCAAAAAAAGACCCTCGCCATCGCGAGAGCCTTCGTCATCATGAAGTTTTAAGTTGTTTCAATTAAGCCATATTTTCCATCTTTACGTTTATATACAATATTTGTGCCGTTCGATTCAGCATCTGTAAAGACATAGAAATCATGTCCAAGCATATTCATTTGTAGAACTGCCTCTTCTTGATCCATAGGCTTTAAATCAAATTGCTTTGTACGAACAATTGAATATTCTTCTTCCTCTGACACAGCATCTGCGGCTGCTTGAGTAGTAGCAAAATAAAGGCCTGCACCTTCACGCTCGCGGAATTTACGGTTTACTTTTGTTTTATGCTTGCGGATCTGACGCTCTAATTTATCAACAATTAGATCAACAGCAGCATACATATCATTATGACGCTCTTCAGCACGAAGAGTTAGATTCTTCATTGGAATAGTGACTTCCACTTTCGTTTGTTTGTCATTGTAAACCTTTAAATTGACATTAGCGTTGGCATTAACATCTTCGTTAAAATAGCGTTCAACTTTATCGATTTTGTTCTCAACATACTCTCGAATAGCTGGAGTTACCTCAATATTTTCACCACGAATGTTAAAGTTTAACATGTAAACTCCTCCTTTATAACTGCTATACTATCTATTTCTACACAAGTGTGTGAAATTCCTCTAAAATCATTCTTTTTTTTACAAAAATTTTTATGAATTATTATTTTGTTTTTTCGCTTCCGCTGCTTCCTTTTTTCGCCGAAGCTTTAGTTCTCCAACAATCAAATCTTCCACTGGTCCTTGATTATTAAAATAAATGCCGTATTGCTTGCCGCTCCCAAATGGACGACTCCAAATTACTTCTCCATACGCTCGAACTTCTTGTGTATCAAGCACAAAATGGATATCTAATGGAGGAGGGTTTATACCTAAATCCACTTCCGTAAACATCTTCAATCCACGTGGACTAATATCCAACAATTCAGCCATAGCCGTTTGTCCATGATTGACCTTTCCATTCTCATAAATAGCAAAAGTTATTTGAATCGGCTCCTTAAATTTAAATCGGAAACCTTCTTGACGCTTAAAGATCATATTCCCACCCCAGTACTCTTTTAAACATGTTTATTGCTTTGATTATGCCATGATGCCCAACTAACAGCCACAGGGAATAAGTAACATATTTTACCTTTGAATGGCCTAATTTATGACTATTTCATGATCATAACGATTTAACAAGAAAGAGACCATCACTTTCGATGGTCTCTAATTGTGTCTAAATTTGTCCGCTGTTTCCCTGACCAAATTGCTGTTGTCGATTAATGCGAATAACTTCCTTCCACGTATCGCGAAATTCCGTCACCAATCCTTCCACTTCTTCAATAATGGCTACATCATTTTGAATGTTGGCTTCTACTAAACGATGATTCATATATTCATAAAGAGGTAGCATTTGTTTCGAAATCTCAATATCCATATTGAGTGTAGACATCAGTTCACTAATAATCGCCTGAGCTTTTTGAATGTTTGTATTTTTCTCTTGAATATTCTTATCTTGGATAGCTTGTTTCGCCTTATGCAAGAATTTCAAGCATCCATTATAAAGCATTAATGTCAGTTCGCCAGGTGAAGCTGTAGTCACACTATTTTGTTTATACGCGTTTTGTGCTGTTAAATTTGCTGCCAATAAAGGACAACTCCTTTGAAAGGTTACTTATTTACTAGTTTAAACCATTTTCCGAAGAAAAGCTATTTACGTCTCAGCGTAAATTTGTCTGGATTTTGAATTGTATGCTCACAATTCACTCCTTTTAAAAAGTCTATGACATCTGCCAAAGCTTTATCTTCATTCAGCTAGCAACTTCCACCACGATGAATGAAGATAAACGATTAATTTTTTTTGTCATAATACATGCCATCCATTACGCGAACATTCGAGTAAGGATTATAATATTGCTGTTCACTTTTCTTCGTTTTTTGTAGGTTTGCCATGTCTTGTTTAACTGCATCCATTACATCTGCTAAACGCTTTTTAATACCATTATCTAAATCTAGCAATGTACGATGAATGCGATTTTGTTCATCGAAACGAAATCCATCATTCATCAATTCTTCAATAATGGCACCACGCTTGTCTAACATGTTGTTAATAGTGTCGATATATTCATCTCGGTCTTCACCTTTTGGAGTTTCACCCAAATGCTTAAATAAATTTGCTGAAGCTTGCAATAGTTGATCTATTTGCTGCATATGTTTCCCCTACCTTATTTAGAAGCCTCCACCTTGTTGCATGAACATTCCAGATTGCTGATTTGCCTTATTCATGGCCTGCTCCATTGCTGAGAATTGTTTCCAGTAACGTGCCTCAATATTTTTGAGCTTATCTTGCCATGTCGAAATACGCTTATCTGTATCAATTAAGTTTTTACCAATCGTATATTGTTGATCTGTCATTGTAGCACGGCCAGCTCTTTGTTCAATTGAAATTTTAAACTCATCCATTGATCCACGTAATCTTGCAAGAAAGCCACGTGTATCAACAACTTTACCATCTACTACATCTTTGTCTTTACCAGCATCATTTTTAAATAGACGTGCCACTGCATCTGGGTCTGCCTCTAATGCTTCACGTAATTTCTTTTCATCAATCTCTAGTGTGCCACCATCATTATAATTTTTCGTAGTCGTGATACCAACACTAAATAATGTATTGAATTTTGAGTCTTCAAGCCCAGGCACAGCTTCATAAACAAGTGAGCGCATTTTAGATAGCCCGTCACGAAGAAGTGAATCACTGCGAAGTAAGCCACTTTTCGCTTTTTCTTCCCATAGCTTAATTTCACTTTCCTTCATATCTTTTTTCTGCTCTTCTGTTAGAGGGGCATAATCACGATATTTTTTTTGTGTTGTTTGCTCTTTTAAATCCTTAATTAAAGCATTGTACGTATTCACAAAGTCTTTAATTTTATTCATCATGTCATCTACATTTGTTGTAGATGATAGGGTAACTGCTGGATCAGTTGGATTCGTAGGTAGTCCAGCTTTAATGTCCTCGGTTCCACTTTCTAGTATACCTGCAGCATCTGCTTCTGCCTTAGCTGTAGAAAACGCTGATTCAGCATTACTCTTCCTTGCTTCAGCAGCTATTTTTTCACTGTTTGCTTTAATATAATCTGCTCTTTGAATATTTTGCTCAGCATAATTGTTAAATGCAGTATGGTATGCGGATAAATCATTCCATAAAAGCTTTTGTTCTTCTGATAATCCATCGACTTTTGTTGGATCATTAACCAAATCCGTAATTAGTTTATCACCAAACTTATTATATTTTGCGAGTAAATCATCTGCTTCCGCTTCCTCTTGGGCAAGCCCTTTATAACGATTTAATGCATCGACTGTATCTGTATCTGGTGATTGCGCCATTGCTACTAAATTAGTTAACTGATCTTTCGTGAAAGACTTCAATGCAGTTTTCATTTCATCAGAAAACCCAGCGGCATCTATATTTGCATGAATTGTCTCTAAGTCATCGTTACTGTCATAGCTAAAGCCTTTCAGAGAATCAATATCTATATCTTTCAGTTTCTTACCATAGACGGAGTAGTTCGCATAATCATTAAATTTATTTAAATCTGTTGTATTTAAAGATGCTACTTTCTCTAATTTATCACCTAGACCACTTAGCTTTGCTTTACTAGCGTCATCTAGACTACTACTCTGAATATCATTTTTAATTTGATCAATGCTTTTACCTGTAGCATCATAGTTACCTAGGAAGTTAATTTCATCAGTTGTTAAGTCTTTAAAGACTGAGGAACCAATTGAGTTATATGTTTGTTGCTCTGCCATTTTTAGAGGCTTTCCAAATAGGGCATCATAAGCAGCTTGGTGTGTATTTGTATAAGATGGGAAATCAGTTGCTCCTGCACCGTAATATACATCACGTGCTGTTTCATAGGCTGCGTTTTTGGTATTATAAGCAGCCACCGCATTATCACGTTCTGTTCTTGCAGCAAGGTATTTATTAACATTTGTTGTTGTACCATTAAACGTCTTATTTAATGTAATGTTATAGCCATTGAGTGTAAATGAATTTGTATTACGTTCTGTTGCAATACCATTTACTTGGAAAACGGCATTTTTACCTTCAGTTACTGTTGCTCCTTCTCCTTCTTGTAACTTTAATTTGCTTATATTCGTATTTGCACCATTTTCATCAATCCCTTTAACAGCAATATCGCCCTTACCAGTATTTTTAGCTGTGAAGGAGAACCGACCATTTTCAAAAATTGCTGAAACACCCATATTACTTTCATTTACTTTTTCTACAAAGCTATCGACTGTCATATTGGATGTAATGGCAACTTTTACACTTGTTGGAGTCGAACCATCAGCCGAGGGTGCAGTGAATTCAATATATTTCGTATCACTTCCAACTAAATCACTCATTTTTGTCGTACCAGTACCATCAATTTGACCACTCGTTGTACGTGCAGCTTCGGCTAACTGTGAAACACCTTCAATAGAAAGTGTTCCCGTAGCCTTACTAGTAGCAATGGCTGAAACTAAATTTGAGTTCGAGCTACTCGCCGTTTTTGAACTTAGGTTTTTAATAACAAAGTTATCTGAAATAAAGTTATCAAATGTTTTTAATTTTGTATTGACATCCCGATAAGCATCACGTTGCCATTCATATCTTTGTTTATTTTGTAAAAGCTTATTTAATGGCGCTCTTTCTGCAGTCATTAATTTTTCTACTAAAGCATCTATGTCCATCCCTGATGCTAATCCACCTATTCGCATTACCATAAATAGTCCTCCATTTTAAAATATAATTATATTTTTTCGTCTACAATCATCCCAAATAGCTTTTGCATTTCATAAAAAGCGTCTAGTAACTTTTTCGGTGGGATTTCTTTTAATACCTCATCAGTAGCACTATCTACTACAGTTACATAATAACGTTCTAAACCCTCATGATACTTAAACTTTGCAGCACTCTGATTTACTTCCAGCATTTTATTCATTTTATCGACAACTTCTTGTACTTTTGCTTTTGTTTCATCATCATTACTAAGTTGTTGTATTTGTTCAACAATCGGTGTAGCACTTTTCATTGTAGTGTCGCTTCCTTGCGTTACTACTTTCTCCACTGCTGGTGCATTAGAGGAGACTTGCTGTTGAATAGTTGCTGCACCAGTATCTGCATTGCCTGAAATGCGCATAATTTCATCCTCCTTGAATCTAATACAGATATGATTGTTACTAATATCGGATAAAAATCAGAGAATTTCAGTTTTTTTTGAAACTATGTGGATAATTATAGGAGGAATAGAATCGTATCTATTTTATTAATTAACTTTCAAATGCCAGTCATAGGTTTTAAGTCTATAACAAAATAAGAAGACTGTTCAAACCTTTAATAGATTTGCACAGCCTTGTTTCATTTAAGTTTATTGATATACAAGTTAAAATGAATATATTTATAAAAACCTGATAACAATTTTTTCTTAACAGATGAAAATATGTTATCTACATGTACTTCTGTTGCAAACCCTTCAAAAGTGTTTCGTAACATTAAAACCATTTATATGTATTTTGACAATTCACTCTTTTACATTTATATTCTATTTTGTCAATTCTAAAAATGTAGAATACTAGGTTAAATAAGCAGCTAGTACCATCTAGCCACTTACATTTGAACTTTTTTAAACGTCCATTCAGAGGCACTAGCGAAAAATGGTGCAATCTCATTCTCAAATAAATATGCTAAAGCTTCTATCTCTTTTTTCTCCAATAGTTCGTTTATGATTGTTAGTTGTTCAATAACTTCCTGTATACGGCTATTGATAAAGTAATGATTAGCTTTCATATGTTGCTCTACTGTTACTAACCATTCAAGCCCCTCACTAAAATCTGCAATCAGTTGAAAGGCCTGCTCTAAATTATTTGATTGAAAAGAGCTAGCAATTATATGGCAACCTTGCTGTACTTTTCCGACGTATTCATAGTAAGATTGTTGTGTATCTAGTAATAATTCATTCATTACTCTATCTCTCCCTACACAATATGATAATGTTTTTTATACAACCAAGTTCCTAGATATAGTACTATTTTTTCTCATTCGTTTTAATATAAGCAAATAAAAATGCTATTGTTTCCATATTAGATTCTTTAATCTTCTGACGTAATATGCCATAACTCTTATTATTATGAGCTACAGCCTTTGTATAGCTTTGAATCGCGAGCACTGCATCATTGACCGTCAATTTTCCATCATATGAGGCAATACCAATTAATACAGCTTTGATCAACTGATAATTAATGACAATATCTTCATATGCCTCAAATATTGTTTTCCCATTGTACGGAAATACATTTGTAAAAATATAATGTACTACATAATTTTCTAAAATATAATGATGCTCTTTTATAAATTGCTGGTAAACAGCTTGTGCAGCTATATATTTTTGCAAAGTTTCTTCTGTAATTTCCTTGTTCTCTAATGGACCTGTCTGTAAGCCTCGGATAAATTGATTTACGACTTCGATATATCGTACGTTAAACGAAAGTTCCTCTACCGTTGTACGCAGGAGTTCTTTATGCATTTGGAGTTGAACCAGTTCATTTCCTTTAATTTGCATAACTACTTCAATATATTGTGGTGTTAAAAAGCGTTGTTGCATCATTTGGATAACTTGTTCTGTATGCTCTAATGTTTTTGGTCGCTCGTTTAACTTTTCAGCAAGTAAACCAAGTAACATCATACGCAAGTCCAATGAAATACTCCGTTCTTGCAATAAATTAATCACAAATGATCGAATAGCCCATAAAATATCTACATGTTCCCCATCTAAAAAAGCTTTACTTTGAATACGTTCCGATGGCTGTGCAAATACTTCTTCAAATTCTATCCCATCTAATTGCAATAGCAACGTGCGAACCGCCTCAGGGCATGATAATGTTAACGACTTTTCAATATAAGGGCCAACTTCTCGATGTTCTCGCGGGTAAATAGCACAAGTATTACATAAAGCACTTTCCCCTAACTCCTTATGTATTAAGCAATATTTATTTTCATCCAAAAAATAACATTCCCTTTGTTCATTCATTTTCATGTGTCCATAGTTAGCATCACTCGTTGCTTTTAAATTTTTTTGATATACTTTTTTAGCTATTGGTTTAATAACAGGGTTACTAGATGTTGTTACTTTCATAAAGCCTACACGGTCAATATTAACATTCCACATTTTACAGCAATGATCCTCACAGGCTGCTCCTATACATTGAAAATTCTCTACACCTTTAGGAACTAGTATCATTTTATCCATTTTTTACCTCCATTAATGAAAAAAGCTTGAAGGTAAATACCTTCAAGCTCCTTGTTAGGAATTAACCTAATAATTGTAATACACCTTGTGGCTGTTGGTTTGCTTGCGCTAACATTGATTGAGCTGCTTGCATTAAGATATTGTTCTTAGTGAACTCCATCATTTCTTTTGCCATATCTGTATCACGGATACGAGACTCAGCAGCTGTTAAGTTTTCAGAAGCAGCACCTAAGTTATTGATTGTGTGCTCTAAACGGTTTTGAACAGCACCTAGTGCAGAACGTTGCTCTGATACTTTTTTAATTGCATCATCAACTGATGTAATAGTAGCTGTTGCTTGTTCACGAGTAGAAACATCTACCCCACCAACAGTGAATTCTTGACCGTCAGCTAAAGCTGTCTCTAAACCTAATTTAGTATTAGTAATAGCTACATCTGCACCATTAACTTTAATTGTTGCAGTACCAGTGGCAAATTCACCGACTTTAACGCCATCTTTTAACACGTTGCTACCACTAATTTCATATTTACCTGCTGCAAGCTTTTGTACATCTGCATCTGCTGGTGTACGTAATTCAGCTTTGCCATCTTTAATATTAATAATTGAACCAGGAGTTAAAGCTGCGCCATTAGTAGCCTTTGTAAATTCAGCTGCATCTGAACCATCAGCTAATTGAATTTTATTATTAGCTACTTTACCTACTTCTTGTCCTTTAGCATCTAAAACTTTAGTTCCTTCAATTTTGTAAGAACCATCTTTTAGTCCAGTAACAGCAACTCCTGAGTCTGCTACTACTGTTTTAGTTAGACCTAAAGTTGCAGCATCCATATTACCAATATCAAGACTCATATCTTGGTTTTCGTTTGCACCAATTTGGAATTTACCACTGAATGAACCGTCAAGTAATTTTTGAGTGTTGAACTCTGTAGTACCCGCGATACGATCGATTTCTTTTGTTAATTGCTCAATTTCTTGTTGGATTGCGTCACGGTCAAGGTTAACGTTTGTATCGTTCCCTGATTGAACTGATAATTCACGCATACGTTGTAGAATTGAGTGAGTTTCGTTTAATGCACCCTCAGCAGTTTGGATTAAAGAAATTGCATCTTGAGAGTTTTTCGTAGCCATGTCAAGACCACGGATTTGTCCGCGCATTTTTTCAGAGATTGCTAAACCAGCAGCATCGTCACCAGCACGGTTGATCTTGAAACCTGAAGATAATTTCTCAAGGTTTTTTGAAGCTTGAGTGTTGTTGAAACCTAAGTTACGGTGTGCGTTTAATGCAGAAATGTTGTGTTGAATTCTCATTTGGAATTCCTCCTTGAATTGTTTTTTTGTAACCCACATCCTTGTGGGAGAGCTTGGTTTCTGTAGTATGTACTACTTCTGCCTTACAATCTATATATCGTACGATAGATTGAATGTTTAATAGTTTTCAAAAAAATTTTATTTGTTTTTTTGCAATTTACTTAAAAAGTCTGCAGAAGTTGCTAGTGCCTCTCTATTTTGTTCTTGAATGGCTTCAAAAATTTCTGAGCGATGAACCTTCACTGATTTTGGTGCCACGATGCCGAGCTTTATTTGATCACCCTCGACCGCAAGTATCTTGACTTCAATTTGGTCGCCAATCATGATGGATTCGCCTTTTTTTCTAGATAATACAAGCATTACTTGGCACTTCCTTCCGCAGCACCGATTGGATAGCGTAATGGATAGCTTGCACTATCTTGTAACACAATTTGTTTTCCAAGTTTTTTTACTGTATTTATGACAACTGGAGCTAGTAAATTCATTGTAGATTCTTGGAACGTTTCTTTTAATGTCAAAATTGCGTATGGTACAATATCATCTACTTTTTCGATTTGCAAATCCTCTTTAACTTCCTCATCAATTTCGAATTCATAGTCCTTTTTAAAGGCAAATGGATAAGCGAGCACAAAGCCAAGTTCTTGTTGTTCAACAGATTGCAAGACTACTAACGGTAAATCTGCATCGAGAGGTAACAAGACGAATTTACGAGCATTTGGGAAGCCTGGCAGTCCTGTTTCAAATGTTAAGATGTCTTGTTCATTAATTTCAACTGTTCCTAAAAATTTTGTTTCAATATCCATTAGATTACTCTCTCCTTTAACCAATTACATCAATGTCAACATTTGGTCTTTGTACCATTGTACCAGTTACTTTCCCTGGTGTGTATTCGTAGATTGGTTTGTTCACCTTTGCGTCAATTATTGGCTCTCTCCGCTCAATATTGACATCTGTTGTGCCAGGAGTATAGTCGATTTTTACAGAGCCTATGGATGGTACGAATTTGATATTGAACGGTACACGATGGGGCCCATAATTTTGTTTAGCAATATTTTGCATAATAGCTCGTCCTTGTCCTTTACCAGCTGACATCATTATTTGTCGCCCTTCATTTACTCGTCTCTCAATACCACTTAGAGCAGTCTGTTGACCTTCTTTCGCAGCATTTTTAGTCGCTTCAATTGGTCCAATTAACCCTAAATCTCTCCTCGCTTGTGAGGAATCTATTTTTAAAACACCTCTTGTTGTATGAATCTCCAAGATAGCGGCTGGTTGTTCAATATGCAGAGTAGCCTCTGGTTGTTCAATGTGTTGTTGTGGTTTTCCTATATGAAGGTCTAATTTGGCATCTGTTGTACGAATTTGAATTTGAGGGAGTCTCATTTTACCTCTCCTTTCAATAAAAGCGTCTGAACGAATTGTCCAAACGCTTTCCTTTTTCATTTATAAAATTTGTTCGCTATACCTATATCACTTTGCTTTCCCCTATAATCTCTTGATTTTCAGATTATAACTAGTGCGTATTATCTAATAAAATCTACTAGAGTTTGCTGAATAATTCTTGCGCCTACAGATAATGCGGCCTGGTGAATAGACTCTGAAGTGACCATTTCCGTTATCGCTTTTGAATAATCAACATCTTCATTGTTTGATAATTGTTTAGTTACGCTTATTTCCCGAAGCGACAAGCGATTTTCCATTAATTCGACACGATTTTGGCGTGCCCCCATATCGGCCTGTGTCTCAAGGATTTTATTGTGTATATTTGTTATATCATCCGATTTACTATTGGAAGTAAAACCACCTAATGCTTTACTAATTTCTTCGCTGGTCGCTGGCCCAGGAACTCTTTCAGGATCCAATAAGTTTGATATTTTCCCCATTAATGAATCGATATTCCCAAATAAATCAGCACCAGGTGCATTCACCTGCAATTGAATCCCATCATAGACCTCAATTTGAACATCAGCATTCGGTGCTGTTAATTTATCAGCTGCTGTAGAAATAATATTTGTTCCATCGTAAAGTTGATAATCCGCATTAATTATTTTTGAACCATCAGCATTTGGGGGAGTCGCATCTACAAATAAAGGTTTATCCGTATTCGTACCACTGAAAATATAACGGTCACCAATTTTTGTATTCGACACATCCTGAATCTGTTGGCGAATTTGATCAATTTCTGTCTTAATTTTTGCACGCTCATCAGGTGTATTTGTATCATTGGCTGCTTGAATCACAAGTTCACGAACACGCTTCATTTGTTCACCTACTTGGTTCAGTGACTCATCGGTTGTATCTATCCAGTTATTGACCTCATTCATATTTCGTGTATATTGTTCAACTCGTCCCAAATCCCGACGATAGCCCATTCCCTTTACAGCAATAACAGGATCATCAGAGGGTCTAGTAATTTTTTTACCAGAATTAATTTGGTCTTGTAGTTTAGACATTCTGCCATAGCTTCTGTTTAGGTTAAGCAGCATGTTATTTGATAGCATCGTTTGTGTCACACGCATGTTAAGAAAAACCCCTTTCTAGTAATTTTATAGTCCTACACGGCCCATACCATTGATAATTTTATCTAAAGTTTCATCGACAACTGTAATCATACGTGCATTAGCATTGTATGCCTGTTGGAACGTAATCATATTCGTCATTTCTTCATCTAAGGACACCGAGCTGACAGATGCGCGGTTATAAGTTATTGATAATAACAGGTTTTCAGAGGTTTTATTTAATTGATAGGCTTCTTCACCGTCTGTACCCAATTTTCCAATCATTCCTTGATAGAAAGAGTTGAAAGTTGCGCTATCAAGATGCTCTGTTGAAGGTGGAATTACAACAGTATTTGCACCAACTGTAATTGTAAATCCTCCAGCACCAATTGCTTTGGATTGTAAATTGGCTAGCTCAATTGCCCATTTACCATTACCTACTTCATTAGGAGCAGAAGAAGCAGCTAGTTTCGAAGAATCTTTGGAAAATACTTCATTTATTTTAATATTGCTAGCATTAATTGTTGTAGAACCATCCATCGTTTCAAAGAAGTTTAATCCATTTTGTACACCTGTCAAATCATAGCCTGCCTTATGTACAGCATTAAATGTATTAGCAAAGGTAGAAGCTAGTTTATCCAAATTTGCTAATGCTTCTGGATAGTAACCTTTTATACCTGAAAAAGCACCTCCAGCGTCATATTCAGCATATCCGTACGAATTAATAAGTGATAGTAGTTTACCTTTTCCAGGCTCAAGTTCGTTATATTTAATTGATTCCAATCCTACAGCATCAGCAGCTGGCTTTGTTGGTGGTTCACCTAACTTGGAAATTTTTATTTCCTGAAAAACCTTTGTTAAATCATTACCATCAATACTTGCTACTGTGCCTGTTGCATCTGTTCCCGTAGTAGTGAATGCCGCATATTCTCTGCCATTAACTAATTCAATTGGCGCACCTGATGGATACGGCTTAAACTTTATTGTTAGACTTCCCTCAGCCACCTCACTAGCAACCCCACCTGAAGGAACACGTTCAATCGATACTGGTATATAGCTATTTAGTTCATCAATTAACACATCACGTGCATCATACAAATCATTAGGAACATGCCCATTAGGTTCAACCTCTTGTATTTGCTTATTAATGGATGCAATTCTCTTTAATATAGAGTTAATACGATCTGTAGATACATTAATTTCGTTTCCTAAATTACCTTGTATTGTTTTTATCTGTGTGTCCATATAATTGAATGATTGTGCAAGATGTTTTGCTCGTTCAATCGCTACTGTTCGGGACGATGCATTTTCTGGATTCGTACTGACATCCTCTAGCCCCTTCCAAAATTGTTCTAATGCTGCATTTAAGCCAAATTGGGATGGCTCATCCATAATATCTTCCATTTGTGAAATCGCATTAGAACGGGATTCCCAATAACCAAACTTATTCGTTTCTTGACGATATTGACGATCAATAAATTCATCGCGAATACGTTGAATTGAGCCTGCTTCTACTCCTGTACCTAGGTGTCCAGGATAAATGGGCTGATTTAACCCAGCCGTTGGAAATCCAGGTGTTGCCTGCATGTTCACTCGTTGACGAGAGTAGCCTAGTGTGTTGGCGTTGGAAATATTGTGACCTGTTGTATATAAAGCAGTTTGCTGTGTGAAGAGGCCACGTTTACTAGCTTCTAAGCCCATAAATGTTGAGCGCATGTTTCTTCCTCCCTTGTTATGCTTGTGAATCGAAATATGATTTTTTAGCTATATTGTTTGTGCCACGGACCTCATTGCTGGAATAGTTCATTTGCTCTGTACGAGGTCTTACTGCATCTAATGTTAGATTGACGACTTGTAAGGATTGGAAAACAAGTTTTTGATTTAGATCATTTTGTTTTCGTAGGTCATTGATAATTTGCATTAAACGTTCGCGAACTGCTGATAGTGTTGCTTTGTCAGCTTGTTGTTCAGCAGCCTCGATGACATCCGCGACAGTTGTTTTGTCAGCTGAAGCAAGTCCCTTTGCCTCAAGATAGTCCGTTACCTGTTTCTGACGCTGTTGCTCGAGCTTATCGATGGCTGCTATGTGTGCCTGCTCATCCTTGAGCAATTGGTCTAGCGCTTCGATATCGCCAGCTTTGATAATTTCTGTTTTTTTAAAGGCTAGTTCGAGTAAGCTTTTATGCATTCTCTCTAGCATTGTTAGTGTAGAACTAATTGCTTCTACAGACATATCGTTATACACCCTTTCTGCTATTCCCTAGAAACGATAATATTTCAGCATATCCTCTGCCACTTTACGAGCGTCTACTTTGTATTCACCAGAAGCGATATCCTTTTTCAACTGTTGAACATGGTTTGCTCGCTCGGAACTGTATGTTGAAACACCTCGCATTTCTTGTGCAGCCTTTGAAATTTCAATTTTATCGGCGAAAGATGCCTTGTTTGTATTTGATTTTGCATTGCGTACTTGGTTTTTATAGGCGTTTACTGCATTAACTCCATAAGATGTAATTTTCATTTCAATACCCCCCATCTCTAAATCCTATCTTACTATTATTTCGGATTGTCTCACATAATGTTAAGTTTTCACATAGAAAAAAGTGTGCTAATTTTGTTTAAAATTAACACACTTGGAGTAATTAACGTTTACGCTCTGAGTGATAGGTTACTCTCTCACGTTCCTCAACACATTGGCGAAACTCTTTGGCAGCTTCAAATGTCCGTAAGTCTGCTTTTAATTCATCCTGACATTTCGAGCAGAGCTTTCCTGTCGTTGTGAGATGACCACAGTTATCACATGGGTAGCCAAGGTTAGGGAACATTGCTGGCTGTAAACGGCCTTTACGGACCCATTTAAATAGTAAGTCTTTATCTGCTCCCGTTGCTTCTACAATACGTTCTACAGTTGCCGCACGGTTTTCACGTTTACGTAAGAAACGATAAACGATTTGATAAAGCTCCTCCTCTGATTGTGCACATTTATGACACACTTCTCGGACTCCTGTATAATTAAAAAATTCATTACATTTCGGACAATTACGAACCTCTGCCATTGGCCTTTCCTCCTCTTTCTAGCAAATTTATCTACGAATGCTGTCTCATTAACTATTATACATAATGTATTGGTATTTTCATCCTTCAATTAATGTGAAGTATTGGACATTTTTAGCACCTGCCTGCTTTAAAACAGTTGTAGCATGCTCTAGAGTCGTCCCTGTGGTTTTTATATCGTCAAAAAGAAGATAATTTTTATGTTCGACTTGTGCAGCCTCCTTTAAGCGAAAAAGTGGAGCTGCCTGTATACGCTGCTCTCTATTTTTGGAGCTTTGTGTTTCTGTCGTTGTCTTTTCTAATAATTGCATAAAAGGAATATGCGCTGCCTTTAATAGTTCATCAGTATGCGAGAAAGTACGCTCCTGCTGCTTAAAAGGGTGCATCGGAATGGGTAGTATAATCGCTTTTTCTTTATTGAGACGATCATAGAGCTCTTGTCGAAATACCTTGGCAAGAGCCACATCTTGAAGAAACTTTAACTGGTGTAAGTAATCCTTCATCGCCTCATTATATTGATAAAGGGATGTAGCAGATTGAGAAGGTTCAAAACGAGCGGCACATTTTTCACATATAGTCGGCGAGAATTGCTTGGTTACAATCATTTTCCAGGAAATAGTTATTTTTAATGGCTGTGTGCATATTAAACAACGATGTTCTATTTTATTCATTCAGAAAATCCCTTCTTATTATAAAATTGAATTTTTGCGCATGCCTCATCCATCTCTGCCGTAATACCGTGATGAAAGAATAGGACGTCCCCATCAGGAAATTGAACATTTCGTCCAACTCGACCTGCGATCTGAATGAGAGCATTTGCAGTAAAAATCAATGACTCTGCCCCTATAACAGCCACCTGTACATTGCTGATTGTAATGCCCCTTTCTAATATCGTAGTGGTTAATAAGCCCGGAACTTCTTTATTTCGTAGCTTTAACACCTTCACCTTCCGCTCTGGGTCAGCTGCATGTACAGCTAATATGTCTTCATTTAACCCTTGAAGAAGAGGCGTTGCACGTTTCATTAAGTCAATTGTCGGGAAAAATAGTAAAAAGGGTTCCTTTTGGCGTAAGCGCTCCTCCACCCACTTTTTTAACCTTTTAGGGACTTTACCTCGCTTAAAGCATTGATTATAGCTCCATAAAGAACGAACTTGTGGGACTGGTAATGGATGATTATGATAGCGTTTTGGAATAAAAGAGTAGCTTTCTTGCTGGAAAGTATGGAGTAATGATGCTGATGGGGTTGCTGTCACAAATACCAGAGGAGTATTTTCCTTTTTAGCCTTTTCTACTGCTCTTTGTAAAGTTTCATCAAATGTATAAGGAAAAGCATCTGCCTCATCTACAATAATGACATCAAATGCCTTGTCAAATCGGTAGAGCTGATGGGTCGTTGCTATAATAAGCTGGGCATAGCCCTTTTGATGAGGAGCTCCACCGTATAAAGCATGAATAACTGTATCAGGAAAAGCCTCTTGGAAGCGTGGATACAGTTCTAACACTACATCTGTCCGTGGTGTCGCAATACAAACACGTAGCCCTCGCTTTAATGCATCATACACAGATGGGAAAAGTAGCTCTGTTTTGCCTGCACCACAAACTGCATGAATTAAATGGGAGCGTTTTGCTTTCACACTTGCCAAGGTTTCATTAGCAGCCTGTTGCTGGAGTTCAGTGTATTGCCCTACCCATTTTAATGAATGCTTGTTAATTTTTATCGCCCTGGGGCCTGTCCAAATTATCAATTGTGTACAGCTACTGACTCTCCCCATCTTAATACAGTGTCGGCAGTACACACATTGTTGCTGACATTTTGAGCAATCGAATTTTGTGAATAATTGAGGGTCTGTATTGTGGCAACGATTGCATTTCATAGCTGGCTTCATTTGAATTCCTTCTATTATACTGACGAATTTTCGCTGTATTGCTTTCTCAATATCTTCAGATGAAAATGGCGAATGTTCTTTTAACCAAATGCGACCTTCATGAAAATCACGTAATGCTGGGGGAAATAACCAACCCCTATATCTCATTAAAACTTCCCCTTTCATAGAAAAAAGCCTCTACTTTTGCTGTAGAGACTTCTCACAATTCATTATTTTTTTGTCCATCCTAATCCCATCGACCCTTCACCTAAATGAGTACCAATAACAGGACCAAAATAGCTCAATTTAAAGTTTACGTTTGGGTACGTTGCGGCTAATTGCTCTAGCCATTCTTGGGCTTCAGCAGGACAATTTCCGTGAATGACAACAGCGTCCATCGCTGCATACTTTTTGGCATCTTCTGCTAACAATTCTTCTGCACGCTTTAATGCCTTTTTACGTGTTCGGATTTTTTCGAAAGGTACAATTACCTTGTCCACGAAATGTAAAACAGGCTTTACTTGTAATAAGCCACCGATTAATGCAGCTGCAGAAGATAAACGCCCACCACGCTGTAAATGTGCTAAGTCGTCTACAATGAAGTAAGCACGAATAGACTGCTGCATGTCCGCTAATGCTGCAAGTATGTCTTTTGCTGAATGGCCCTCTTTCGCCATTTCCGCTGCCCTTAATACGTAAAAGCCTTGAACAGCACAGGATATTTCACTGTCAAAGGTATAAACATCAATGCCTTCCACCATTTCACCGGCCTGTACTGCACCTTGGTATGTTCCACTAATACCACTCGATAAATGGATGGAAATAATCTCATCGTAATCTCTTGCTAGCTCATCAAAAAGAGCGACAAATTCTCCGATTGGAGGCTGTGTTGTTTTGGGAAATTCTTTAGCTCCACGCACCTTATCATAAAATTCAGATGCTGTGATATCTACTTCTTCTGCAAATAATTGACCTGAGATATTAACACTTAAAGGTATCATGTGAATGTTTAAGCTTGCACGTTCCTCAGCTGTAATATATGCAGTACTATCTGTTACGATTGCCGTCCTCATCCATGTCCACTCTCCTATAATTCTTAGTTTACAATCTATTTCTACTTGGTGCAATTGTTGTTCGTTGTTGTTACTGTCGCTTTTGCATATATTACGAAAAACAAAAAGAAATGAATGTGAAATGAATGACGAACGTCGGATTCCCGTTCTCGCCCTTCTAGAGTTATGCTAGTAAGCTAGCTTCCATTTCACATTCATTGTCTATGTATAATAGGCATATCTTCACTCAATTGTTATGTTGAATGAAGATAGCTTCTGTTAATTTCCTGTACTTGACTGTGAGTCATCACCAATATAAAAGACACTCGTCACTTTCCAATCATTGTCCTCTTTCACAAAGACTGTTACCTGACGTCCTGCACTTTCATGTTCGACATTTGTCTCAAGCTGAAGTGAGTGCATTTTCATGTTGGCAAATACTTGCGCCTCTTCTGATTCATACTTTGCAATTGTTACATTTTCTACTTCACGCTTAATATCAAATTGATCAAATACTTCTGATGCATATGTTTTTTCTTCATCGTATTTAAAACCCTTTGGATTTTTCGAGATTGTATTCATATAACGATCAATTTCTTCAGCATTTAATGCAGCAATATACTCATCAAAAGATGCTAAAATCGCCTTTTCATCTTCCGCTGGTACATTATCAGCCTTTTCTACGTTTCCACCCATCATTTCAAAGCCAACTGTACCATCCTCTATTACTTTATCTCGTTCTTCATCACTCATCTTTTCATCTTTATTACCACAGGCAGTTAACACTAATAAGATTAGAACTGCTAGAAAACTTTTCTTTAACATCAAAAAACCTCCCGCGCATATTGTAGCATATAAATGCTTTCGTAGGAATTTTGTTGTGCATTTTCAACATTTAAGTGCTACATCTTCCTTATGACGCCTTAGGCTGTAAAATGTTGCATGAATTGCTAGTTATCATATTCATACTCATGAATTGTAATGTTACAAAATTGTGAATGACCTGTTCTTCCTCAAGTAAGTTCAATACAAATTATTACCAAAAAACAATAAAAAACTGTTTTAAAAACTACTTCAAAAAAAGTAGCTTTTAAAAACAGTTTTAGCAATTAGCGTACTTCAACCCAACCATTTTTAATGGCTGTTACAACTGCTTGTGTACGGTCATTCACATTCATTTTTTGTAGAATACTTGATACGTGGTTTTTAACTGTTTTTTCAGAGATAAACAGTGTCTCACCGATTGTACGGTTTGATTGACCATCTGTTAATAATTGTAATACTTCACATTCACGCTTAGTTAGCAAATGGAATGGACGACGAATTTCAGTTTGATGGAAGTTTCCTTTATTTTCATGTTCTGAAAGTCGTTTAAATTCTGCTACTAGGTTTTTCGTTACTTTTGGATGTAAATAAGAACCGCCGTTGGCAACAACTTTAATCGCCTCAACGATTTCATCTGCATCCATTTCTTTTAACATATAGCCAAGAGCACCTGATTTTAATGCATGCGTAACATATGTTTCATCATCATGTATAGACAGCATAATCACTTTTGCATCTGGAAATTCAGTAATTAACTCTGCCGTTGCTTCTACTCCGTTTTTGCCTGGCATGTTAATATCCATAAGCACTACGTCTGGTTCGTTTTCAGCGTATAACGTAACCACATCTGTACCATCGTCACCTTCTGCTACTACATCAAACGTATCTTCAAAATCTAAAATGCGTTTTACTCCTTCGCGGAATAGCTGGTGATCGTCTACAATAATAATCTTTGTCATTTGTCCTTTACCCCCTAAATTTCTGCAACCATTACATCATTCAGCTTTTAACGGTATTTTAAATAACACCGTCGTACCTCGATTGATTTCACTACTAATGGTGATAGTACCATTTAATATTTCAATCCGTTCTTTCATTCCTAATATTCCAAAGGAATGATCTTTCACTACTTGTGGGTCAAAGCCTATGCCATCATCTTTTACAACAATGTTGACGGCATCTTTTAACCATTCAAGCTTTACCCAAATGTCTTTACACTTACCATGCTTCATGGCATTTGTTACACATTCTTGTACTAATCGGAAAATGGATACTTCATAATTTGAAGGTATACGTTTTTCTGTACTTCTCGATTGGAAATGAATTTCAACACCTGGATTATATTCAGTCACTGTCGATAAATACTTCTTTAATGTCGGAATAATTCCCAAGTCATCAAGTGCCATTGGTCGTAGATCATAAATAATACGTCGCACCTCAGATAAAGCATTACGTACCGTTTTCTTTAAATCGGCAATTTCAGCCAAAGCCTTTTCAATACCTTTTTCACGATACGTTCTATCGATTAAATCAGTGCGCATAAGGACATTTGCAAGCATTTGAGCAGGTCCATCGTGAATCTCTCTTGATAAACGCTTACGCTCTTCCTCTTGAGCTGCAATAATACGTATCCCAAAATCCTGTTTCATTTTTGCTTGTTCAAGGGCTAAACCAACATTTCTTAAATCTGAAGTTAAGTAATTCAAAACGACATTTACCTGATTAACAATATGATCAGCACGTTCAATCGTATCGAGTAATCCTCTTAATCTTCTCTCTAGATCATCTCTTTTATCCCGTAGCTGTTTTTCTTGTGTTCTAATAACGGAGAGCTTTACTTGAAAATCATGTGCAGTTTCATATGCTTCTCTAACTTGTTCTTCGGTATAATTATCAAAAGCTTTACTCACTAGCACAAGTCGTTGCTTAGCAAGCTGCGTACTTTTTTCCAATGCATCGCCATCATCAATTACGATTGATATTTGTTTTCGAACAATTTCCAGCTCTTTTTGCATATCTTCAAAGCTTCTGCGGCTTTGTTCACTTATAATAAAGATATCATCCTTTGAGCTCATGATTGTATCTAACATCCGATTAAAAATGTCATCAAGCGACTTTAAATCGAAGGTATCATTTGAAAACATAGTATACTCCCCAGTCTAATGTCTTATGATTACTTACTAATTTAATAGACTAAAATCACATATTCCATAGTCTACACCTATTATAGCATTACCATGCTAAAATTTAATGCTTTTTCTTCATGAAAATTATAGAATAGAACTCTAGTTAAAAGGAGATTGATACGAATGAGAGAAAACTATTTAACAGTAAAAGGATATGGTGAAAGCGAAATTGTCATTTCCAAATCTCGCTTTCTCACTTATATAGAACGTGCAGAAACGGAAGAGGATGCAATTTCTTTTATAGATGGTATAAAAAAATTGCATCATAATGCAACACATAACTGCTCCGCATATATTATTGGAGAGCATGATCATATTCAAAAGGCAAATGATGATGGGGAACCTAGTGGTACTGCAGGCGTCCCTATGTTAGAGGTCTTAAAAAAACAAGGATTAAAAGATACGGTCGTTGTTGTGACCCGCTATTTTGGAGGCATTAAGCTCGGTGGTGGTGGTCTTATTCGTGCTTATGGAAAAGCAACTACAGAGGGACTAATTGCTGCACAGATAGTTGAACGTAAATTGCATCATTTCATGAAAGTAGCTATTGATTATACATGGCTAGGAAAAGTCGAAAATGAAATAAGAAGTTCATCATATTCTTTAGAGGAAATACGTTATTTGGAGGGTGTTGAAATCATTGTTTCTGTGCTAAAAGAGGATGAGGAACAGTTCCGAAGTTGGATAACAGAAATGACTAATGGACAGGCTTCCATCACTTTCGAAGATGCTCAATTTGTAGAATTTATTGTCAATTAAATAGTTTTAATTGTCGAAACTAAATATGCATAGTATAATTTTTTTGTTAAGCTATTTTATTGTCCACACAATTACTTAGTGATAATTGAATAAAAGTTAGCTTCATTGCATTATTATTCCCAATAATTAGAGGAGAATATAACTATTATGAAAAAAAGATCTGTTAGTCCGACTAAAAAGAGGTCTTCTAAAGCTTCATTAATTATAAAAGTTACACTACTCCTAGTTGCAAGCTTGGTGATTTGTGTAACGGCTTATGCTGTTTACCTTACAAAACAGGTAGAGCATGCTGCAGACTCAGCATATGAGGAATTAGAAGGTCGAGAGGTTTCAACGCAACGTGTAGAGAAAGTAGAGCCTGTACAAGACAATGTCTCTATTTTATTTGTAGGGGTCGATGATAGTGACAATCGTGGGCAAGGTTCGGATCATTCACGCTCCGATGCACTCGTTTTAGCTACATTAAATAATAAAACTCATACAATTAAAATGCTAAGCATTCCTCGTGATTCTTACGTTTATATTCCTAAAGTAGGTTATAAAGATAAAATTACTCATGCACATGCTATGGGTGGAACACTTACTACTATTGAAACAGTAGAGGAACTATTTGACATTCCAATCAATTACTATGTACGTATGAATTTCAATGCCTTTATTGATGTAGTCGATGCTTTAGGTGGTATTGAAGCTGAAGTACCTTATGCATTACATGAATTAGATGAGTTTGATAAGTTTACAATTAACTTACAGCCCGGCTTACAGCATTTAAATGGTAGTCAGGCTCTTGCCCTTGCAAGAACTCGTAAGCAAGATAGTGATATTGAGCGTGGTAAACGTCAACAGGAAATTCTTACTTCGATTATTAAAAAAGTCGCTTCTGTTAAGTCTGTTACGAAATATGATGATGTCATTAAAGCTCTTGGTGATAATATGAAAACAGATATGACATTCACTGAAATGAAGTCCTTCTTATCTTATTTATCAAAAGGCGCACCACGTATCGATTCCTTAACATTAGATGGCACGGATGATACATCTACTGGTATTTATTATTACCAGTTAAATCAAGATTCTGTTGAAGAAACAAAGGAGATTTTCAAAAACCATCTTGGCCTAAACGAACAATCATCGAGCCTAACAAGTGGCAATAGTGGAACAGATAGTGCTGCTAGCAGCGATGACAATTCAGTTACTGAATAGACCTTTCAGACCATAGACAAACAACTTGTCTATGGTCTTTTTATGTGGCTTCTCCATTGATTGACTACCCTTTTCATTTACCTCTCCTAGTAATCGATTAACAAGTTTATTTAAGTTTACCTTCTATTCCATTCCCTATATATAATCGGTTTAAAAGAGTTTCTCAGTGTCTAATGACTTTAATAGTAAAACCCCTATTTAACAACAAAAAAGCAATCATACAAATTGTATGATTGCTTATATTTTATTTACTAAATATCCGTACAAAATTTAATAATGGTTTATAGTTTTTACCAGCCAATCCGATGACCTCTACAAAGATTTCAATAGCTGTTAGGATGACCGCTACAAGTAATATAGCTCCCCAAACCTTTGCCATAGAGAAAATGATAGCTGCTAATCCAAACATTACTGCAATTCCGTAAATAATTAGGACTGTTTGTCGATGTGTAAAGCCCATATCAAGTAATCGATGGTGTAAATGTGATTTATCTGGGTCAGACCATTTCTTCTTCATGCGAACACGACGAACAATCGCAAAGAATGTATCAGAAATCGGAACACCAAGGATAATGATTGGGATGATTAAAGCTACGAATGTAATATTTTTAAAACCAAGTAACGCTAACACAGAGATCATAAATCCTAAGAATAATGCCCCTGTATCACCCATAAAGATTTTTGCTGGGTGGAAATTATAAAACAAGAAACCAAGTGAAGCTACAGCTAAAATGGCTGCTAACGCTAAAACAAACACATTGCTCATAATAAATGCCATGACAGCTAATGTAATCAGTGCAATCGTAGAAACACCTGCAGCTAGACCATCAAGGCCGTCGATTAAATTAATGGCATTCGTAATACCGATAATCCAAATGATCGTTAATGGAATACTCAATAAACCAAAGTCTAATGTACCTAAGAACGGTAGATTAACCATTTCAATTTCAATACCGCCTACAAAAACAACAATCAGTGCAGCAACTAGCTGACCAAGCATTTTTGCTTTTGCAGAAATCTCACGCATATCATCAATAACACCTGTGATTACGATTATACAAGCACCAATAATGATAGCTAATAAAGCCTCATTACTACCATGTTTTGTATGAACTAAAAATGAGTATAAAATCGTCACGCCAATAATAAAGGCAAGGAAAATGGCTAAACCGCCAAGTCTTGGCATAATTCGAGCATGTACTTTTCGATAGTTTGGTGCATCAACTGCACCTATTCTAAACGCTAAACGTTTCACTAATGGAGTTAACAAAATGGATGCAACAAACGCTGCTATTAAAGACACGTAAAGCATGTCTCTCCTCCTCAAATAAATAATCTACATTGAAATCCAAATTGATTATAGCATGAACAAGCATTGAAATATACTTTTTCTAAACATTTTCCACGATTTCACAAATATTTTGTACATTTTAGCATTAATAGATTCCTATATAGTCAATTGTAGTCACCATAAGTAAAATTTGATAGAATAATGGTGTGTCTAGCATGTAGACAACATTAAAGGAGCGTATATTTCATGTTCTCAATTTTTAAAAGTAACAAAGAGCAAACTAGTGCTCGTCAATTAAAACGCTACTACAAAATAGTAGATCAAATTAACAATCTTGAAGAAAAATATGTTAACAAGTCAGATGCTGAATTACGAGAAATGACTTTTATTTTCAAAGAGCAATTAGAACAAGGTGAGCCTCTTACATCGATCATCCCGGACGCATTTGCTGTTGTACGCGAAGCCTCAAAGCGTGTATTAGGAATGCGTCATTTTGATGTGCAGCTTATCGGTGGTCTAGTTTTAACAGAAGGTAATATCGCTGAAATGCCTACAGGTGAAGGTAAAACGTTAGTTGCATCTCTTCCCTCTTATGTACGTGCATTAGAAGGTAAAGGTGTTCATGTCATCACAGTTAATGATTACCTAGCAAAGCGTGACTATGAGCTAGTTGGTCAAATCCATCGTTTCCTTGGCTTAACTGTTGGTTTAAATATTCCGATGATGGAACCTGATGAGAAAAAAGAAGCTTATAATGCAGATATAACATACGGTGTAGGTACTGAATTTGGCTTCGACTATCTACGTGACAATATGGCCTATAGCTTAGCAGATAAAGTACAACGTCCTTATCACTTCGCTATTATCGATGAAGTAGATAGTGTATTAATCGACGAGGCTAAAACACCTTTAATTATCGCAGGTAAAATGCCTTCTAATGAGGAATTACACCGCATTGCTGCTATGTTAGCCAAACGATTCAAGAAAGATGAAGATTATGACTTTGACGATGAAACAAAGGCTACTTCTCTAACGGATAAAGGTATTGAAAAGGTTGAGGCTGCCTTCAATATCGATAATTTATATGACTTAGAACACCAAACACTCTTCCATTACGTAATCCAAGCAGTACGTGCACATGTTATGTTTAAGCGCGATGTGGATTACATTGTCAAAGAAGACAAAATCGAGCTTGTTGATATGTTTACAGGTCGTATTTTAGAAGGTCGTTCACTTTCTGATGGCTTACATCAAGCGATTGAAGCTAAAGAAGGCGTAACGATTACAGATGAAAATAAATCAATGGCTCAAGTAACAATTCAAAACTATTTCCGTATGTATCCAAAGCTTTCTGGGATGACGGGTACAGCGAAAACACAGGAAAAAGAAATTCGTGAAGTGTACGGCATGGAAGTTGTGCAAATTCCAACAAACCGTCCGCGTCAGCGTATTGATCAGCCTGATCTTATTTTTAGCACACAGGAAGCAAAATATAAGTATGTTGCTGCTGAGGTTAAAAAACGACATGAAAAAGGTCAGCCAATTTTAATTGGGACAACATCGATTTTACAGTCTGAAACAGTAGCTGACTATCTGAACAAGGAAAAATTAACATTCCAATTACTTAATGCAAAAACAGTTGAACAAGAAGTTGAACTTATTTCACAGGCAGGTCAAAAGGGTCGTATTACGGTAGCGACAAACATGGCTGGTCGCGGTACAGATATCATGTTAGGTGATGGTGTACACGAGCTTGGTGGTTTATATGTAATTGGGACAGAAAAGCATGAAAGCCGTCGTGTAGACAATCAGCTACGTGGGCGTTCAGGCCGACAAGGTGATGTAGGCGAAAGTCGCTTCATTCTCTCTATTGAAGATGATATGTTCCGCCGTTACGCAAAAGAAGAAGTAGAAAAATTCTCTGCGAAAATGATTGTAAATGATCAGGGTATTATTCAAAATAAAGAGGTTCAAGAGCTTATTGACCGAACACAACGTATTGTTGAAGGTTCCCAATATGGCATGCGGGAATATAACCTAAAACTAGACGATGTTATCAATGACCAACGTACCGTTCTTTATGGACTTCGCGACAAAATTTTAGGTGGAGAAGATTTATTAGATCAACTAAAGCAAATGTTGTATGAAACAGTAGACTTTGCAGTTCGTGATGCTACACCTGATGATATTCCACCGTTTGAATGGGACTATGATGGAATAGAGGCAACTTTAAATAGTCTCTTCCTATCTCCAATTACAATTGATAGAGAAGTTGGAAAGGTTATACCTATTTTAGACTCACTACAAGCCCCTGTAGATGAGTTAACTGCAAAAATGGATACGTTTGCTCAAAATGAACAAGTAATAGATGTCATCCCTCAAATCATGTTAAGCAACTTAGATAGTGGTTGGATTAAGCACTTAGAGTCTATGGCTCACTTAAAAGAAGGAATTGGACTTCGCCACTATCAACAAGAAGATCCTATGCGTATTTATCAACGAGAAGGCTTAGAATTATTCGCTAAAAACTTCCAAGAATTACGACGTACGATCATTATAGAAATTATTGGATTTATGAAAACAATCGAAGCGCAACAGGAGGAGCAATAAATAATGGGCTTATTTTCATTCTTTAAAAAATCAGACAAAGTTGGTCAAGAAAATACTATTGACTCAAAGGACTTACTAGGAAACACTTCTTCACATGACAGTAATGAGGATATTATTGAAACAAAACTTTCTTTCCACCCAGATTGGGATGTACCTCAGGAGCAAAAATACATCTTTAACTTCCTTGCTAATGAGCTAGAACCATTAAAACCAAATCAATTATCTCTTTCTTCAATTAGTATTGATGAGGATCGCTCTGGAAAATGGCAAGTACGAGCATTTTTCCGTTCTTCGCTTTCTGAAGCCATTGAACTTGGTGAAATCGAACTTTTTATCATGGATAAAAACGATAAGCTTGTAGCTTCTAAAAAATTTGACTTTAAAGCACTTGGTACAATCCCTGCGAAAAGTGCTCGCCCTTGGGTATTTGAATTTGACAAGTCAGCTATTAAAATTGATGAGATACCAGAAGAAGGTTGGAAATTGGCTTTTAATCTAGTATCATTACGTGACCATCAACTAGAATTAGACCCTACCTGGGAAGAACAGTTACCAGCAGAACAAAAAGAGGAACTTGCCAAAATTGTTAAAACTTTACCCAAATTAGGGGAAACTGAAGTAAACTTTACAGGTTTGCAAGCTAAATTTATGAATAATGGCAGCTTAAATGTCTCTATATTTATTCGTAATGGTCATAATAAGGCTATAAACTTGGAACAACTACCTCTTGAGATTATTGATGCGAGAGGAAAACAAATAGCAAAAGGTTCATTTAAAATGGATCCTATCTTAACAGTTCAGCCTAATTCAACAAAGCCATGGACATTTATTTTCCCTGCCCAATTAGTAAATCCAAAAGGTGCTGACCTCTCTCGTTGGACAGCGCGTGTAACACAATAACCTAAAACCCCCTTTCTGTTTTAGAAGAAAGGGGGTTTTGTTAAAAGCGATTTTTGCCAAGGCAAAAATCGCTACTTTTTATTTCACACTATCAAAACGTTTGTAGGCTACTAATTTAGAAGACCAGTAAGAGTACGTAACATCCGAAACTTCTACACCATCTGTACCCGCATGAATGAATTTATTATCACCGAGATAAATTCCCATATGAGAAATGCCTTCTTTATACGTATTCTCAAAGAACACTAAATCGCCAGGTACTGGATTTTCTACATGAGTAGTATTACCGTAAAAATAGCCCTCACTGCTTGCTCTTCCTATTTTTAAACCACCTTGATTGAAGGCATAAAAAATAAAGCCACTGCAATCAAGCCCTACAGGTGTATTTCCACCATATAGATAGGGTGTGCCAACCAATGTATTGGCAACTTCAACGGTTTTGTTATAAATTGCTTGTCCATTAGCTGTAGGATCTTTCGCTGTTACTTTTGATGGAGCGCCCGTACCTGAAGTCACATTATTATGTATAGAATCACCATCGGGTATCACTGCAGCTGAAGAAAGCTTCAGTACTTGTCCAACAAAAATTGTGTCTTTTTCAAGCTTATTCCAATCCATTATATCCTTAATTGTCACATTATATAGCTTTGCAATTTTTGATAATGTGTCACCCTTTGCTACTGTATGAGAAGTAGTTGCTGGTTTTCCAGATGTTGATGGAGTGGCGGGCTTTACTCCCTCATTCGTTGATTGTTTTGAAATCTCAAGCTTTTGAGCTACATAAATCGTATCTTTCGATAGATTATTCCACTTCATAATATCCCCAATCGTGACTTGATGATTTTGGGCGATTTTCGTTAAAGTATCTCCTTTTTGTACAGTATATGTTGCTGCTTCTGCTGTTTGTAATGCTAAAAATGAAGTTGCTAAAGTACTTAGAACAAGAATTCTCCATTTTTTTGTCTTTTGCATACCAAAGTGCCTCCGTTCGTGCTAGAATATTCCCTTGTGTGTCTATCATACTAGATAACTATTGCATGAAAAATCGGAAAAACTGACTATTTTTCAAACATTATAGAAAACTTATAGAATACGACGAAATCCGACTATATTGAAATACTGTTTTCATTGCAAGATTAGTGTTCCTATGATAACATACACTTCTGTATTTAAAATTTTTAGAAAGTTTTATCTTTTCAATCTTAAAGGAGTTAATATACTTATGAAAAACATCTTGCATTTCATCAAAGGAAATTTAGCAGTAGGATTACTACTATTTGCCTTGTTCTTGGGTGCTGGTAATATTATTTTCCCACCATTATTGGGCCAACAAGCAGGTGAAAACGTCACTGTAGCCATGATTGGTTTCCTTATAACAGGTGTTGGTCTACCATTGTTAGCGATTGTTGCTGTTGCCAAAGCAGGAGGCGATTTACAACTGCTTGCTAACCGTGTTAGTCCTGCTTTTGGGGTGATTTTCACCTCCATCGTCTACTTAGCAATTGGACCGTTCTTTGCTGTACCACGTACTGGGTCTGTGTCCTACGAAATAGGCATTGCGCCATTTCTTTCTGAAGGTATGAGAGATCATTGGGCGCCACTTTTTATCACATCTATTGTGTTTTTCACGTTAATTCTATATTTATCTATTAATCCTTCGAAGCTCGTTGATCGAGTAGGTAAAATTTTAACACCTGCCCTGCTTTTCGTTATTTTATTGCTTGCTGTTAAAAGTTTCATCTCTCCTATGGGAGAACCAGGAGAAGCCGTAGGAAACTATAAGGTGTCACCTTTAGCTGAAGGCTTTGTAAAAGGTTACTTAACGATGGATGTTCTAAGTGCTCTTGTTTTTGGTATCGTCATTTTACAGGCCTTGCGTGATATGGGTATGAAAGATACGAGAAAACAAGTAAAAACAACGATTTTTGCGGGGGTCGTTGCTGCAATAGGTTTATCCTTTGTCTATATCTCTCTAGGGTATATAGGTAATACAAGTATCAATGCAATCGGTATTTCTGATAATGGCGGAAATATTATTGCAAAATCAGCTGAGGTGCTCTTTGGAAGCCTTGGAAGTATTATTTTGTCTGCGACTATTTTACTAGCTTGTATATCAACAGCTGTTGGCTTATTAACTGCTAATGCACAATTTTTCCATAAGCTATTCCCTCAAATTTCATATAAAACATTTTTAGTTGTCTTTACTATTTTTAGTACAGCTATTACAAATGTGGGACTTTCAACAATAATTAGTGCATCACTACCTGTGCTATTAATCATTTATCCTTTAGCTATGGTATTGATGGTCTTGTCACTAGCAGATCATTTCTTTAAAGGTGGACAAATTGTTTATATTTTAGCACTCATTCCAACTTTCCTTGTCAGTCTATATGATGGCTTAAAACAAATGAAAGTTGAAATTACACCTTATGAAACTATCCTAAAGGCATTGCCAATGTATGAACAAAATTTAGGCTGGCTTTTACCAGCTATTGTTGGTGCATCAATTGGTTTTATTATTCATAAATTGATAAAAAAATAATTTACAGGAATCTACTTGCCCATAGCGACAAGTAGATTCTTTTTCTATCTCATATAAGTCCACCACTATAGCGATGGCTTCATGTATAATAAAAATCAGATACTCAATTGCATAATGTAACCATCCATTTAATACCTAATAATGATACATTCTATTTTGAGTTCTAGAAAAGAGGTGTCCAATGAAAAAGTTAATATGGTCATTCGTATTTGTTCTAGGCTTCTTCCTTCTCCCTTTTACAACTACTCACGCTGCTGAAAATGATCCACAGCTTATCAAGGAAATTAAGGAGATTGTGAAAGATACTTACGTTGGAACAATTAATGGAAACTTAGAGAAGGCTACATCCATCTCAGAAATCATGAGTATGCTTGATCCTTACTCAACCTACTTCACTAAGCAAGAATTTGAAAATTATATGAATAGCATCAACCTATCTACTATAGGTATAGGTGTGGTGATTGAAGAACACGAAGATGGAATTCATATTTTACAAGTAATCGAAGGCAGTGGCGCGTTTGAGGCTGGTGTTCAGGCTGGAGATATCATTATTGGCGTTAACGGTGAATCCATTATCGGTCGTTCTACACAAGAGGCCTCTTCCCTTTTAATTGGTAATGAAGGAACTAAGGTGGAAGTTACATTAAAAAATAGTGACGGTTCAAAAACTACCAAAACTATTACACGTAAGAAATTCACATTACCGAATGTACAAACTGACCTGCTATTTGGAAATGTGGGCTATATTTCGTTGGCTTCTTTTTCAGAGGATGGTGCACAGCTTGTTAAAAATGCGCTGATAGACTTAAAAAAACGTGGTGCAACATCGTTCATCTTAGATTTACAAAATAATGGTGGAGGTTATGTGACAACCGCTGAAGAACTAACAGGATTATTCCAATCTGCTAAAGTTGCCTATTTATTAGAAGAAGCACATAACTCTTATACCATCCCAGCAGTTCAACAAGATACAAAGTTTCCTAAAGATACCCGTATTCTTATAAACCGCTATAGTGCCAGCGC
Source organism: Lysinibacillus sp. HST-98 (assembly GCF_016757845.1). Taxonomy (NCBI): domain Bacteria; kingdom Bacillati; phylum Bacillota; class Bacilli; order Caryophanales; family Bacillaceae; genus Lysinibacillus; species Lysinibacillus sp. HST-98. The sequence goes on from NZ_JAENHX010000004.1 coordinate 96,354, forward strand.
TTCTGAAATGCTTTCCGCATCGTTGAAAGACCAGAAAGCTGCTATTTTATACGGAGAAACAACTTATGGGAAAGGTGCTATGCAAGGCTTTTACACATTACAGGATGGAAGCTATTTAAAGCTTACAGTTGGTAAATTTACAGGTCCTGCGGGTCATACTATTCATGAAGTCGGCGTTAAGCCAAATGTTCAAACCACAACAGCACCTATTTTCCAGGCACATTATGATGCATTGAAGGAGAAATATCCTAAATATAAACAACTTTCCACGGTAAAAAATATAGCTGATACACAAAAATTTACAGTGAAAATTCCTTCAGGGCTTACTTCACAAATCGCTAAGAGCAACATTCAACTGGCTGCTTTAGGAGCTAAGGAAGTACCCGTAGCAGTTAAAATTGAAGGGCGTTCAATAACGGTTACGCCTAAGAGTGCTTTATCACCGAACCAGGAATATATTTTACTTATTCACCCAAAGAGCAAAGATCAAAAAGGCTACTATCAGCATATAAAAATAAGCAATTAAAAAAACTGTCATCGATAATAAGTATCGATGACAGTTTTTCATATTACTTCTTTGGTTTTCCAAAAATATAATTGTACAATATCATTTGCAAGTTCTGCAGGTAACCTTTTTTCTTCTAATAAATTCGTAATGATGAGTCTTTCTATTGAGCCTACTAAACTATCTATCATGATTTTTATATCCACACTATACAGTTGTAGATCTTTGTCACAATTATGCAGATAAATAAGGTGGATCAATTGCTGTGTCATTTGGTTTTTCACCAAATGTGCTTGCTTGGATTCAATCAAACCTATTTTTGTTAATTCAGGATTTTCAATTATGTATACGAACAAGTTCAATAACTTTTGCTCTAATAGCGTGATAAACCCCTGTAACCCATATTCAATAATGTCAGTTGACTTACTATTCATTACTGCCAAAAATCCGCTTTGAAATTGCGCATTCAAATCGTTATAAAGGGCATCCTTGCTTTTAAAATAGAGATAAAAAGTAGGCTGAGTTACATTGGCAGCCTTTACAATGTCACTAATTTTTGTGTAATGATAACCTTTATCAGAAAATAGCTCTATCGCTTTTTCAAGTAATAGTTGTTTACTTTGTTCGCCATTTGAATTAAATTTTCTGCCTCTTGCCATACTTTCCACCTTATCTTAGTTTAGAGTAGTCATATTCCCTTTTGTATTGCTTATATAGACACACTATTCTAAATCAAAAGTAACTATAAATTCACAAAACGTACATAATTTAATCTTGATTATATACCATTTTATTATAATACACCCTGTTTTTTTTTACTATAAACTACTATTAATATGATATTTAAATTGAAAAATGAAAAAGTGGATATCTAAGAATCACTTCAAAGAATACCCACTAATAAATTATATTAAAATAATAATTATGTCTTTTAAGTCCTAAATACCATCATGCCTATGTGCAAATTAAGACATATACTAATTAACATAAAGCAAATCTTTTATTTTGAAAAGTCTTTTTTTTTTTGAAAAAAATTTTTAATTTAAATTTTTTTCATGAAAAAGTCAATGATTGCAATAGTTTTATCTCACTAACTGGCTTTAAAAAATATTTTTTCTGAAAATCAAACCATTTTACTTTTCAAAAAAAGTGTTATAATCGCCAAGAATTTAAAATTTTCATTTTTGGAGGCATATAATGGTATTACGTGACTTTTTCATTTACTTATCCGAGAACAAATTATTAAACAGCGCTGCACAAAAATATGGTTTAAAAATGGGTGCGCAAAGTGTTGTTGCTGGCACAAGTTTACCAGAAGTTGTGCAATCAATTAAGGAATTAAACAAGGCCAATATTTCTTGTACAGTCGATAATCTAGGCGAGTTCGTCTACGAAAAATCAGAGGCAACTGCGGCCAAAAATAATATTTTAGCTGTTGTACAAGCTATTCATGATGAACAGCTTGATGCACACATCTCACTTAAACCTTCACAATTAGGTTTAGATATTGATTACGCATTTTGTTATGAAAACTTAGAAGAAATCGTAGCTCTTGCACATCAATATAATATTTTCGTGAATTTCGATATGGAAAACTACGAGCGTTTACATAGCTCTTTTGAATTATTAGAGGAATTACACAAAGAGTATGATAACGTAGGGACGGTTATTCAAGCTTACTTCTTCGAATCAGAGGAAAATATTGAGAAATATAAAAACTTCCGCTTACGTATTGTAAAGGGTGCTTATAAAGAACCTGAAAATGTGGCTTATCAATCTAAAGCTGATATTGACCATAATTACTTAAAACTAATTGAATATCATTTGCTACATGGTAAATTTACTTCGATTGCGACACACGACCATAATGTGATCAACCATGTAAAACAATTTGTGAAACAACACAATATTCCAAATGAAAAATTCGAATTCCAAATGTTATATGGTTTCCGTAAAGAAATGCAGCTAGACCTTGCTCGTGAAGGGTATAATTTCTGCACATATCTACCATTCGGTAATGATTGGTACGGTTACTTTATGCGTCGTTTAGCTGAGCGTCCACAAAATGTAGCACTTGTGACAAAACAAGTGTTTAACAAAAAAACGAACATGGCAATTGGTTTAGGAGCAGCAGCATTTGCGCTTGGGCGCCTTTCGAAAAAAGGAAAATAATTATACAAGCTTGAAGCTATCCATCAGTTTCGTGTTTTTATCCTTCAGTTAGATCATTCTATCTTTCACTTTCGAGAACCTATCCAAAAAAGCGAAAACATGGTTAATCAATGTTTTCGCTTTTTTTATTGAGCTTATAGTTTTTAACTCGATACTGTAAACTTTGTCGACGAATCCCCAAGGCAGCGGCTGTTTTAGAGATATTTCCTTGATGAAAATCCAATGCCTTTGAAATATAGTACTCCTCTACCTCTTTCATATAGACATCTAATGGTCGAATATCCTGTTGATTTTTAATGACAAACAAGTCGCTCGTAGAAACCTCTTTTTCCGTCTCCTCACAAGAGCTTTGGATTTTCCATTTGAAATGCACTGGCAGCATATGTGATTCAACTATCGTTTCATTGGTGATCAATGAGGTTATTTCATCCAGTAGGACTTCTAATTCCTTTAAATTTCCTGGCCAATCATATTTTAAAAAGATATCTTGGACTTCTTCTGAAAGCCCATGAATAGACGAGCCAAAGCTATCACGATGTCTTTTGAAATAATCATCGATAAAAGGCATAATATCTTCTTTTCTTTCTCGTAAAGGAGGTACATAAATCGTAATACCTGAAAAAAGTCTATAAAGCTTTTTGGATAGCTCGTGCTTTTGAATCAAATCAATGGGATCTTTGCCAACACTAGCAATTAAAACATGCTGATGATTAGGATGATTATTAAAAAGTTCAACAATCTTTTCTTGTGCTTCTAGAGATAAATATTCAATGCGCTCAGCAAAGAAGGTTATTTTCTCCTTTTCCACAATATATTTTTCAAATTGCTTTAATACCGTTTTCTCATCTCGACGGCAAATTAAAGCAATAAACATATCATTTTGCACCTTTAGATCATGATGTATTCCCTCTGCAACCATATCAATCCCAGTACCTGATTCCCCTATTAACACAACAGGTATTCTACTTAGTGCCACAATTTTTGCTTTTTCAATAACATCCTTCATGACTGGTGATACAGCTGTGATGATGTCAAATGTCAAGGGAGCGCCATACCTTCTCAATGGCTGATACATCATGTATTCAAGCTGTGTAATATCTCGGGCAAATTCCACAGCGCCTATTAAAGAGCCTTCATAGTGCAACGGATAAATATTGCTTATGTAGGTCACTTCTTGATTTTTTTTATTCCAATACGTTTTTTTTATATTGTGTACTGGCATTTCAGAGCTGAGGACCTTATAAATATCGCTTTTTTCGATTTCAAAATCAATAATCTCTAAGGCTCGCCTCTCCTCAAATTCATCCTCATTAACGCCTTCTAATTCTCTCATTTTTTTATTGTATATAAGCAATTTGCCCTCTGTGTCTACCACGCAAATTCCCATATCGCCTTTTTCAATGACGTATTTATAAATACTTAGTAGTACATTGTTATCCATTTTGTCCTCCTGTATTCCGTTAAGCTTATTCTAACACCAATATGAAAAGCAGATGCAAAAATTAAAAAAGTTTTAAAATTTGAGTTGATTAATGCCAAATTATATTGCATTATATAATTAACACAATCTTAATAGGTGCATAATCATTTGGCACTACTTATACCTGGGAGGAAACTGACATGATTCCATACAAACACGAACCATTCACAGATTTTTCACAAGAGGCAAACTACAATGCTTATGTAGAGGCTTTAAATAAAGTTGAAGGTTACTTAGGTCAAGACTACCCACTAATTATCGGTGGCGAACGCATTACAACAGAAGACAAAATCGTTTCGTACAATCCTGCAAAGAAAACAGAAGTCATTGGTCGCGTTTCGAAAGCCAGCAAAGATTTAGCTGAAAAAGCGATGCAAGCGGCAGATGAAACATTCAAAACGTGGAAAAAAGTTGATCCAGCTATTCGTGCAGACGTTCTTTTCAAAGCGGCAGCAATCGTTCGTCGTCGTAAACATGAATTCTCTGCTTTATTAACAAAAGAAGCTGGGAAACCATGGGCAGAGGCTGATGCAGATACTGCAGAAGCAATCGATTTCATGGAATACTATGGTCGCCAAATGCTACGCATTAAAAACGGTCAGCCAGTCGAAAGCCGTCCAGGTGAATACAATCGTTATGACTACATCCCATTAGGAATCGGTATTGTCATTTCTCCTTGGAACTTCCCATTTGCAATCATGGCTGGTACAACAGTAGCTGCTTTAGTAACAGGGAACACAGTGTTATTAAAACCAGCTTCTACAACGCCAGTTGTAGCGTATAAATTTATCGAAGTATTAGAAGAAGCTGGTCTTCCAGCAGGTGCTGTTAACTTCGTACCAGGTTCTGGTGCTGAAGTAGGTGACTACTTAGTTGATCATCCAAAAACACGCTTCATCAGCTTTACAGGATCACGTGATGTCGGCTTACGTATCAACCAACGTGCATCTGTGTTAAATGAAGGCCAAATTTGGATTAAACGTGTGATCGCTGAAATGGGCGGTAAAGATACAATCGTAGTCGATAAAGAAGCAGATTTAGAGCTAGCTGCACAATCGATCGTGAAATCAGCATTTGGTTTCTCAGGTCAAAAATGTTCAGCATGTTCTCGTGCTGTCATCGTAGAAGATGTATATGAGCAAGTGGTAAATCGCGTAGAAGAGTTAACAAACGCTTTAACAGTGGGTGACCCAACTGATTACAGCAACTTCATGGCAACAGTAATTGACCAAGCAGCATTCAACAAAATTACTGAGTACATTGAAATCGGTAAAGGCGAAGGTCGTTTAGTAGCTGGTGGTACAGCAGACGATTCAGTCGGTTACTTCGTACAACCAACTGTGTTCGCGGACGTAGATCCTTCTGCACGTATTATGAAAGAAGAAATCTTCGGACCAGTGGTAGCGATCGCAAAAGCAAAAGATTTCGACCATGCGATTGAAATTGCAAACGATACAGAATATGGTTTAACAGGCGCTGTTATCACAACTAACCGCATGAACCTAGAAAAAGCGCGTGAAGAATTCCATGTAGGAAACCTTTACTTCAACCGTGGCTGTACAGGTGCAATCGTTGGTTACCAACCATTTGGTGGCTTTAACATGTCAGGTACAGATTCAAAAGCAGGTGGCCCAGACTACCTACAACTGCATATGCAAGCAAAAACAACTTCAGAAATGCTTTAATATTTACTTCAATAAAATGTCGTACATTGCTTCTTAGAAAGCAATGTACGACATTATTTTTTTGGGGGTAACACAAATGACATATATAATAGAAGAAACTCATGTGAATTTCGGTTCACTTTCCTTCCCCTATTTAAAACTAACTCTCACATCAAATTACAAAAGCATACTTATTGCCTATAAATAGCTGGTATATTTTATGGTATTTCTAACATTTGACCCTTATCTTGATTGTGTAACTTTGTTAAAATGATATCAGTTTAGGAGGGTAAAACTATGAAAAAACTATCAATTTTTATGTTGCTCATGATGCTTGTTAGTCTAGTCATTTGGCAGCCCCAATCTGTCTATGCAGACGAGCTATCAGGACATATGCATGAAAGTGGTCTACGCTATTTAATTCAGAAAGATGCATTACTGAAGGATGCAAATGGAAGCTATCGTCCGAATGCTACGGTTACACGTGGTGAATTCGCCACATACATAGCAAAAGCTTTAAATTTGGACACAAAGAACGAGATAACGTTTACAGATGTGTCCGACACATATTTATTTGCAAATGAAATTAAGCTTGCCGCTACTGCTGGAATTATTACTGGTTATACGGATGGCTCATTTAAGCCAGATGACCGTATTTCAAGAGAGCATATGGCAGTGATGCTAATCAGAGCAGTTGATTATTTAAAAATACCAAAAGGTACTTCTTCTATTACCTTCAAAGACAATGCAACTATTTTTAAAGATTTCCGTCAGGATGTTGCAATCGGTGCACAATTAGGACTTATTAAAGGAAGCTCCAATGGCATGTTTTTACCAAGAGACAATGCCACAATTGGTGAGGCATCGACATTTATTCTACGATTAATTCTTCTTGCTGATCAGGTTGACGCTGGTAAAAATGAAAACAATGGTAACTCCGAAAATAACGGTAATACTAATAATAATGGGAACAACAATAATACTGGTAATATCGGTAATACTACCACATATATCGTCAAAGAAATTTCCAATGGTAACTTGGTAGACAAACAAACCTTTACTAGCTTTGAAGCAGCTGAAAAGGCGATGACGACTAGTTCCTTAGTGATTACTCAAAATGATAAAATTATTAAAATGACTTCAGGTTATGTTGTAACGAATAATTATGTTGCTCTAAATTCTGAAACGATTAAGGATCAAATCGCAGTTGCGGGTAATACAGAAATGGAGTATCTAGGTAGTGATGCCACACAAGTAAAAGTACGCTTAGCTGGTCATACTGGCTATTTAAAGCAGGCTGACGTTACCTTAATTCCTTCTGCTCTAGTAAAAGGTCGTTCTTATTACACAAATGAGTACGGTGAAATAAAACATACCTTATATGATTATAAAACTAATAAATATTCTGCTAGTTACGTGTATGGCAAGGCCCCTAGCTTTATGAAGCAGGGTGAGAAATACTTTAGCTGGGATGGCATCAACTTTACCAATGCTGATGGTTCTTCAAAAGGCGAAGCCTATAACTACTATCAATTCTTACCAGCTCGTGCAACAACTCAATATACAGCAGATGAGCTAGATCAATATATTGTGGGAAAATTAGCAGAGGTTGAAAGCTCAGGTGCTTCGATTTATAAAAATGCCACAACTAAAAGTAAACTACTTGGTTTAGGCTCTGTATTAAAAGAAGTGGAAGCCAATTCTCATATCAATGCTATGCTTATTTTATCCCTAGCACAGCATGAGAGTGCCTATGGTATGAGTGATCACGCTCAAAATCTAAACAATCTATTTGGATTATATGTCTATGATACAAATCCACTAAATAAGAAGTTTGATAGTGTAGAAGCCAATATTAATGAGCTAGTTGAAAAATTCCTTCAGCCAAATTATATTACGCCAGGTGGACGTTATACGAATGGCGCAGTTGTCGGTTCTAAGGCTATCGGCTTCAACGTAAAATACGCTTCAGATCCATTCTGGGGCGCAAAAATTGCAGGACATTACTATCGTGCAGAAAAAGCTTTAGGCTTTAAAGATGCAAATAATCCTTATAAAATTGCTCTTACAACAACAGCTGGGCTAAATGTTCGTGCAGATGCATCAACAAGTCAAAGTCCACTTTTCACATTTAGCAAAAGTAATATGCCTGTCATCGTTACAGATACAAGCGCAAATGGTTGGTATCAAGTTGTTTCAGATAAACTAAACACTGAACCTGGATATATAAGTAAGGATTATATTAAATTCATCAATACCGTGAAATAACAGTAAATGGCTGCCTCTTATAAAGGAGGCAGCCATTTCATTTTGTAAAAAAGATAAAGTCACTAGTAGAAAAAAGGCCTTTTCATAAGGCAGGAGGTTGATTTCCGTTCCGCCAGCGTCCTTTCCAGGGGACGTCCGATGAGCCGCTTCACTCTTTCGTTCGCTCCAGGGTCTCATCTGTGACGCTGGCTCCACTCCAATCATATTTGCAAAAGTGTCTTTTCCTTATCTTTCATACTAGCTAGCCGTAGCAATCAATTTAGCTATTATTTGTATGATTAGAGAAAATTTTATAGCCATTTCTATCAATTAGTTTGTCTTTCTCTTATGTGGGTATATAGAGAATAAGAAAACGATCCCAAAGGCTAGTACACCTTTGGAATCGTCTCTTAATCAATTATTGTTTTTTATAGTATTGCAAAATACCATTATAAATAGATTCTGCAAATAATTTAACGTATTGATCATTTGTCATTTTACTGTTATCCTCTGCATTCGTTAAGAAACCAAGTTCTACTAGAATAGACGGGATCACCATATTACGAATTACGTAGTATTGCTCTTGCTTGACACCACGATTTTTCATATTTAAATTGTTAACAATTTGATTATTAACATATGTCGCTAAATCAACGTCTTCCTGATACATATCTCCTGTAGATATTGCATAATATGTTTCAGTACCAGACGCTGACGTATTAGCAGCAGAGTTGACATGAACACTTACAAAAATTTCACCATAGTTTGCTTGAGTAAAGTCTACGCGATCTTGTAAGGATGGATACGTATCACCAGTACGTGTCATATAAACTTTTGCACCAGCATTCTCTAGTAATTGTTTCACTTGTGTGCTGACTTTTAATGTAATGTTCTTTTCAGAAGCAGAGCCCTTTACTGTACCTGGATCTTTACCACCATGACCTGGGTCTAGGATGATAATACGATTTTGTAAAGGTTTAGCTGTTTGGTTTAATAGCTTCAAATAAGACTTGTGAACATAGCCTGTTTGGCCATTATAGGTGATTTCTGCCCAGTAACCATTGATGTTATTAACTTGGACATACTCTCCTTTATTCAGCTTAAATAACACGGCTGATGTAGAGTTACTTTGACTGCGAACATTTAAATTAGCAACTGTGACTCTACCTAGCACATCACCAGAAGCTGGTGGCGTTGGATCTGGATTTGGATTTGGATTTGGCTTTTCTTCTTCCACAATATCCGTAGTGCTATTCACTACAATATAACCTGGTAAACCATTTACTTGTGTTAAGTAGTAGCCACCAATTGTTTTGTAAACAGGAAGCTTTTCGTTCGCTTTAATCGATGAAATGACTTTTGCTGAAGATGTAGGCTTCACATATAAATTGACAGCATTTTTTGTCGTTACTTCTTTTTCGACTGTTCCTAACGCATTGCCATCTGCATCTACAAATTCTGCATACTGCTTATAAATATAGGCATATGCGCCTTTATAAGTAACCTTTAGCCAATTACTTTCAACAGCGTAGACTGATAATTTACCGCCTGTATTGACTTTGCCCACAATGTTCGTGCTTGAAGTAGAATCTTTTGTCTTACGGATGTTTAACCCATCTGTAGTGACCTTCACTAAGCCAATGACTTGTGATGTATCTGGAACTTGTACACCTTTTACAGGAAGCTCTAATCGATATTTTTCACTGTTTGCACGTGCAACGAATAATGAGAATTGAGAACGTGTTACAGTGCTGTTCGGTAAATACGTATTACCTGTTCCGTTGGTAATGCCATTATAATAGATTGTATTGATGTATTTCACATATTCATGTGTGATTCCTACATCAGTAAAAGGTGAGTCGATCCCCTCATACTCACTAGTATCTAAATTAAAAGCCTTTGTTAATACATGACTCATTTCTCCACGAGTTAGAGGCTTATTTGGTAAGAATTGACCTTTTATATTTTTGTCGAAAAATCCTAGCTGTACAGCACGTTCTATATAACCTGACATTTCAGTGCCGACTGTAACATCTGAAAAGCTAGATTTATTTACAACTAATGGTTTATTACCAGAGGCAACAACAACCATTTTGGCTGCTTGTCCTCTTGTTACACTATTATTTGGGCCAAAGACTCTCTTACCATTCACAAAGTAACCTTGAATTACCCCCAAATTTACTAAATAATTGATTTCTTCATAGGCTGGGTGATTTTTAGTAACATCTTCAAATGTTATATTTGAATTGTTAGCTGCACTGACACTTGCACTATGTATCGTAAACATAGAAGCCGAAATGAATAAGACGCACAAGATAAGACTAATTTTTTTGATGTTCAATGTCTTATTTCCTCCCTTCTTGTTCTCTTAACGTGTCCATTTTAACAAAATTAGCTAAATAAAGCATCATACAATAGAACTGTTAAACTTTAATTTTCCAATTCACATCCTTTCCTACAAAATTATCATAAAAATAGAAGAGTCTGCTATTGCAAACCCTTCTTCCATTATACGCTATTCAAAAGATCATTTCTTGCAATCTATGACACAATTAAAGTGTTAACTTTATGAACTTATTGTTGGATTCTTTCAATAAAAACTTTTAATTGTTCGATTTTTAGTAATTCATCGGAACCGAAGCTACCGTCTCCGTCACCATTTGTAATGCCATTAGATGCTAGAGTAGAAACATATTCATTAGCCCAGCTCTTTTGAGGCACATCACTAAATGCTACACTTCCGCCATTATTTTCAAGACCAAATGCTAGCACTAATACTTTTGCAATTTGTGCACGCGTAATTGGTGAAGACGGGTTGAATTTACCATTTGCATCGCCTTCAAAGATACCTAATTTTGCTACAGCTGCAATAGCACCTGCATGCGCATATGTAGGTTTTACATCTACGAAACTAGTAGTAGTATCAGATGTATCTAAGTTTAAAGCTTTTGCAATTTGTACTGCTACCTCTGCACGAGAAGCATATACGGAAAAGTCAATAGCTGCTTGTTTTACTTCAGCTTGTTGTTGAGCATCAAATGTTGCCACACGTTTAGCACCTACATAACGATCGCCCCAATAATATGGGTCATTCACATTTGAGTAGCTTACACCTTGACCAGTTTGAGAGTGGATCATTTTACCATCACCTATGTATATCCCCACATGTGAAATACCACTACCACTTGTATTGAAAAATACTAAATCGCCAACTTGAAGATCACTCTTGGCAACTGCAGTACCTTGTTGATATTGAGATCCTGACGTACGGTTTAATTGAATGCCTAAGTCTGAAAATACTTTAGAAGTAAAGCCAGAGCAATCAAAACCGCTAGTTGTAGTACCGCCGTATTTATATGGTACACCTAAATATTTAGAAGCTGTATCAGTTAAATCTGCTTTAGACGCTGCTTCAGCAGTATTAATATTAGTAGTTGAAAATAACATAAATGATGCAAAAATCGGTAATAACCATTTCTTATTCATACTTTTGTTATACCCCTCTCAAAACTTTTTTGCCTATACATAGACTATCACAAAAGAGGCGATTGTTATTTTTCAATTGTGTAACGGTTTTAGACAGCAAAAAAACGCTGTAATACCAACGTTTGGAGGTATTTCCAGCGTTAAAAAGGGGATTTTTTTATCGTAATTTGGAACTTTCGTAACATTTCTGTAATATTAGCGATTCTTTGTTACACAACAACTTATTGACTAGAGAACATTTGGACCCAGTAGTAATTTCCTTTGCTATCCTGTGCTATTCCAACACCTGTGTTCGTATAGTGCTCTTTTAAAATATTATCTCGATGGCTAGGTGAAGCCATCCATGCCTTAACAGCAATTTCAGGTGTTTTAATATTTCTAGCAATATTCTCTCCAAAACTTGTATAGTTGTAATCAAATAATGTCGCTAAATCCCAAGGTGCCCCATAAAATGGGGAAATGTGTTCAAAATAGTGGCGATTTACCATGTCCTGTGCTTTGATAATGGCAATTTGTGTCAGCTCCGAATCATAAGCAACAGGTTCTAGCTTATTCTTCTGTCTTTCAACATTTATTAATTCAATTACCTTTTTAGACCACTCAGAAGAAAGGTTAACAGTTGGGATATAATCCTTTGCTAGATAGTCATAGACTACTTCCAATGCCTTAATTTTTTGCTGAAAAGCCATGCTTCGCTCAACAAATACAGCAAACTGTGCACGTGTTACCAATTGGTCAGGAGCAAAATGTTTAGCATCCACCCCACCAATAATGCCGATATCTGCTAAGGATTCAATATAATCTTTTGCCCAATGCGTACGTGTAATATCCGCAAATTGACTGTTATTTTTGCCATCTACCCTAATTTCATACGCAAGAGCTAGCATTTTTGCCACCTGCATACGCTTTAAAGGCTCTTCTGGATGAAAGGCATCACTCTTTTGAATGATTCCCAGTTTAACAAGCTGGCAAATTTCCTTATAATATGGATGTGTTGTAGGAACATCCTTGAATTTTAAAGGGTTCTCAATGTCCAGGTTTGTTTGAAGAGAACGAGCAATGGCAGCAGCAGCTTCTGCCCTTGTAATAGCTTGCTCTGGCTTAAACGTGTTGTCGTTATATGTAGTCATAAATTGTTTTGTGAGCATATGTTGAATTGAGGCATTTGCCCAGTATGAATTTGTCACATCTACTGCCTTAGCAGATGCTGCTTCTACTTGACTAAAACTAGTTAAACTTCCTACGGTTGCAGCTATTGAAAGTACCATTATACTCAATAATTTTTTCAACAGGGCGACCTCCTCACGTTGGCAAAATAAAAATGTATGAAATGGTACCTCCCAATCAAAGTGACCATTTATACTATAAGATACGAATTTCAGATGATATAGTTTCACTTTTTTGGAAATTAATATTAGGATTCATTTTTTCTTACTTATAAAAGGAGTTTTCCCGTTATATTCATTGGGAAAACTCCTTTTTTATCATACTATTGAATCATTTTAAGATAGTCTTCTAGAATGCGGTAATTATACACTAAGCCCTGTTGCTCAATCGACAAATTACTATAATCTTTTTGAGCTGCTAGCACTTTTTTCTCAAATGATGAGCTGTCTGGATCAATATTTCCGATCGCTTGAACAACTTTGAGAACGGCAGCCACATCTTTTTCAGCCTGCTTTAAGACATCCTCATTAATGACCTGTCCTTTAATTTTAGAGTCCAATGCCTTATAGGCAGCAACGGCATTCGCCACATCTTCAATATATGTCGACGAGCTTGGAGACAGTCCCGCTATGATCTCCACAACCTTCTTCACATCAGCTAAACTTTTCTCTGCTTCGAGTAAAAGAGAATAATTGGAGATACGCTGTTTATCTGTCGTATTCAAACTATCATACTCTTTACGCGCCGCTTCCACCATACCAAAGTAATATTTATCCTTTGGATTCAATTTAGCAATATTATTATAAACCTTTATAACATTATCTAGTGAAAGCAATAGCTGGTCGTTATAAACATAGCGTCGTTGATCAGCATTGAGCTTATCATAGGCTTTTAAAATCTTTTGGTATTGGCTATTCATATCTTTTGCCGTTAGCAATCGGTCTATATCTTCTACAATACTCATTACAGGCTTTATCAGCTTTTCCTGATCTTGTAGCACTTTATAATTTTGAACAGCTCGTTGCTGATCCTTTGGTAAAGCATTGTAAGCAGCACGGATTTCTTGGATACGTTTCACATATTGCTTTGGATCAACGGTTGGTAAGTCATTAATCATTTGCATGACATTACCAGCCCCTAAAATACTAGACTCCGCTGCTTGCAATAAATAGTAGTTTGTCACATATTGCTTCATATCGCCAGGTAGTGCATCGTAAAGTGAGCGTGCTCGCGATGTATCTTGAAGGAATGTGTTACTTGAAGATTTTAGTTTACTAATCAATTCCATCACACTCGAGACAGGCTCAAATTTTAAGAGAATATTAATATTATCGATGTATTTTTTTTGATCCTTCGATAGTTTATCATACGCTTTACGTGCTGAGTTTACCTTACTAACAAAGCTTGTTGATTCTGGATCTAATTCATTAATTTGAACCATCACACTTAAAATTGGTTTCACTGCTTTTTCACGTGTTGTTAAATCTTTAATATTCGTCACTAATTTCTTTTGGTCAGATGACAGCTTATCGTATGCTACACGCGCATTCATCAGCTTCGTTAAATAGTCAGCATCTTGCACTTCTGTTAATTTAATTAGCTCGACTACACTCTGTGCTAATCCCTGTTCATTTTCTGCTGCTACCAGTGCATCATAGTTTACGATCGCTTGCTGCTTCTCTGCTGGCAAGGCATCATAAAGCTCACGCGCTGTTTTCATATCTTGATAGAAAGTTTTACTTGTTGGTTTTAACGACGCAATGAGACCAATTAAGGAAGCAACATCCTCTACAGCAGTGAGATTAGCATAGTTTGTTACTCGCTTTTGGGAGACTTGATCAAGTGCATTATAGGCTTTACGTGCATCAAGAACCTTTTTTGTATAATCCTTATTTGTTGGATTTAAGGCATCAATCATTTGAATCACCTTGATTACTGCCTTGTTATCCTTTTCATAGGAGCTTAACATTTTGGCTTGCTCCACTAGCTTCTGTGCGTTCTTATCCATTGCTTTATATTCTAATGTAAGTTCGGCTACCTTTTTGACAAATGTGTCAGGGCCTTCATTTGCTAAGGCTATAATACGGTCATCAAATGCTTTGGCCGTATTGATATAGCCTTGTGCTTTTGTTAGGTCCTCACTATTTACTACCTTTGCCTTAAGAGATTCACCCAATTTATTAAACGCTTCATCTGCTTTTACCACATCATCTTTATACGTTTTTTTAGAAGGGCTTAATGTACTAATTTGCACCATTACGTCAATTGCAGGAATTACATCTTTTAAATCTTTATAATTTTGGACAAATATTTTATTTTTATCATCTAGCTTCGCATAAGCCGTATAAGCTGATTTTGCTTTAGAAATATAGCTTTTAGAGGAAGGATCCAATTTTTCAAATTGAGAGATAACATTAACAACCGATTTATAGGATTTCTCTAAATCTGTTAACACTTTAATATTTGTCACACGCTTTTTAGCTGTTGTTGATAACGCATTATAGTGAGCTCGTGCATCCAATATTTTTTCAATAGCTATATTGCTATTTAACAGATCAATTTCCGTTGTAACAGCCTGTACCGCTTCTTCCTCTTTAACTAAAGCATCTATTTTGTTTTGCAGCTGTGTTTTCAAATTAGTAAGAGCTGTTTCATACCCTTGCAAAGTCGTATCTAATTTCTCCACTGTCTCTTTCAACTTGGTAAGCTGTGTACCGTAGTCAGTTGTTGGCTTTAATGTATTAATCGTTTTCGATGCTTCTGCGTATGTTTGAAACAGTATTAACTTTGTTGCTCCCTGCACTAACTTTTTATCATTTTCACTTAGCTTGTTAAAGGCAGTCCAAGCTGAAAGCGTCTTACTTTCAAAGGTTTTTGCAGTTGGATCAAGGCTATCAATTAGCTTATCTACCTTTAAGGCAGCACCTAAATTTTTCTCCCACGCTGTGAGATCTGCTAGATTATTGACGATTTTCTTAACATTGGACGCATTGATATTTGTGCCTGAAGGATTATTATAGGCTTCGCGTGCAGCTTTAATAGCAGCTACTTTATTAGCTTCTTCTACAACATTAATGGCTTTAATCTTTCCTTCAATATCCTCTGCATATGCAATATTTGCTAACGCCAGATCTAGGTCTCCTATGTTTTTAACAAAACCTTTACCTTCCGTTAAGAGATCGTATTCCGCTTTTATGTCTTTGACTGTTGTACGATATACATCTTCTTTGGATACACGCAGTCCTGAAATGCTTTTTGAAATATTTGCAGCTTTAAGATATTGTGCAATACTTTCATATTCCGTTTTTAATAATTGTTTGGAGGCAGCATCCAGACTATTGTAGGCTTTCTCAACAGCCGTCACAGCACTAATAAAGCTTGAGGCTGAAGTGAAATCTGCAGGTTGCTTACCTTTTAACTGTGCAATGCTGGAAGTCACTTTATCTAAAGCAGATAAACCTGACAAGGCATCTTTATACTTCTTAAAAGGTGTGATTTTATCATCTTTTGGATTATAAGCTTCGACCACTTTCTTTTGCTCTGCTGTCAGCGCATTATAATTCGTCGTAAAGCTATTCATACTAGGTGAAATAGCTGAATAATCTGTAGATTTCTCCAATAACTCAACTAACTGATTTAATTCTGTAGTGACGGCTTCTGCTTTTGCTGCGTCCACTTTCAGCTTACTTAACTTGTCAACATCCATTCCCTTGCCTTTAAAATAGACATTGCGTGCTGCTTCATCATAGCCATATTGCAACACTGTACCACGAACTGTTGAGGCAATATCCTTCGCCCCATTATTAAGTGCAGCAAGAACAACTTGGTTGAATTGGTCTTGCACATATTGATAGGATGTCGCTGTTGATTCATCTCCTAAAAATGTTTCATATTGGCTTTGTACATTTTTCACATCGTTAATAAATGTTTTGCTGGTATATGAAATAGTACCCATCTTATCGCTAATTTCCTTAAGCTTCTTTAACAGTAGTCGTTGCTTAACTACATAGTCATATTTCGCTTGTATAAAAGCTTTTTCATCGGCATTAAAATCAGCTGAATTTTGTACAATCGTTATATCACCATCTGCAATAACCATTTCATTATCTGATGAATTCTCTGATAGCTTGCCAAATTGTGCAATAAGTTGTTCCCTTGCTATAGTTGCTGCAACCTCATTTGCATAAGCTACCTTTTCTGATTGTATGGAGATGTGCGACTGTCCTTCGTTGTCCTGTGCGTGTGCGTTCGCTATAGCCGTAGGTGCCAATAAAAGACCCGTTATGACCCCTGCTGTCAATTTTCGATTCAATCGAACCACCCTTTCATCGTTTATGTATAGGAAAATGATTGTATTCATTTTCATTTAGAATTTATGACTTTAGTATCGGTGTAAATTGCTTGATTTCAAGCCATTCTAATATATTTACAAAATGAGACATATCAAAAGTAATTTTTCTAAATTACTAGCTAGAAAAACAGGAAGTTATTTCAATTATACTATACAATGGTGTTATATAAGGTTTTCACCAATCGACATATAATAAGAGATTATGTTTTTTCAATGAATTTATTGGAAAAAAACAGCTATTTTCATATGTCATAATATCTTTACAAGGTGTATACTACAACTTTGATATCCTATTTTGGAAGAAAGGACGCTGTTTTATGTTTTACCATTATAAGTTCTGGCATAGCTTAAAAAATCCTACCTACTTTACTAGCATCGTAGAGGAAGGCGAGGTCATCGGATATAAAAAAAGAGTACTAACGGTGTTCATTCTTTTCATCCTGTTGTTTGCTGCTCGCGAATATTGGGGAATGGGGACAGAAAATTTAACATCCTTATTCGCAAAGGATTTACAAAATGAATACTATGTAGCACGTATACTTTCGATGCTTGGTGCCGTTTTATGGGCAATCGTCTATTTTTGCTTCCATTATTATGGTGTTACCTATCTTTTACATCTATTAACGGACATTCCTTATACTTGGATAAAAAAAGTCCAGCTTTATGTTGTAGCCTTTCTATTAATTGAAAAAGCAATCCTCTTTGCTGTTTTCTATGCAGTAGGCTATACAACCATGTTTTCTTTCTTCTCCTTAGCTCCTGCTGCCTTACAGGTGATTGAAACAGATTTCGTGTTATTTACCCTCAATCAATTGACGGTAACAACGGTTTTAATCATTATTGTACAGTATCTCTTCCTATCAAAATGGGAGGAAGAGGCTAGTAGAAAAATGTTAGTAGTCAAATTGATTGGTGTACAGCTATTTATGGCCATATTTGTTGGTTTGATTAGTGTACTACCAATTAAAGAATGGATTGCTAGGGGGTTAGGATGATGGCATTAATCAAAACAAGACCATGGACAACTACGACCATCGTGTTAGCAATGCTAGTAATCGGCATAAATGCTTATTTTGTCTTTAAAGATAATAGCAACGTGACACGATCCTACTTTATCGATGAATTTCAAAAAGCTTATATCGGCACGAATACAGAGCGTGTTCATAAAGATACCATTGTAGCACCTGCTGAGACATACACGATTACTGCTGATGCAACTAACTTATCAGCTGTGAATGTAAAGCGTGGCCAAGAAGTGATGATGAATGATGTACTTGCTACCTATAAAACGGATGAGGTGGATGAGGAGCTAACAAAGCTTGAATCTGAACGCACAGCCTATGAAACAGAATTACAAGATTTACAGGATGCACTTGATCAAATTGAGGATGAATATGGTGACGATTCGAATCCAAAAAGCTCCATTAATACGGATCAAATCAATGACAAGCTATCTGTAACGCTAAAATTAGAGCTTGCTCAACAAAATTCAGCATCTACAGCGGTTGCCCTGTTAAATCGACATATTGCTGAAACAAATCGTCAAATTGCGTTACTTGAAGCCCAAATTACACAAATTCAATCTCGTCAGGGTATTGTCAGCCCTATTGATGGTGTTGTGGCAGCGATTAAGGAAGAAGCTGGTGCGCTAACTTTTGAAATCTATTCGAATGAAAAAGCAATGTATGCCTATTTATCAGAAAAGGAATGGCAAAAGGTGGAGGAAGGGCAAACTGTAGATTTCAAGGTGAAACATGTCAAGGATGATCTATCTGGCATCGTATTAGAAAAACAAACGATTGCTACTGACGATCAGACAGTTTGGGCAAATGAGCTAGCCAAAACAGCTGCCTTGCCACAACCAACTAATTATGAAGTGACCTTACAGCAGGATGCCCCACTCGAGGACATCCCATTTTCGACAACTGGCAAAGCCTCTATTATTGTCAACGAAGCATTCGATTCTTATAAAGTCGATAAATCATGGCTAGCTACAGCTAAAAAAGGGAACAAAAAGTTATATATCATCAATCAGGACGGTAAAATTCAGCTAATTGATGTCAATGTGCAATTTAAAACGGCTAAGTCAGCTATTTTTATGGATTATCTTGATGAAGGTACGCCAATGCTCTCGAACGAGAAACGTAATCTCGAAGCCTATACCTTCAGAACATTACCTGTTGAGAAAATCCAATGGAGCCATTTTAAAGAGCTAACTTGGAAGCAATATGTGAAATATATCGTTTTCTAATCTATATCCGCCTCGTCTTTTTATGGACAAGGCGGATTTTTTGTTAGAAAAGAAGATAACACTAAAAAAACATTTAGCAAAGCGAGCGATGGGTTGATTTCCGTTCCGCCAGCGTCCTTTCCATGGGGCGTCCGATGAGCCGCTTCACTCACTTACGTTCACTCCAAGGTCTCCTCTGTGACGCTAAATCCCCTAGGAGTGACGCTGACTCCACTCAACCTCTCTGAAAAGGTGTCTTTTCCTTTTCTTTCATACTAACAGTAGTGAAAAATGTGGAGAAATGTTGAGTGACAGCACTCCTCAATAAAATGATTAGTGAAAACCTTTACAAAAAGTTGTGGGTTGTTGTGCTTTTCGCTAGCCCACAGGTAAGCAAGCAATGAATATCCACTTCACCTTCCACAAAAATTCTGTTAATTGTTTTGTTTTGCAAGACAACATAAAGAATCCTCTGTAGCTGTTACAGAGGATTTGTCTTCTTTATTTTAATGATAAACATCTATTTAAGAAGCTTGCAAATTGAGCACGTGTAATTTGTGCATCGGGTCTAAATGTGTTATCTGGGAAGCCGCCAGTTAAATCATTTGCGACAAGTGCTTGGATATGGCTGTATGCCCAATGTGTTGATTTCACATCTGAGAAGCTTACTTTGCTTGTACCTGTTAACTTATAGGCCCTTGTTAAAATGGCAGACATTTCTGCACGTGAAAGCTGTCCGTTTGGATTAAACTTCCCTGCCTCTTGCCCTTTAATAATGCCAGCCTGCTCAACTGCGGCAATGGCACTGTATGCATAATGGCTCTTACTCACATCTTTAAAGCTAGAATCCTTCGTTGTAGTTAGATTTAAAGCTCTAGCGATGATCGTAGCTGCCTCGGCACGTGTAATGGATGCCTCAGGTTTGAACGTTCCATTTGAGTATCCTTTAATAAGAGATTGATCGTATAAGCTTTGGATTTCGGAAAATGCCCAATGCCCTTTTGTTACATCTGTATAAACTAATTCCACATGATTGTCTTTATATACTGCTTGTAATTGATCGAAATACAGCTGTCCTTTCTTTTGAAGAGAAGCTGTTGGCTGAGCAACATACAAACGCTCGAATTTTAGTGGCTGTGGTAGATCACTTGGAATATCTGCCGTCACGTATTTCCAGCCACTCCAGTCTAAACCGCCCTGGCTTGTGAAATCAATTGTATGCTTCGCTCCAGCACCATCAATCACAACGCCTCTTAGCCAATGTTTACCAGCATCGCCAAATACCCAAAGACCGATATTTTTAGGCTGCCCTGAAATAGCAATTGGTGTTTTCGCAACCATATAGGCTGCTTTTGTACCTGTGCCTGCTGTTGTGAAATCATAGTTTAATTGTAAGCTAGCAGTCCCCTGTCTAGCATACTCTTTAGAGCTTGCTAATGAAACATTGGCTTTCGCTGTTTCTGTTGTCCAAGAAGAAGTATTATCAAAGCTATCTAGTACAATTGGTTTCTCTGCTAGATCTACTACTTTCACAGCTGTAGACGTACGAATTCCTTCATACTCGCCAATAATTTTTCCTTCACCCTTTTGTGTTGCTGTGAAGGTTGCACCGTCCATTTTGCCGATATTTCCTTCAACTGTCCAGTTCATATTTGCTGGGTTGATGGTCATTGGATTCAAGTATTGATCATAGGCACTTGCAACTTGCATATCTACAGAAGATCCTTTCATTACCTGACCAACACTACTTAACAAAATTGATTTTACTTTCCCTGGTGGCGCTGTATTCACTACCTGTAAAATGGCAGATACACGACGTTCACTACCCTCTGACGGTCTATTCACTAGGTTGGCGAAATAACCTCCTGGATTACGCGCCACCATTGCTGTAGAGCCGCCTCCATCTAGGTTAATAGCCGAAGAAGCACCCACTGAAATTAAATGAGCAGCTAAATCTGATAAATTAACACCATTACTATGACCACTTATGCGTCCATCAATCGTTACAAGAGATACCTTTGTACCTGTAGCATCTATAGCTACTGCTGTACGTGGACTACGTGTAGAAGCAAACCCTGAATTGGTTGGCATAGAAATATCCACTTTGCCGTTACGCACAAGCATTGGTCCAGCAGCTAAGATGAACTGTGCATCCATCCATTTTTGATCGATCGATAAGCTGACATCCACGCTTGTACCTGCTGTAATGCTACTTAATTCAGCGGCTAACTCTTTATTTTGGACAGAGATAACAAAGCCATCTGCTGGTACAGAAGAGTTACCTTCTGCTCCATATGCTGTTACATGAGATACTGTACCAGAGAACTGGTCACCAAAATGCAAGGTGCTTGTATCTTGACTAGCGCCCGACACAACGAGTTCTACACCCCATGTATTTGTCCCTGTTGATCTTTTTTCCGGTGTGTATAAAACGTTTTTATTTGTTCCTCGTTCACTATTAATAAGATCGATAGGATAGCTTTTGCCATTCACTTGGAAAGTTAGATTCGTAGAATAATAGTCTGCAATCGCTTTCCCTGATTTCGATAAACCAAATGCAACTGGCTTTTGTGTTGGGCTATCATATGTATCTCCCAAAATACCATAGTTCACAATTTCATTATTTTCTGCTAACAAGTTCGCAGGCATACCATTTCCTAAAAAGTAAGAGGCATTGACAGCCCCAACAACACGATGCCCATCATATGTGTTTTGCTTGGCCATCGCTGATGTTGTTTTTAATGAATTAATAGGATTGGGCATACCAATTTCTAGTTTTGTATATGTATTATTTAAATTGACATCTAAAACATTTACAAACTGACGTATCGAACCTGACGTATAGTTTTGCTGTGAATGTATTACCTGTGGTGAAACCTCTGTTTTAACTTCACTGACTTTATTGCCTAAACCAGCAGCTTGTCCATTGATGGGGCTAACTGTTAGTGTAAGCATGAGTAGGACTACAATAATCGTTATTAGTTTTCTTGCCATTTTTCACTCCGAATTAATTCAAAGTATGGCACGTACCATGTCACATGACCCGTGCCAGTGACTTTTTTATTTTGTTTCTACATAGATTGCTACTGGAAGGTTGACACCACCAGCATGCATTAGTTCTAATTCAATCGTATCTTTTGAACCCTTCATTTTGAAATCTGGTAATTCAACATACTCTGCCCCTACTCTTAAAGAAGGCACTAAATACACTTTGCCATTCACCTTAATCGCTCCGCTGTATAATCCTCCTCGACCAGCTAACTTCAGCTTAATCGTTTTTGTAGAGCCAGTTGGATTGACAACAGGAATGGATACTTTATAGTTCATACCGAAGTGACCTGGGTTTCCTACAGCACCATTGATTTGAGAAAATGAATTTTCAGCCGTTTGTAAATGGTCTGTACGGCCATTGGAAATGTTATAGCCTACCTCTGGAGTATCTACTGTATAGGCTGGTAGCTCTGCTAGAATGGTAGCACTTGGCCAAGCACCCCTTGGATGTTTCGCATACTCATCCACGGCAACCTGTTCTGATTGGATTGTTGTTAAATCTGTATTATCTTTTGAAAGCACAGTACGAATCGTATACTCTGGCTTTCCACCATTGACTGCTTGAATATCTAAATCATGTAAAAAGCCGATAATATAATCATAGTGTAAATCGTATGTTTCAATGATCTTTGTTTCCCCTGGTGCAATGACAATACCACTACTTTCTGATTTTTGAAGCTTGTTATTTAAAGTAGCGTCCGCAATTGACAAACCTAGGTCATGACCTACCCAGCTATTACCCGTTTTTTGGCTAATGCCCTTCGAGTCAGTCACTTTAATGCTCTCTGTTGTAGACTTGTTTTGAACGGTAATGCCAAGATTGACGTCCGTACCTAATGTGTTGTAATGCCAGCCAAAGACACGATGCTTATTCGTTGCCGCAGTTGGTTTGACATCATATTGGGCAAGCGTCGCATTATTCATTGGCACAAGCTTACGTGTTAACGTTTCGGGATTATCACTAATAAATAAATCACGATCCCCCTCTAAACGAGCAGAAGGAACAGCCTCGGGTGATGACGTCGTGCCATATGATTTATCTAGGAAGGGGCTTGTAAACATATAACGGTAAACATAAATATACATTTCTTTTTTCTCTGTGATATAACGTAAATTTCCACCTAATGCATCCACAAGAAACTTAGCAGGAATGTACATTTTGCCTTTTTGTATAAATGGCTTTTCGATCATTGTCACTGCTTCATTATTAACCAAAGCCTGATTGCTGTTATCATTGAAAATAAAGCTCATCCCACCAATTAACAATTCAAAGGAACCATCAGGCTGCCAAGTACCAGATGAATCATCTAAATAATCATAAATATAGCTAGCAGGTAAATAGGTTCTTCCATCCTTTGAAACAATCGGATCTTTCATGACAATACGTTTGTTATTGATATGTAAGATATATGGGTCTTCCTGCGGTGGTGCTGTTGTTTCATCTGATAATGTAATATCCACCGATTGAGTAGCCTCATCCCAATTAACAACTCCATCAAAGTTTTCGCTGACGAAGCGTAATGGCATGTAGGTACGATCTTTATACATAAATGGCGCAACATCCATTGCAACCTCTTGACCATCTACTAAAGCCTTATTCGAATCGATCGTTAAATCAACCATCTTACCATTGCGAATCGCCGATGCCGTCAACGTTTCCTTATCCCAATCCACACTTGCACCAACCGCTTCATACAATGCACGCATTGGTAATAATAAGAAATCCGATTTATTTAAAATAGGATCATTGACTTGAATCGTCTCTCCATTAATCGTAATCGAAACATTGTTTTTTATCTGAATTCCATTGTTACTAGTCGCTGATGCAGACGCTTGTCCTGGCAAAATCGTAGCCAACGCAACTGCTGATACAATACATGTAGTCCTTAGTTTCTTTAACATCTTAATCTCCTTTTTCCTCTTACAATAGTCTTTATCATCTTAACACGAAAAACCCCTAAAATGTGGGATTTATATCGAAAAGAGTAGAATTTGGTACTAGGGTGCTAGCCTTTCTCCTTCGAAAGCTTCATATAATGAAAGGAGTTTTTCCAATTCGCACGAACATTTTCTATAAAACTCCTTTGGCTTTATAGAAGAATAGTTTCTACTCATGCTAGTACTTCAAATCATCCTATTAAGTAGACAGGTTATTGTATGAAAAGGTTACATAACTTTCGAAGAATTTCCGTAAAAGGAGGACATCATGTGAAAGGTATTATCTCATCATTATACTGAATGATAATAGGTTGGGGGATTATAAGATGGATAAGAATATTATCTTACATATTTTAGAGGGAATACATAATAATGAAGAACCGAGATTTTATGATTTTGATATAGATAAAGGTATGTTCGGAGAGATTGTTGAAACATTGCAACATGAGGGGTTTATTTCTGGGGCTAAAATTGCTCGTGCGGGTTGGGGAATAAAGTAGCAGTAGTTGCTCTTCAAGATGTTTAGGATGAATTAAAGGGACTAAACTATATGAAAAATATGAAGCTTACTCAAATTATTCAATAGAGTCTTGATAATATAGATATTTTCAATTTTACATAAAGCGCCCCTCTTTAATTATTCATTTGCTAATTAAATAAGGAGCACCTTTTAATTTTATTCTACTTTACTATCTCCAGCACAGCTTCCTTCACTTGCTCGAGCTTTTGCTGTGTATGCTCTGCGGTTTCCCCTACTACACCAATATAAAACTTGCATTTCGGTTCAGTACCAGATGGACGAATAGCAATCCATGAACCGTCCTCAAGAATTAACTTTACTACATTTTCTTTTGGAAGAGTAAGCCCTTCTATTGTTCCGTTTGCTAAGACAGCTTGTCCTACTAAATAGTCTTCTGTACGCAGCACAGTCAAATTAACAATTTTTTTTGGCATATTGTCACGTAAACGTTGTAACATAACTTGCATTTCTGTTTGTCCGTTTTTGCCCTCAAATTGCTGGGAAAGCAGAGCTTCATTGTGGTAACCATATTCCTTATATAAATTGTCTAGCTGATCAAGCAATGTATGACCTTGCGTCTCGTAATAAGCAGCCATTTCTGCAACCTTTAATGCAACTTGCACCGCATCTTTATCTCGCACAAAAGTTTCAATTAGATAACCATAGCTTTCCTCATAGCCGAATAAATACGAATACTCACCCGTTCTCTCATACTCTGCAATCTTCTCAGCAATATATTTAAAGCCTGTTAATGTATTTACTGTCGCTACATCATATTTTTCTGCAATATGAGTACCCAATTCTGAAGTCACAATCGTTTTTAACATAACTGCATTTTGAGGTAAAGAACCGAGCTGTTGTTTTGTCGACAATACATAATTCAGCAATAATGCACCCAGCTGATTCCCTGTCAAAAGCTTATAACTATCATCACTTTTAACAGCTACCCCCAACCGATCAGCATCTGGATCAGTTGCTAGCAATAGATCTGCCCCAACCTGATTACCTAGCTTCATTGCTAACTCAAAGGCATTTGATTCCTCTGGATTTGGGTAAGCAACTGTTGGAAATTCTCCATCCTGCACAGCTTGCTGTTCTACAATGTGTACTTGTTGAAAGCCGAATGCCCGTAATCCTTCACTAACTGGCACCAAACCAGCACCATGCAATGGTGTATAGACAATGTTCATATTTAAAGCCACATCTTGATTGCTCTTTAAAGTCAAAAGACTTGTTAAGTACTCTTTATCTAAATCACTAGCAAGCCATGTAATATACCCTTGCTGTTCTAATAAAGCAAGCTCCTCTACCTTAATAGCAAAAATATCCTTTATTTCGTTCATATAGTAGATAATCTCATTTGCAAAATCTGGTGTTAGCTGTGCACCATCCTCCCCATATACTTTAAAGCCGTTATACTGTTTTGGGTTATGACTTGCAGTAATTACGACACCTGCGTAAGCATTTAATTTACGAACTGTAAACGACAACTGAGGTGTTGGTCTAGCTTCCTTATATATATAGGATCGAATTCCATGTGCTCCTAGTACACTTGCAGTCTCACAGGCAAATTCATAGGAAAAATGACGGGTGTCATACGCCAATACAACGCCACGTTGTTTAGCTTCTTCCCCACTAGACTCAATATAACGAGCAAGACCTTCTGCTACACGACGGATCGTATAAATGTTTATCCGATTCGTTCCAGCTCCTAGTAAACCGCGCATGCCACCTGTCCCAAATGATACATATTGATAAAATCGATCTTCAATGGCCAGTTCATCAGAAGCAATAGCTACTAATTCTTCCATTAAATAATCCGGTAATGATTGCTGCTTCCAGAGTTTATTTAATTGATTTACACTCATTTTTTTGCCGCCTTTTCCCCTTTCAATAATTGGAGCATTTTTTGTTTATATGCCTCCACACCAGGCTGATTGAAAGGATTGACTTCTAATAAACATGCACTCATCGCACAAGCCCTCATAAAGAAATAGATTAAATAGCCAAGGTGATATGCATCCAACATAGGCAATTCAATTTGGATTACGGGTACATCTCCCTCTGCATGGGCAAGCGCTGTACCTTGTTTGGAAATTGCATTAATTTCATTAAATGTACGATTCGTTAAATAGTTTAAACCATCCTCGTCACGCATATCATAGGGTACTGCCATATCTCCCTCAATCTCATTAAAGTGTAATAAGGTTTCAAACATGATACGACGACCATCTTGGATATATTGTCCAATAGCATGTAAGTCTGTTGAATAACTCACAGTTGAGGGATACAACCCTTTACGATTTTTCCCCTCACTTTCACCAAAAAGCTGTTTCCACCACTCATGGAATTTACTTAATCCTGGTTCAAAAGAAGCCAAAAGCTCAACCGAATATCCTTGCTCATGTAAAATATGACGTATCACCGCATACTGATAAGCATCATTAAACGCTAAATCAGACTGTGCCAGTTCTGTAGCTGCATGACGAGCACCATTCATTAATTCACTAATATCTACCCCTGCAACAGCAACAGGCAATAATCCTACTGCTGTTAATACAGAATAACGCCCACCAATATTATCAGGAATGACAAATTGACGATAACCAGCTTTATCGGCGATTCCCTTTAAAATACCCTTTTCTGCATCAGTCGTCACAATAATACGCTCTATTGCCTTATCACCATAACGCTCTTCCATATATAAACGCATTACACGAAAGGCAAGTGCTGGCTCCATGGTATCACCTGACTTTGAAATAACATTAACGTAAACCTGCTTACTATCTAAATATGCAAGCATCTCTTTCATATAAGCACCGCTCATATTAAGCCCAACATAAACAACTTCAATGCCACCTTTAGGCAAACCAAAATAAGGTGTTAAAGCCTCTTGTATCGCACGTGCCCCTAAGAAAGAGCCCCCAACTCCAATAACAACAAGTACATCTGCACATGCTTTAATTTCACTAGCAATATAGCTAATAGAATCAAACAATTTCTGATGATTTTGTATCGGGAAATCAATCCAACCTGTAGCAGCATATTTATCTAACATGCAATGAATTTTCTCCACTCGTTCCTTATATATTAATAATTCATCCTTACCTACTGAAGAATGAATTGATAATGTTTTCATGACTATTTCTCGTCCTCAATTCTTTCTATTAAATATAATAATTATATTATAAACAAAAAATCAACTCGTATGTTTACGAATTGATTTTAATTACGAATACTTCAATTAAATTTAAATAATTTTAGTTACCTTTTTAATTCTTTTGCTTTTTTTAAAAGCATAGTTCTTACTTCTTCATATAAGTCAGAACGCTCTAAGGCAAAATCAATCATTGTTTCAATATATCCTAATTTCTCTCCCACATCATACCGCTGTCCATTAAATAAATACGCATAAACATCTTGAGTATTATTCAACAATTCAATTGCATCTGTCAATTGGATCTCTCCATTTTTACCTATCTTCTTCTCATCTAGAAAACCAAATATATCTGGTGTTAGAACATAACGCCCAATAATTGCAAAATTAGAAGGAGCATCCTCCAGTACAGGTTTCTCCACAAACCTTGTCACTTTCATAAGTGATTCTCCAGAATCAAGAGGGTCAATCACTCCGTAGCGATGGATATCTTCGTCTGATACTTTTTGTACTGCAATGACACTTGCCTCTATTTTTTCATACTGCGTTATTAACTGCTTTAAACAAGGTTCATTATTTTTGACAATATCATCACCTAATAATACAGCAAATGGCTCTTCACCAATAAATTTACGAGCACACCAAATTGCATGCCCTAATCCGAGTGGCTCTTTTTGTCGAATATAATGTATTTCTACATTAGCAGACTCTTGCACCTTTTCAAGTATATCAATTTTACCCTTTTCAAGTAAGTTAGTTTCAAGTTCAAACACATTATCAAAGTGATCTTCTATTGCTCGTTTATTTCTTCCAGTAACAATTATAATATCTTCAATTCCAGATGCAATAGCTTCCTCAACAATATACTGAATTGTTGGTTTATCTACTATAGGTAGCATTTCTTTGGGCATTGCCTTTGTAGCAGGTAGAAAGCGAGTCCCAAGTCCGGCTGCGGGGATAATTGCTTTTCTTATTTTCTTCATTATTATACCTCATTATTAATGTAGTAATAAAATTAAAAAATGGAACTATTTCATTCTCACACCTTCTGATTTTAAAACACTCAGTAATGTTACCAAAATTATTTTCATATCAAAGCAAATACTATAATTATCTACATAATGTTTATCATATTCTACTTTCTTCTCATCAGAAATCATATCTCGTCCTTTTATTTGTGCATAACCTGTCAAACCTGGTCGCACACAATTGACCCCTAATTTATCCCGCATAGAAATAAGCTCATATTGATTGTACAATGCAGGCCGGGGGCCTACAACTGCCATATCGCCTTTCAAAATATTAAACAACTGTGGTAATTCATCTAAGCTAGTTTTACGAATAAACTTACCAACAGGTGTAATATAAGCTGTTGGATCTCCTAATAATTCAGTGGACACATTTGGTGTTTCTATATACATAGAACGAAATTTAAATATTTCAAAATGAACACCGTCTTTTCCAATACGATGTTGCTTGAACAATATTGGTCCTTTAGAATTCAATTTAATGGCAACACTTACAATGACCATAGGTATAGCAAACACAACAATTGCTAGTAAACTCAAAATAATATCTAAAAATCTTTTCATTTTTTTTTCTCCGTAATAGCAATCGCCTGCTCTAAGTTATATCTTTGGTAGGAATTATCCCTATAATCTGATAGTTCTTCCGTATAATACAAATCTCCAAATACTTTTTGATAAATTGCTTTATTTCCCATAAACATATTCAATATCTTACCTGCTAATTTGCTGAAATAAATATATTTATTATTCGCTTTAGCAATCTTTTTTACCATTACACTTGTTGTAATATATTGTGAATCTTGTGGATGAAAAATACCAGACTCCTCATATTTAATTAGTTGAAATATAAATTCACTTAAATTATCTATAAAAAGCATACTTCGTTTATTTACTATCTGAGGGAAAATAGGAATCTTACTACTAAGTTTACTTAACAATACATAATTACCTGGACAACTTGGACCATAAACCATCGGTGGCCGAACAATTGCCACTTTGAAATTCCTATCTTGCATTTCTAATAATATTTTTTCAGCAGCAAGCTTACTTTTTCCATAATATGTTACAGGGTAGGTCTTAGTATCCTTTGTAATAGCTCCTCGCACATTTCCATAAACAGCCATAGTACTTAAAAAAATAAATTGTTTTACACCTGCTTTTTTTGCTTTTAAAGCAAGCTTAATAGTAAGTTCCATATTTATTTCAAAATATGCTGCTTCACTTTCAGGAGTTTCTTTCTTATGTACAAGGGCAGCAGCATGAATGACCGTTTCTATTTTATTCAAAGTAAGCTTATCTAAAGAGTTATAACGAATTGACTTTTGCAAAATATTGAATGGACCGTTTCTTGAATATATATATTCGGCAATATTATTTGCAATATAACCTTTTTCACCAGTAAGGAGAATATTCATAATCCACCCCTATAAATAATGTTTCTTAACAGCATTCCACGCATAATTAATAAAATACCATGACGCTTTTAGTTGATTAATATTTTCTGATTTTCTATAAACAACCCACATTTTTTGGGCAACTTTAAGTTTATTACTAGAGGCAGAATTTCCAACAAGGCGATAGCTTGCAAGTTCTTCTTGTAGACAATATGCTTTACAGTCTGTTCTTAAAATTTTTAACCATAAAGCTGTATCTTCAGGCTGTAAATTTGGCATTAATGGTTTTCCTAACTTTTCAATATTAAGCATAACAGTCAAACATCCAATTGTAGTATTTTTTAGTAAACTTTTATAATCTATAACCTTTGGGCACTTCACCACTTTATTTAATAGATTACCTTGTTCATCCATCATCCGATAATTAGTAAAAGAAAATACATAATTATTGCATTCCATAAATTCAACTTGTAATGCCAGTTTGTTAGGATCCCATAAATCATCACTATCTAAAAATGCTAAATATTTTCCTTTAGCAGCTTGAATTCCGAAATTTCGTGCCTTAGCGGCTCCACTATTTTTTTCTAGCTTATATACTTTAATTCGTTGGTCTTGTTTACTAAAAGCATTAAGCACTTCTAAACTATTATCCTTTGAACAATCATCTACAATAATTAATTCGAAGTTTGTATACGTTTGGTCTAGAACTGACTGAATCATCTCAGTAACAAAACGTGTACTATTATAAGAAGGTGTAATAATAGAAACTAACGGTTTATTCATACTACTCCCCCCACATTGTTATAGAGTTGTATATTTCGACTAATCTTTGTTTAGATGCATCCCAGCTAAAATTCGTATAAATCTCCTTGGCATGTTTCCCTTTCGAAGCTAACTCTTCAAGTCCGGCCGCTAACTCTTTATGGTTAATATTAGCAATTACATTTTGTAAATTTTTTTCATCAAATTTTGTAACATAACCAATATCATACTTTTCAACAAATGTATCTACGGAGGTGTTTTCTGCTACAATGCAAGGCTTTCCTAAATAAAGAGCTTCATATAATTTATTAGGCGAAGCAATTTGATTATGCTGATAGTTAGGATCATATACCATGTAGATTATGTCCATTTGACTAGCAACAGATAATGTTTCCTCAAATCCTAAATATCCTAAGTAGTGAATTGTATGATATTTATTAGCGTGTGCTTTAATCTCTTCTTGTAGTTCACCTTTTCCAGCAAACCATAGCGCTACGTTTTTCTGTTTTAATAATAATTCAATTCCTCTGTCTTTGCTAAGCGCTCCATAATAAAAAATGTTTAACATACTTTTATGAACATTTACGGGATAATCCCTTGTTTCCCTCGGAGGATCTATACTGTTATTAATTATCACAGTTTTCTCATGGAAGTTTGCAGGTATATTAATAAGGCGATTTTCATCCGGGATAATAATAAACCTAGCGTATTCCATTACTCGTTCGCTTAGCTTTTTCACCATTTTCCTAATGCTCTTTGGTATTGGACTATGAAAGGTTTCCACAAAATCTGCGATATCATAGATAACATCAAATTTTAATTTTGAATTTATACGCTTTGCAATATAAACAGGTAATCCCAAATCAAAATCAATCGCATGGACAACTTGATATTGTTGTCCATGTTTAAAAAGAAAAAATACTACTTTTATTATAAATAACAATTTGTTAAACGCAGTAATTATTCCTTTACCATACGGTGTATGCCCACAGAAAATTGAATGAACTTTAATTCCCTCTGCTTGAAAAGCTATGGTCGCATTTTCAATAATCTCAGCATTTACTCCACGATTCCAATTCAGTATTTCTACCTCATAGCCTGCTTCCTTCAAAGCACGAGCAGCACGTGGTAAGCGATTCGCTATAAATGCACTGTTTTGTGCGAGTAATACTTTTTTTTGTGCCATAATTTATCTCCAACATGCAATTGATTTATGTTTCACATCTTTAAGTCTTATTTCTTCAATGCATAAAATTTAACCATTAAAAATGTTATAGGAACACCAAGTGCAGCCGCCATTGCATAAACTATTACTTCGTTTAAATGGAAGTAATGCAAAAACACTAAAACTATTACAAATTGAATTAAAAAGTTCGGAATATAGGAAACACAGAACTTAACGAATTTTATAATAGATAAAGTATGTTTAAATACAAATATAGAATTCAATATATATGAAATAACCAAACTGCACCCATATCCTAAAATAAAAGCGATTGTACTATTTAAAATTAGGGAAAATAAAGATGCAAATAACACTCCGTTAAAGGTATTCACTATACCCACTACAACAAATAATAGAAATTCTTTTTGAATAGAGCTTCCCGCACCTTTATTTTTAAATTCATGCCATGGTATTAATTTATCTCCAACTACCCCAAAGCTTTTTTGGGCAATGTTAGCTAATGGTGCATCTGTTAAAGAATCTGAATAAAATTCAATGATAGGCATATCTCCATACTTTTCATAGTACCTTTTTGTTTTTTCTATCCCGTAACAATTTTCACTTAGGCATTTTCCTGTTCTTATGTCTACAATAGAAGCAATCAAATTCGAGATTCCTAGCTCTTCACAAATAGGCTGTAGTAAAAATTCAGGAGAAGCTGATATAATAACATCCTCTGATAACTGTTTATTTAAATACCACGGTTGTATTTTAGATTGATTATTTCTCCAAAAATCTTCTAGTTTCCCTTCTATATCTCTTACATATTTCAAAAAGCTATAAAAAATCTCTTTAAATTGAAGCTTCGTAATTAACCCTAATTTATATCGAACAAAGCCTAAAATTTGAATTGGTAGAATTAATATGAGAAATGGCTGCTTTTTTAGACAATATAAATAAAAATCTAATGTACTATCACCTTTATAAATTGTTTTGTCAAAATCATATACATTCATTTCATTCACCCTATGTATATTATACCTAATGTAATAAATACGAACAAAGCAACCATGCCCATTAATGTTTTATCTTTAATAATTACCTCTACAGGATCTCCATCAGAATCCCCTTCTATATTCAAACTGTATTTCATGCAAATAAGAATTACTAATGGTACCGTCCAAACTAAATAATCGTTTGATAATCTAGCAATTGTAACAGGGTCGACTGTCCATAACGAATAAAAAGCTATTGTCAAAGCCAGGCTCATATACATATTCTTATCTAAAAAACCTTGATTATAATACTTTAATACATTTCTTGATACATTTTTTTGCTTGATTAATTCATTTCTACGTTTTCCCAAACCTAAATAAAATGACATAGCAATAACTGTCAAATATAACCAACTCGAAATCTCAATCCCCGTTATCCCAGCTCCATACAAAACCCTAAATACAAAGCCTGATACTAAAATAGCTACATCAATAATCGGCAAATTTTTCAGACCATTACTGTAAGCAAGATTAAGTCCCAAATATAGTAGAAGTGATGTCCAGGCTATAAACGAATTCCCAGCGATAAAATAGTTAATTCCTATAGCCAAGATAATCAAAACTCCAGCTAAAGCTTTAGCATTTACCAAGGAAATTTCATTAGCAGCTAATGGACGCTTACACTTTGTAGGATGTAGACGATCTAGCTCTACATC
The DNA here is from genome assembly GCF_016757845.1 of Lysinibacillus sp. HST-98. Classification (NCBI taxonomy): domain Bacteria; kingdom Bacillati; phylum Bacillota; class Bacilli; order Caryophanales; family Bacillaceae; genus Lysinibacillus; species Lysinibacillus sp. HST-98. Next base: position 130,382 of record NZ_JAENHX010000004.1, read on the forward strand.
CTGAATGTCATTGATTATATATATCGCAGATGCAATTAAACTAAATGCTAAAAAACCAAGTAATGAATTAATTAGCAAATATGGATTGAACAAACTACCACTAAAAATTAATGGAGTAAAAATAAGACCATTTTTCATATAATGGTGTACTCTCATGAGTTTTAAATACTCTTTCATTGGTCTAATCTCACTTCCTAAATCTTAAATAATATTGATTTTTGTTAAAAATTAAAATAGTTTATTGATATTTTTGATAGTTTTTTAAATGTAGTTGATTATATAAATCAGGATTATTTGTACAGAAAGTTGATATACTACCCGGAATAATGAAAGGCTTCTCACATGAGAGATTATCTACCTCAACATAATTGATATTGAAATTATCAAACCTTTTCCTATTGGATTTAAATGTTTCCATATTGATTATAATTTCATTCGACTTACTAAACTCGGACATCGTTTCCAATTGAATAGTAAGATCTTTACTAATTAGTGCTATCGCATTGTAATTTGTTTTCAACATTATTACACAATTCAATCCAATAAGTAAGGATACGCATATTATATAAAATCCTTTAAGTTTCCCTTTTATATTTTGTGTTAATAAAATTAGAAAGATTATTGGAAGCATCCACATCTGGGGGACGTATCTTGCCCACCAAATCTCAGGATTTATAATTATTGTAAAAATAATAACACTTGTAATTAATAAAACATTTCTTACTGCGTTATTCACAAATATATCCTTCCATAGTAGGATTCCTATACTCATTATTATAATAATACCTCCAAATAATGGACCAAAGCCTCCTATTCTTACATCCATTATCCATAAAATAGATCTCTCTTGTTCTGTAATTTTTAAAGGAAACTTCGAAATCGCTATTCCATCTAAAGAGTTTGATGTTTCAGAAAAAATAGAAAGGTATAATTGTTCTATTTTATTCAAATTACGTAATCCAACTGGGGTATTTTCCGTTATGATGTCCACACTACCATTCCCTGCTAACGGATAAAATGGATGTCCATGATCCATCATATTAGATACATAAGAGCTAAATCCAATACCAAATATCCCCAAAATAATTCCTGTAATCAAAATAATATTAATTTTCCGCTTTATAGTTATCTTTATTAAAAGTTTATAATCTCTAATTTTCTCAACGAATATGTATTGATATAGTGTCAAAATTAAAGGTATTGTACACAGGATTAAAGCATAACCTAAAGCTGTAAATTTAATGTTAATTAGTAGCGCTAAGGTAAGTATTATTGGCAAATAGAATTCATTACTCTTTTCTATTTGATGAAGTGTAAGTAATACAACTAATAATAAAAAGAGTGAATATAATTGACCGTCTATATAGAAAGTTAACATTTGATTAATTGTAACTGGATTAAACGCTAAAAGAATTGAAAATATTGATGCCCATGTTATTGAATTGTTAATCCTTAATATTGTAGAAAAACTTAAAAGAATTGAGGCGACCAATAAAATAATATTAATAGATTTCCCATACTCAACATTACCTAATAAATCATATAGGGTAGCCCCATAAAACCAAGATCCTTTTGCATAATGATTTATCCAAAAAAACGGAGTATAATTTATTTCATCTAATGGATCATCATAAATAGGATTCCATCCCTCTTGTAATTGAATAATAGCTTCTTGGTGATACATTTGACCATCATGAGAAATATCAAAATATTTACCACTTATAAATAAGGTCGTACTTATAATAATGATAAAAATAAAATTCAACAAAATTCCACATTTAATTTTTTGATTAATTTTATCATGTATCCGATTGATACTTAAAAAGCTAAATATAATAGAAAGAATCCATGCAATGATAAATACCGCACCGTTAATCTCTATGTTCACAAATAATAACAGACTACTTAATAAAGTAGTTAACCCTACTAGGATAACTAATTGTATCCCCAGTATACTTGTATATTTTATTAGTTTCTCTCTCATTTAATTTCCCCCCTCAAAAATATTCAATTTATAAATAAAAGCACATTTACATTACATAAATCTTATGAAAATTGTATGTTTGCGTCATAAACTAAATAATCGTAATTTATTTATCATTAAAAAGAAATATACCATTCAATAATTGCTTTATTTCTTTTGCTTTACTTTCCCATGTATTCATTAGTGCATCTGCTTTTAAATCTGTTAAATATACATTATCACTTCTCTTATTGAGTGCTTCATCAATTTGATTAATAAATTCTGTATGTTGTCTCCCTATCAAAACAGATTTGTATTTCCTACATTCTTGCATATCAGTAGTAACAATTGGTTTTCCCATTGCCATATATTCAAATAATTTTACAGGTGATGTAGATTCAGTCACCTCATTGATTTTGAAAGGTATTGTTGATACATCAAACCACTTAGAATATTGAGGTAATATATGATAATCTATCGGGCCTACAACTGTTATATTCGGGGTTTTATCTAAATTATATTTAACTATACTTTTATCATAGTCCCATCCTATTAATAATATTTCATAATTAGGACGTTCAATCGCTAATTTTAATACTAGCTCGTAATCAAACCAGGATGCAAAAGCACCAAAATATCCAATAATAGGTCTCTTTTTCTCTATTAAAACTCTAATTTCTTCAGGGATTGCATTATTTTGATTTTTATTAAAATGATTGAAATCTACACCATTAGTTACTAATTTAAAGTTCTTATTTCTTTTAGATTTTACATCTGATAATAATTTATCAGCTGAAGCTACTACTATACAATTTTCTTCATCTTTTAATATATTATTATGATTGATAAACACATAATCTGGTATTTCTCCAGTTATGTCTTTATGTAATTCATCAATATATTCATACAAAATTATATCAGAATTTTTTTTAGCCCCCTCATATATTCGTCCAATATCTCTCATATCTGTTGAATACAAGTGAATAATCTTTTTATTAGGCATACATAATAAAATTTCTTGTTGATTTGTTAAATAACATGAATCAGCTAATTTTCTGAATCCATTTAAATTATCTTTTATAGCATCATTTGTACAGTAAAAATAGAGATAATTTGAATTAGCTAAATTCAATGCAATATGGTGCGGTCTTTGATAAAGAGGTAAATTCCAAGGTACTGGAGAAATATACACTATAATTTCTTTATTTGTATGTTCCTTTAAAATAGCTTCTAATTGTTTTTGATGATTTTTTTTACTTAATCGTTTTTTTACTCTATAGATTCCTGTCCAAATAATTTTATTGACTAAACCTTTAAAACCATGGTATTTGATATACCTGGAAATTTTGCGAATTAAATTCATAAATTAGCTACCTCCAAGCATTTCCTAATAGTACTTTTATCAATAAATATCCTCCTAACTTCTATAAAGTTATTAGAAATTAGGAGGAGTACATTGACAACTTTGTTTTCGAGTAAGATAACTATAAAATCAAATATATTCATTCATTTGATATTTATAATTTTTCATGCTATCAGATATTTTATTAGAAGCTATTAAATAGTCCCCAGCATCAAAAATATCTTCACTAAAATGTAAAAATTGCAGTCGACCAAAGCTCTTTCTTTCTCTGTTACTTATCATCTTTTTCATAAATATCATAATATTATGCCCTTCAAATAAGTATGTTTTAATCCGACCTGAAACACGCTCTAAATCGTTTTCATCATCAATATAAAAATGTATATTGTTATGTGATTTTAATTCATATTTCGTATCCGTCACTTCAATAAAATCTTTAACAATAGCAGCCCATTTTTTAGTCCATTGGTTTTTAGAGAACGTTTTAGATACTTGAACTGCATTTTCTTTAATAAATTTTAATTTTTCAGGATTGTTTAGTAACCCTTCAATTGCTCTTTTTAAAGCACTGCTATTAGGTTCAATTAAGATTCCATTAAATTCATTAATAATTAAATCGGTTAATCCACCAATTCTTGTGGATATGACAGCATTTCCAGAAGACATAGCCTCTAGACACGATAAACTAGTTCCTTCACTATGTAAAGTTGGGACTAGCGATATATCAGCCACTTCATAAGATTTATGCATTTCTGAAGGGTCTAGTGAATACCACTTAATTCTATCCTTCCATTTACTAATCTTTTGTTCAACATGTTTTGTGTCTTCTTCAAATCCCTTTCCAACGAAGTGGAAGTCCACATGAGGGAATTTTGTAAGAATCTCGTCAATAATATCTAATACCATATACAATCCACGAGCACCATATAATCTTCTTGGGTAAGAGATTACTATTCTATCACTCTCTTTTTTCACCGGTTTAAATATATTTGTATCAACATAGTTAGGTACATACTCCATTGTATTTCCTAAATTAAAATCAATAGTTTGGAACCAATTAGCCGTATTAGTATCTACAGATACCATTTTATCCACTAACGATGCTGATTCAATAATTCTTCTATTTTGTTCCCAAAAAGTCAAAGCTGATAACTCGTTATTTTGCGGTGAATCCCATGCAATACCATGACTAATTCCTATACTTGGGCTTGCGACATTTGGCCACGATTCGAAGAAAGCAGAGTATATATTTAATAATGATATAGCATGTTCCTCATCATAGTACACCTTATTGTAATTTTTTACATTTTCAACCGATAGCTCTGTTATTTTTTCTGTTCCCCGTGCCAATGACCTTACTTCTATATTTTTGAATTTTCTTGTCCAAGGGAAAGTTCCATATTGATAAATAATTAAATTTTTTCCTAATGAATTTACTACTTCATTTAAATCAATCAAATATCTTTCTGCCCCACCTGAATAGAAGTTCTCTCCATCTAACCCTAAGAAAGTACCAGTCATAACAGATACATGTTCTTCAATAGTATAGTTAGCATATGCTTTTAAATTACTTATATTCTCTAACATTTTTTGTTCTACAAGCTCTATACGATTTTTCCATTGATGCTTTAAAGCAAAATCCTTTGATGTTTGCTGTAACTTATCTTTGTCAAGCTGTAACGCTTCGTTAATACTGTTCTCAAAATCTGTTACATTATCAGCAATATACACACCATAGTCATTAGAGAATTTTTTCATTTCATGTATACCTGTAGTTACTACTGGTATACCAAGAGCTCTATACTCAAAATACTTTACCGGTGATACACAATCGGTTAAATCGTTAATTTTAAATGGAACAATTCCTACATCAAAAAACGATGCATAATCCACTAATTTATTATAGTCTACTTTTCCTATTAACCGGATATTTTCAAGTTTTTTAAATTTTATATTATTTCCTACATGCCCAATTATTACAAACAACCAATCATTATTTCTTTCTGCTAATTGATTAATTAAATCTACTTCAAACCACTCTTCTATTGCACCAAAATAACCTATTACTTTTCTATTTTTTATCCCTTGCAGTACAACACCTTTTTTACTTATATCTTTTTCCTGAATAAAGTCTGCTAAATTACTAGCATTAGGTAAAATAATTGCATCTGCTCTTTTGCTGACATATTTGTGTAATTTGTCAGCCGAATAGGTCACAATATCTGCTTGCTCAAGTGTTTGATAATGTGCTTCTATTGTTTTTGCATCTGTATCAGCAAAGAACTCCAATTGATCTAATAAATCATACCAAAGTAACTTTTGTGGTAAAAGATCGATAAATGCTTTTTGACCTTGCCAAGTGCATAAAACAATACAATATTTATTTCTAACAACAGATAATAAAGCAGCATCATTATTTACAATGAAAAGATTTTCCTCATATTCCTTTATTGAGAACTCTCCATCATACGGAGCGCAAAAGAAACATAGATATCCTTTTTTTGCAAATTCCCTCAAAAATTGCTGTGGTCTTTGCATCGGCTCCCAATGTACAGCAGTTGGATAAATAATAATCCCTTTAAATTTCCTGTTTTTTAATATTCCTTTAATTTGTTTCGTATATTCATCATTCTGTTGATTTAAATAGTTTTTATAATGCATTTGCTGCTGATTATACATAGCTTCAAATCCAGCTTTTACCTCTGGAGTTAAAGCTGTGGATGATGGTGAAAGAGGTGCATCTCTTTGTTCAATTAGAGTTATTAACTGGTCTAATGGATGATCAATCTTATTTGTAGAAATATAATTTTTTCTAGACAGTTTCTTATAGAACCATTTGATAAATTCTTTCTTTTCATTAGTATTCCCTTTTACCAGATGAAGATTTGTACGCTTTAACAAATTAACAAATTTGAAGTATTTTGATCCATGTAACTCATAAATTTTTTGAGATAAATTATTGAAAACTTGTTGATTAAACTGCAATTGTTCTGTCAATTCGAATATTTGTTGTCTCTTAAAATTGAGCTCTTCGTTAACTTTATTTAAGTCGTCATTTACTTGATTATCTTCTCCACAAAAAGAATTTGATAACTGGCTTAAGAATTTCTTTTGAGTTTTTAATAAGGTGCCGTGTATTTCTAATAACTCTTTATATCTATTTTCTACTTCATTTTTCTGTAAAGCAGATTCATGTAAACTTTGACGAACCATTGCTAATTCTATAGACTGTATTTGTTTTTCTTCCTTGACTCTATTTAAATTACTCAACAGAGAAATCATTATTTTATCTTCTTTATTCCAATTAAGTAAATCAAAAAAATAAATGATGTTATGTGACGATAGAATATTTTCTTCTAATAAATCATTACAAATACTTATAAAGTAATTAGACCATTTTTTTTTCGTTGTAACCTTATCAAGATTAATTCTTTCTATGCTCATATATTCTTTTTTTAGTAGCTGTGGGCTTCTGTTTTCAAACACCCAACGTTGTAAACAATATTTATATGAATTATCGTTTAATTCATTAATTTCTTTAAGTATACGGTCATATGTAGCATTATTAGTGTACCTACCTGAGAAATTAGATTCTGCAAGATACTCTACATTTTCTTTTGAAACGAAACCTTTAATTCCATCATACCCTAATAATAAAACAGGTTTATTTTGTGCCATAGATTCAAGCACCACACGTCCCATACCACATACAAAATAAGATGAATCAATATACTGATTAACATCTGAAGAATAGCCTACTAATGTAATTTCATTATCATCTTTTATAAAACTCTCAATCTCTTTATAAGAATCGCCATGACCAACAATAACCAGCAGTTTTTTATTTCCTAAATCTGTTTTAATAAACTCCCTATAAAATTCAATAAACTTTAAAATACCTTTTACTTTATCTTTATCTAATCTAGAAATTAACGTGATTGTGTGACTAGGAGTAGTTTCTTCATATAAAGTTTCTTTTACAGGAATCACATTGGGTAATAAGGTAATATTAAGACTTTTATTATTCTCCTTCATTATTTCTTTTATTTCATTTGATACTGTATAAATTCTAAGTGCTGAAGGTAGTATTAAATCAAAAAGTAAATTTGAATAAACTTCTCCATATAAAGGACTGAAGTTTAATGGTCCATGGGCTGTATAAGAATAGGGTATATTTAATTCATTGGCAACTGCAGCAACAACAATTGCAGATACATGTGGATGAATTTGTATATAATTTATTTTATGATTTAAAATAAATTCTCTTAATAGTTGATACTGTTGTAAAATATTCTTGCCAGTTGTGTTTGTAAATTCATCAATTAACAAACTTGCAGTTAAATACTTTTCGATTAGAGAAATATTTGAATTACTAGAAGTTGCAAAAAAAACCTTCCCACCTAACTCGTTTAACACTTCACACTGTGAGAGTATATGAGTTTCTAATCCACCTATAGAAAAATGTTCAGCAACAATCAGTATGTTTTTTTCAACCATTTATAACTCACACTTTCTAGAAATTATTTATTTTATGATTTCATCTCATTTATTTCTATATGGCTATTTAAATTTGCTATACCTGTTCCACTAAGTGGTAACTCTTCAACCTTAAACAACACATAGTCTGACAGTTTATCAAAATAAATCATATCATTTTTACCATCTTGTTTCGCAATAGCTACTGATATATGATAAGTTCCTGCGACCAGCTTTAAATCTTGAGTAAATGAAATTAAATACTTTTTATTCTTTGCAAAATCTAAATTCATGTTGTGATAAAAAGTGCTTGTCCCATAAACTTCTATTCCTTGGGTAGTTTTAATTCTCAGTCCAATTAATACATTTTGCACATCAATTGAAGACTGTATAGCTAATTTAATAGTACTCTTTGAATCCGTATTAAAAACATACGACTCCTCAAATTCATTATGCATAGTGACACTTTCAATATATACATCTTTTTCACTTTTGATAGGTAAATCTGTTATAATATCTCCCTCACTACTTGATGCTTTTTTTTCATTCTTTTCTTTTTCATTGGCGTTTAAAGCCTGATAATGGGCATTTTCTTGAGAATATAAAAGCATGTGATATTTATCAATAATTTCTTTAGGCTCACCCTCAGCAATTAAATTAGAACTATCTAGTAAATATGCATAATCACATAATTGTTCAACAACTCTCATAGAATGAGAAACAAAGAGTATCGTACAACCTTTTTCTTTTAAATCCTCTAAGTAGTTATAACATTTTCTTTGAAATTTCTCGTCACCAACTGATAACGCCTCGTCAATTATCATAATATCTGGGTCCACAAAAGCAGCTACTGAAAATGCTAACCTTACAAACATACCACTTGAATAAGTTTTAACGGGACGATTTATAAATTCGCCGATTTCAGAAAACTCGAGTATCGAATCGAATTTTTCATCAATTTCTTTTTTGCTTAATCCTAAAATAGCACCATTTAAATAAACGTTCTCGCGGCCTGTAAATTCTGGATTAAACCCAGCTCCAAGCTCTAAAAGGGCTGAAACTCTTCCATGTATCTCCACATTTCCATGTGTTGGATTTAAAGTACCTGTAATTATTTGTAGTAAAGTACTTTTACCAGACCCATTTCTCCCTACAATACCTACTGTTGATCCTTTAGGTATTTCTAAACTAATATTATTTAATGCTTTAAAATTGCTCACTTTGCTCTCATACAATTTTGGTGCTAAATTAATCAAAATTTTATGAATAGGCTTCCGATATATTTTATATTCTTTAGTAACATTCTCAACTTTTATCATAATTTCATTATTATTAAATGACATCTGCAAACCCTCGCTTTAGCTTGCGGAATAACCAAACGCTTAATAACATAAAAATATATCCGCATAATGTAAATATCAAAAATGAGCCCCAATTAGGAAATTCACCAGCAAATACAGCCTTTCTATATCCTTCGATTACATAAGTTAATGGATTTAAATTCATAATCGGATGCATAAATTTCGGAACAAGTGAAATAGGGTAAAAAATAGGCGTCACATAAAATAAAATATTTAAAAGTACCCCTACGGTATAAGCCAAATCACGGATGTATACACCTATAGATGCCACAATATAAGCAAAACCTAAAGAAAATAAACTTATTGGAAGTAGATAAATTAGGGATATAAATATCCACATGATATTCCAATCTGGAACAAATACCATAATACCTACTACTAAAACTACTATATTAAAGAAGGCATTAATTAACGAAGATAATAGTGTAGTTAGTGGCAAAATATCTAATGGAAAAATTACCTTTTTCACATAATTCACATTAGATAAAATAATCGTTGTTGATTTACTAACTGTTTCATTGAAAATATTATATATTATTAACCCTGAGAAAATTATCATTGCAAATTCAAATTTATTATCGCTTTGTTCAATTCCCCATCTCGCCTTAAATACTACAGAGAAGATAAAAGTATACACCGCTAGCATTACTAGCGGCGTAATGAAAGACCAAATCCCCCCTAAGAATGAGCCCTTATATTTAAGTTCAAATTCTCTTTTGGTTAACTGTTTAATTAAATTTCGGTGTTCTCTGATTAAGTTTAACAAGATATACACTCTCTTTCTATATAATCCAAGATAATCCATTTCAATTTTGATTTGTTATTAAATACTAACTTCTTTTACAAGCTTTTTTTGCTCCACATTGTTCAAAATTGTTTGAAGAAGCTGCTCTAACTCTTCCTCACTATATCGTAAATTATCTTGTAATTTCTCTCTAATGTTGCTTATATATTGTTCATTAGTAAAAGCATTTATTTTAGGATGCACTTTACTATACCTCTCCTCAAACTCATAAAATAACTCTTCATGTATCTTTTCTCCTTCACGAATACCTGTATAAGTTATTTTAATTTCATCCTCTGAAAAACCAGATAAGTTAATTAGTTGCTTAGCTAAATCGACAATTTTAACGGGTTGTCCCATATCTAAGACAAATGTTTCCCCACCTTTTGAAAAACTTGCTGCCTGGATTACTAATTGAGCAGCTTCAGGAATTGTCATAAAATATCTCGTCATCTCCGGATGTGTCACAGTAACAGGGCCCCCATTATTTATTTGTTCTTTAAATAAAGGAACTACACTACCACTACTTCCTAAAACATTTCCAAAACGTACAGATGAATACTTTGTCGTGCTATGAATATTCTTTTCATTTATAATTAATTCTGCGATTCTTTTTGTCATTCCCATAATACTTGATGGACTTACTGCTTTATCTGTTGAAATTAATACAAAGCTATTTACATTTACTTTTTCTGCTGCATCAATTACATTTTTTGTACCTAAAATATTTGTTGCAACAGCCGAGTATATATTTTCCTCCATCAAAGGTACATGCTTATATGCAGCTGCATGGAAAATAATATTAGGCTTATGCTTCTCCATCATTTTTTGCACACGTTCACGATTTTCCACACTTAAAATTTCTGATTTAAGTTGAGTATGTTTTTTAATTATTTGAAGTTCACGTGAAATTTTATAAATATTAAACTCACTATGATCTAACAAGATGAGTTCATTAGGTTCATATTTTATTATTTGCCTACAAAGCTCAGAGCCTATTGATCCACCAGCGCCTGTAACAAGCACTTTTTTCCCTTTTATTTTTTTAGAAATAGAGTCATTGTCTAAGGTAACAGGATCTCTACCTAGTAAGTCTTCTATAGAAACATTTCTAAACTTACTATAACTTAACTCTCCAGTTGCAAACTCTCTATATTTAGGTAAAATCTGTACATTGTCACAAACTCTTTTAGATTTTTTAACTATTTGTTGTAATGGTTCTCCTTTCAAACTTGGTATTGCAATGATAATATGTTTAATATTATAATGCTCAACAACCGATTCTAGCTCTTTCAAATTCCCAACTACCGGTATACCACTTATTTCTAAGTTTTTTAATTTAGGATTATCATCTAAGAATACAACTGGATTAAGAATACTATCAGCCTTTTGCAATTCTATTAAGATATTTCGTCCTGATACACCTGCCCCTAATATAAGCGTCGCCTTTCTTTTTAAAGGACTTTCTAATAATATATTATCCTTTCTTAATTGCAGATAACGCCAAAACATTCTAATTCCACATAAAAATACGAGATGTAATATTAATGTAAGAAATAACCCTCGCTCATACATTGTTTTAAATATTATAAGTTGCGACATAGCTGCTATAACTACTGACAGTATAATTACTTTACACAAACTCACCAACTCATCAATATTGGCATATTTCCAAACCCTTTGATATAAATGAAAATATAAGCACAATAAATGGTGACTTATTAATAAAATAATAGAACTTAACACTAACATCCAATCGATAGTGGGATTAAATGGGTTTAAGAAAAAGTGTGCTAAGAAAATTGAGATTAATACCACAATAGAATCAATGATTAATAGTGAAATCATTCTAAATTTATAATTCAAATTTCATCTTCACCTCATTAGATACTAACATTTATTTAAACAATTACAGCTCACTAAAGTGAGCTGTAATTGTTTATTTTTTTAATTCAAACTGACTTTTATCAAAAGTAATTGCAAGAAGAATTCCAGCTATAGCCCACATAGGTGCTGATACTCCTGGCAAACTGTCATTAAATAGCGCTTGTACTAAATATGCTCCCCAAGCAATCAAAAGTATCCAAATTGCCCCATTATTTGATTTAATAACCGCTTTCAATGGTTTAAATAGTGAGGTAACTAATACAACCAAACTACATAATAAACCAATAATGCCAGTTCCATAAAGCCAACCAACGTACATACTATGTGATTTATCAGTAATAGTTTGTTCATCCCATATTCCTGCACGTGCATCTATATTATAATGAGGGAAATTATACATAAAGGTATCTAAACCATACCCTAGTAATGGTCTTTCTTTTACTAATTCAACAGCCTTCTCCCAAATATAAACACGTCCAGTACCAGCACTTAACCCTCTTTCTGGTAATACAGGTAACTCAAATTTTTCTGCTGCATAAGCCTTCATAAACAAGTCAAATTTCAGATTACTGTTAGTGCTTGTTACTGAGGAAGTTTCTTCCTTCATATAGGGGTTTGATTTTAAAACAAACCCTACTGATTCAGTCCACACTCGGGCATCTTTACTAGCCAATACATGAAACACTGGTGCAATTATAATTAAAAATACAGCAAAGATAGTAAAACTTTGTATCTTTTTCTCAGACTTCACTACTGTAAACAATACAACAATCATCATCAAACAGACTGTTAAGAAACCACTTGTAGAGATACTCATTAACATGATGGCAGTTGATATAACTGCAACTACTAAATGTCCTATTGCTCGTCCAATATGCTTCTCTAAAACAGCAGCAGTTAAAAATAGTATGGTCATAATAGCAAACATTCCGCTCATGTAGTTCCATTGGTTTAATGTACCAACAAGAACTGAACCTTCACCAATATCTGCTCCTGCAGGTAAAAAGGCTTTTACAACTTTTTGTATTGCTATTTTTTGTAACAAATCATTACCGTAAAAATTCATAGTAATGATAAACAAGTTAATAAAAACAAAAGGATATAAGGAATATAAAACATAATTTATTACTTTTTTTGGATACTCAATATTCATCGCAATAAAAAACAATGCTAAATAACATAACCAGCTAATGGCACCGTCTGTACGGTTATATTGACCATGTAATGCAATAGAAATGTTTGGTGAAAAAATTGTTGATAACACAATTGCTACAGCAAATGCTCCTATTGCATAATTCAATTTTGTTTTTCGAATCTCACCGTTCATAAATAATATTTTAGCCATAAACATAATACTTGCTAATAGAGTAATGACTAACACAGCCAAACCTTTGTAGTGCGTAAAAAGATCACCCTTTGTTCCACCGGTTAATACACTTACATTGGTAACGAGTGGCGATTGAACCTCTACTACACTCGCCATCACGATTAATGGTACAAAACCTATTACAATAAGAAGTAATCCAAATATCCATTTGTCTACAGATTTTTGCGATTTTATGTCTTCCTCCACATCACGATAGGCAACTTTTTCGTAAAACTTACTCATTATTCGTACCTTCCTTTAGTTGTAAATTTTCGATTTGAGCTAGCAAGGTTGCCACATGCTCTTGGTAGTTAGGGATATTTTCTGATGCCCAACCAGATTCTTGACAGCGTAATAGGACAGTTTTAGCATCTTCAAATCTCTCAGCACCTATAAAAACTTCTCCTAACTGAATCATAAAAGTAGGATCTTCTACTTTATAAGGATTTAAATCTAAAGTTTTTTGCATAAGAATAGCTGCCTGTTTCATGTTCCCATTTTGTGCAGAAAGTAAGGCGGCCGTATAATTCGCAATTTCAGATTTAGGTTGTTTTTTAAGAACTCTTTTTATTGCATCTTCTGCTCCAGCCAAATCTCCCGTTGATTGTAATTGAATGGCTTGCCCATATAACGTTTCAGTATTCTTAAATTCCTCATCTTGTTTATCGGCCATCACATTCGCCACTATTAGACCAATTACTACAAAAGCCACCATACCTGATAATATATATTTCCTTATTGGTTCAGTAAATGTCATTATAACTCTACCCTTCTCAAACTTTGTCATTTTTCGCATATCGTTATTATACTATAAATTAGCATCCATATGTAGGGTAGACTGCCAGTTAGCAAAAGATAAAACTATGTTTGATACGCCTTTAATTTTTGTTTCAAAATAAGTTGATTGGACTTTAAGCTTTCTTATCAACGATAACTTCATTAGCTTTTTGTTAATGACATCAACTTTAGTATTATTCTCTATGATTACCTACTTTCCAATTCACAATTACTTTCAATAATCAATTTTACTCTGACTTATTGTCTGTTGACTTAGACAATACAGAACTTTTATATTAGTTACCTACAAAGAAATGCTAATTTATTATTTTTCTAGATTTCAGTATTTGGTAGTTAGTTAAACTACGATTATTTTAAAATATTTTAATCAGAACCAAAAGTCTAACTAGTTTTTTGCTCTACGAGTGAAACACTTGGGGTACTGGCCCATGTCTAAAGACACTTAAAGTCAGGCAACCGCACTCCGTTTTCACGCTACCTCTAAAGTAGTTTTATTATTTTCGCTTTTTACTTATATTTCTTCTCCTGTAAATGGATCAATGAATTCTTTCATGGTCATTTGATCCACAAGAATATCCTCTTGCAATTGATTCTTTATATATTTCTGTATAATTTTTCTGTTTCGTCCTAGTGTATCTACATAATATTCGGGACACCAAAACTCCCTATTTCCATATTTGATTTCAGGTTCGCACGCCGATCGAATATCATCAAACTACTCTTCCCTTTCAAATAACCCACAAACAATGAAACACTTATTTTTGGAAAAATTACTCACCAACATATGAATATGATCAGGACAGGCTGTAGCTTTTACCGCAAAGACGATGTAATACTTACAATTTCATGTCGTGTGTGCTAAACTTTTATTATCCATTTGGAGCCCCTTTCGTACGAAGTCGGTTGACCAGACCTGATTTCATTTTACGGATGGGGTTTTTTTCTTGTCCATAGCTAGAAGCTCTTTGGCCCCCTCGCATAGCAAGGGGTTTTCAAAAGACACAAAAAGAACAAAACCCTATGAAAATTACTCTTCATAGGGTTTTGTTAATTTAATTAACTCTAACTAATTTAATTTTTAAAATTAGTATTTACGAGTAAATGTTAATTGATTTGATCCAGCTGTATAAGTAGCAGTGTAAGTTTTACCGCCGCTTACTACAGTTACTACTTGGCCGCCTACAAGTGCAGGAGCAAATTTAACTGTTACAGTGTCACCAGATGTTGTTGCTACAGTACCACCAGATACAGAAGCAATGTTAGCTTGAACATTTGCAGCAAATGTAAATGTTGCAGTGTCACCAGTTGTATTTACTACTACGTTAGTAAATGGTACTTCTGGAGTTGCTGCAGGAGCAGTTACACCAGTAACTGATGGAGCAGTTACGCCAGTTGGAACTGTAACTGTAGTAATAGTACCAGTACCTGTTACAGAAGAACCTGTTACTTTAGCTACTAATTCAGCAATTGTTGAGTTTGTTAACGCAATATGTTCTTTAATATCTAAGAATACAAGACCAAGATTTGAGCTAATAGCATTGAATGTGTTGCCATCTCCGCCCTTAACTGTAGTTGTGCCTGTTACATTAACAGTATCTAAAGTAAAGTCGTTTACTACTTTGTCTGTAACTTCTAAATTACCATTTAAAGTAAGGTTTTTAAGTGTTACATTGTTGCCTTGAACTTCGATAGCAGCTGTTTTAGAAACAGCGTTTCCGATTGTTCCATTTGCAAAGTCATAAACTGAATCATTGTAAGATAATACAAGTTTAACATTATCTTTTAATGTAACACCTGAATTAACGTTTGTATTTTTGAACACTTTTTTATCTTTATCTGTTGCTTGAGTAAATGTTAACTCATCACCTACAGATAAATCAGTTTCAAATGTACCTTCAAGTAATTGAATAGCTCCTGTGTAAAGAACTGAATTATCATAAGACAGTTCGTATACTACAGAACCAGTAGAGTTAGATAATAAAATACGGTTAGTATTTTTATCAACTGCAATTACTTTACCAGTTACAGATTGACCTGCTTCAATACCTTCTGTATTCACTTTAGTGAATGTTGCAGATGCAGTTAAAGAAGGTAAGTTTGCAGAAGTCGCATGAACGCTAACTGTATTACCGTTTGTTGATACAGCTTTAATTGAAGCAATACCATTAGTAGTACGAACAGTGAAGTTACCTGAACCTGCGCTACCTTGGTTTACAGTACCTAATAATGCATTTGTGCGAGCATCATAAATTGTTGCTGAAGTAAATGTTGTATCTACTTGGAAGTTAACATTAAATTCAGTTCCATTGAAGTATGGTTTGTTATTTTGATCAACTGTTTTGTAAGAGAATGTAGCTGCCTCTGATACAGATGCAGAATTTTGATCTTTACCATTTACAGTTAATTTAGCAGTGCTAATTTTCACATCGCCGAAGTATGCAATTTCGCCCACTTGTTGTAAATCGTTTTTATCTAAACCAGTTTTGTCACCAGTCTCAACAAATACAGTTGGAGTAGCATAGCTATCTTTGTTACCGAATAGTGTGAATGAAACTTCACCTTTTGAATCAGTAGCTAAAGCAAACTCTTCAGTTGTTTTAGAGTTGTCTAATTGGTAGACAATTTGGCGGTTGTTATCTACTAAGTAGATAGGACCAGTAGTTTTTAAAGCTGAACCACTCTCAACAGAAACTTTTACAACTGTTCCACTTGGAGCAAGTTTTCCAGCTTTATCTGTTAATACTGCTTTATAATCACGACCACCTGTGTTTGCAATATCTTCCTCTAATTTTGTAGAAGCAGATTTTCCAGTTGCAAGTGGAGCATCATCACGGTATGCAAATACTCTTGCAGACGAGCTTGCAGCATCTTTTTGACCAAATGTTGGTACGTTACGGTAAGCTGCAGCATCTTTAGTACCAGCTGAAGTTACATTTAAACCAAGATTTTGGATTTTGCTGAAGTCAACAGTTGGAGCTTTAGCAAATAATTCAGTTGGATTGAAACGACCGTATTGACCTGAAGCATTTGCTGGGTTTTCTTTTTGGTCAACGAATACGATAGGTGTTACTTTACCATTGCTACCTGATAATGTGAATGTTGCTTCACCATCAGAATTTACAAGAAGTTTTACAACTTTAACATTGCTTTGGTTACCTAAAGAAGTTGTGAATTGACCTGGATAGCTTAAGCTAGTTCCGTTTGCATCAATTACATCCACAGCTTTTACAGCTTTATCTGGAGTTACATTTAAGTTTTCTTCATATGCGATGTTTACATAGCTACCAGCTGCATAAGTTTTTCCATCAATTACAAATGAATTTGCTTGATATTCAGCGTGCTCACGAGCAACTTTAACTTTATAAACTTTTTTCGCACCATTGTTAATTGTATTACCTTCAGTTACTTCAGTAATTGTTAATGGTTGAATAGCTGCCCAGTAAACTTTACCAAATGAGCGAAGTGTTGCGTTACCAGTTGCGTATGCTTGCACCTCGTCACTAGTTGCTAATTGATTAGCAGTTGAAGCATAACGAGTGTAAGTGTAAGTAGCTACACCATTTTCGTCAGTGTGTGCTTCAGCAATGATAGGTTGGTTTAAAGAACCACCTGGGTTTTGTTGATTACCTTGTGCATTTACAATGTTGAATGTTACAGGGATACCAGCTTTTGATTTGCCTTCTTCCACTTTAACTTGAGCTTTTACAGTTACTTGAGTTCCAAGTTTAGCTTGTAAAGATTGCTCAACAACATCTACAGCTGTTGGAATTACAGCTTCAACGCCTTTGAATTTACCGATCTCTTCACCATCTAATTTAACAGTGTATTCTTTACCAACTTCTTGAGCTGCTGTAGTTAATACAACTACTTTATCATTAGATTGTTTGTGAGCTTTGTTTTTAATTTCTAGGCCATCGATTTCAAATTTAAGCTCATCTAGGTTACCAACTTTTTCGTCGAATGTTACTTCAACAGTTGTGTTGTTGATCGCTTTTACAGTAGCATCTACTGGTGCTTCTGTATCAACTAATTCAAGAGTACGAGCGAATACTACTGCGAAGTCTTGACGAGTGATCGCTGCGTTTGGTTTTAGGTTTAATTTACCGTTTTCTTCAGAACCAGTGAAGATTCCGTTTGCTACAGCAGTTTCTAGAGCATCTTTAGCCCATGGTTTAACTTGAGAAGCGTCAGCGAATTGGCTTAGGCTTTCGCTACCTTCTAAACCGAAAGCATCTACAAGAACTTTAGCTGCTTCAGAACGAGTTAAAGATTTGTTTGGTGCGAATTCTTTTGCACTTACGCCTTCAAAAATGCCGTTTGCTACTACTGCTGCGATTGAGTTGTAGTACCAAGCACCTTTTTTAACGTCTGAGAAGTTTACATCGCCGTCAGCTTCTAATTCTAGAGCTTTCGTGAAGATTTCTGCAGCTTGTGCACGAGTTACTGTGTTAAGTGGGTTGAAGTTCCCGTTAGTGTCACCTTGGATTACACCAGCGTCAACTAAAGATTGAACTGCTTCTTTAGCGTATCCAGAGATTTTGTTATAGTCGTTTACTTGCGCAGCAGATGCTACAGGTACGATTGCCGATGCAACTAATGCAGCTGTTGCTGATGCCGCGAAGAACTTACGGCCTTTGTTTTGCTTTGCCATTAATGTATTCCTCCCTAAAATTCCTTAAATTGATATTAATCCAACGAAAACTATAGTACCGCCTAGTTACCTAAATGTATGTATTATAGCTTTCTTGAATAATACAAAACTAAAGCAAATTTGTTAGTAAATTTACTAGAAAAAGCGTAGTAGAATACCATTCTAGTAAGTTTATTCACTTTCTACAATAATATAACACTATCTTTTCCGAAATTCAAGCATTGGGACATAAATTTAGTTATAGAAGATTTTTTTACCATACCTAATATGGTATTTAATAGAAACCACTAAAATTACAACTAATTATATCCTCATTTGGATTGGTAACATATAGTTCCGTTACCTATTATACCTTACTCTCAATAATAACCAAGCATTTTCTGGAATGGTTACTAAATTGTCAAAAATTAAAGACTCCCGTAATATTTTAGTTATAATTGTAAAGAAACAGAAATATAGAAGGCGTTTCTTAGCGAATTCTGCCTCTTCCCCAACAACTTTATGAGTTTCTTCTTTATTAAATAAAAAGCTTAATCTATCTGTCCCCATGTTGTAATAATAGATTGCCACTTTTTATGCTACACTTTTGATAGTTTGATAGAACATATCAGCTATTGAAGGGAGCTTTAAAAATGAAACGTAAATTTCCTCTTTACGGGGCCGTGCTAGCAGGCATGTTATATCTTGCGCCAACTTCTGCTTTAGCAGAAGATATTTCGAAGCACTGGGCCTACCATGAAATGAACTATCTTATTACCAACGATTTAATGAAGGGTGATGAATTCGGCCATTATCGTCCGAATGATGCTGTCACGCGTGCTGAATTTGCAGCCTTTCTTGTTAGAACACTGAACTTACCAGCAGCTTCTAGTCAGGCGACCTTTACAGATGTTAAAAAAGGTGACTGGTATTATGGGGTAGTCGAGCAAGCAAGCTATCATGGGCTAATTAAAGGTGACGAGCAAGGCAAGTTCCATCCGAATAATCACATTAATCGTCAGGAAATGGCCGCTATGTTAAAAAGAGCTCTTACTTATCAAAACATCAATACTTCTTCCTCCCCTATTGCTTTTAGTGATAATGCGCGCATTGCCAAATGGGCCTATGCTGATGTACAAGCTGTCGTCACAACAGGACTACTTGTTGGGAAGCCAAATAATCAATTTGCACCTCTTGCTCAAACAACTCGTGCTGAGGCAGCTACCGTGCTCTATCGTTTAATCCATCTAGAGGCTCCTGGGACGGGTGGTAAGCAATACATGACGACGAATTACTCACATGATTACTCCTCTGTAGTGAGTAAACAAACCATGAATAATCCAAAGGTCGATGGTGCTGGCATTTTCACGGCTAGCGAGGCACTAGTGTCATACTATGTACACCCAAAAAGCTTTATGCAGGATAGCCCATCTTATTATCAATTCCTAAAATTATCTACTGTCGTCAATAATCTGAGTGCAAAAGAGCTAAATGATAAAGTACTTACCAATAAAGGAAGCTTAGCAGGTACAGCGGATGCCTTTATTCAAGCTGGTATAGACAATAAGATCAATGCTATTTATTTAGTCTCCCATGCCTTGCATGAAACAGCCAATGGTGGTTCTGCACTTATTAAAGGGATCGAGGTTGGCTTAGATACAAATGGCAAGCCGATGGTAGCAACACCAGAAAATCGTGATAAATTAACTGCTATTAAGACAACCTACAATGCTTACGGTATTGGCGCTATTGATGCTGATGCTAATAAGTATGGTGCGGAGCGCGCTTATACAAATGGCTGGTTTACTGTTCAGGATGCCATTATCGGAGGTGCCCAATTTGTAAAGGATCAGTATATTAGCAGGGGGCAGGATACGCTCTATAAAATGCGTTGGAATCCTGATAATCCGACAGTCCACCAGTATGCAACACATGTGATGTGGGCTGTCATTCAAGCGAAAAAGATCTATGATATTTATGAAATAATTGGTGCTAGTACGACAACAAACCTAGTGTTTGATGTGCCTGCCTATCAAAGTCAATCTTCCGCTCCTTCATTACCGAGTCCATCGAAGCAATACGCATTGGATTTAGGGTTAGCTGGAGCAACTGGTAAAACGACGATTAATCTCAATATGAGAACGTATCCGAATACAGCAGATAATGCTTCGATTATGACGAATTTGCCAAAGGATACCTCCTTTAAAGTTCTTGGTGAAAATGGTGGTTGGTTGAAAGTAAGTGTCAATGGACAAGAGGGCTGGGTGATTGATGATTATGTGAGTCTCGAAAATGGCTTACAAATTGTTAATATGAACATTACACTTAATGTTCGAAGTGAACCATCTACGACAAGTGCTATTTTAGGTACTGTTAAACCGAATGGCTTTATTATCGGTGTTGTAGACGATAAAGGTGAGTTTATAAAAAATGGTGCCTGGTATCAGGTGCTTTACAACGGAAAAACAGGCTGGGTACATGGCGATTATATTGTAAAAAAATGATTTTAATAGGATGCGCAAAAGAAGAGTGCGATGATAATTCGCACTCTTTTTGTTAGTCATTTTTTATCAACGAGATGAAAGCGCTATATAATAGAAGAAACTCGAAATTTTAGGATATAATTTTCATACTATCCCCCTAAAATTTAGTAAATTCTATGTCAAAATAGGGTCCTAAAAAAGCTTAATAGGACGATTGCTATTCCATGTAAAAATCGTTACTGAACAGAGCTATACTTTAGGTAATCATCGTTAAACCCATTATCGAAAATTTCCTGTCAATATTGCTTTTGTGGTATGATAGATTGCAGTGAAAATGGAATTACAGAAAGGTTTGAACACTATATGAGGCATGTAACGATTATGGGCGTACCCTTTTTACATATTGGTCAGCAAGGGTTTGTTGATTTACTCGTTAATCGTATTGAACAGCAAGAAAAAACTTTCGTTGTGACAGCCAATCCTGAAGTTGTCATGCAGGCAAATGAAAATCCAACTGTCATGAATTACTTAAAGCAGGCAACTTACATTTGTGCGGATGGCATTGGCGTCGTTAAGGCTGCACAAATCCTTGGTGATTCACTTCCAGAGCGTGTAACTGGCTATGATACGATGGTACGTCTGTTGGAGGTTGGTCAGCAAAAGCATTTTAAAATCTATTTATTAGGTGCTCAAAAGGAAACCATCGAAAAGACGGTTGCCAATATTCATGAAAACTATCCAAATGTTGATGTCGTTGGCTATCATGATGGCTACTTCGACTGGAATAATAATGATTTTGCAAATGAAATTGCAACTTTACAGCCTGATCTTGTATTTGTGGCATTAGGTGTACCAAGACAGGAAAAATGGATAACAGAAAACCTTGAAAAATTTTCAAAGGGTGTATTTATCGGTGTAGGTGGCTCCTTCGATGTCATCGCTGGTACTGTAAAACGTGCACCAGTAATTTGGCAAAAGTTAAATCTTGAATGGCTCTATCGACTGTTACGCCAGCCGAGTCGATTTGGAAGAATGCTTGTACTCCCTCGCTTTGCTTTAAAGGTATTTGCATTAAAGTTTAAAGGTCAGGGCAAAACAAAATGAGTCAGTCAACATTTGTTAAAAGCACACTCATCCTGACGATTGCCACCTTACTTTCCAAAGTAATCGGAAGTATCTTCCGTATACCACTTCAAAATATTGCTGGTGATGAAGTACTTGGTATTTTTAGTCTTGTCTATCCTGTTTATATGGTAGCACTTTATTTATCCGTTGCGGGTATCCCTATCGCTATTTCTAAGTTAATAGCCGAAGCTAGGACGAGTCATGATACTGCCAAAATTAAGAAAATTTATGTGACTGCAAGAATCCTTGCATTATCCTTTGGCGTCATTAGTTTTACAATCATTTACGGCTTTTCAGAGCAGATAGCGAATGCACTTGGTGGGCCCTCAACAGAGATTGCCTTAATTATTGTTGCCCTTACATTACTGGTAGCTCCTTATATGGCTGTCTATCGTGGATTTTTCCAAGGTTTTGGGGATATGCGCCCTACTGCCATCTCTCAAGTGATTGAGCAGTTAGTACGTGTTGCGTTAATTTTAATTGTGGCATATTTCCTAGTAGCAATGGATTATTCAAATGATATCGTAGCTGGTGGAATTATGGCAGGCTCTGTATTAGGAGCCCTCGGTTCACTTTTCTATTTACTCTTTAAATATTTCCGTTCTTCGGTAAAAGTGACGAGTAAGGAGAAATATTCTGGTAAGGATTTCTCTAAATACAGTAAAACCATTTTAAAAATTTCGATTCCCATTGCGATCGGTTCTGTGACAATGGCACTCTTTAACTTTGTTGATTCCTTTACGGTTACATATGGCTTAAGAAGTGCTGGTGCAGATGCGAGTGAAATTAGCTACCTTTATGGTATTTATGGTCGAGGACTAACATTAGTTCAAATTACGACTGTTTTTGCTTCTTCAATTATCTTGCCCCTTGTGCCGTTGATTACAACGAAGCTAGCTGAGCGTAAATTGGATGAAACACGCACTATTATTGAACAAACTCATCGTATGACACACCTTATTTCATGGCCAGCTGCGATTGGGTTACTAGCCCTAACCTTACCTTTAAATTTAGCTCTTTTTAAAGACTTAGAGGGAAGCTTAATGTTAGCTATCATCAATCTAAGCTCTGTCTTTACATCACTAACTTTGCTTGGAACAGGAATTCTACAGGGTATGAATGCTGCCAAAACAGGAGCTCTCATTATTTTGAGTGGTGTTGTCCTTAAGGTGTTTTCTAACATCTTCCTTATTCAAGCATTTGGTTTAGATGGTGCTGCCTATGCAACTTTGTTAGTGTATTTTGTGTTATTTATTGTGAATTCTGTCTTTATTTATCGTATGATTCGCTTTACTGTCCTTGGAAAAGATACGGTGAAAATGATTGTGTCTTCCATTGTAATGGGAGCAGCAGTTGGATTACCAACACTTTGGCTTGACTTTACACATTGGTCAAGAATGTCGGCAATGGGCTATCTAACTGTCGCAATCGTAGTTGGTGGGGCTCTTTACTTCCTTCTACTATGGTTGATGAAAGCTATTCATAAACAAGATTTAAAGAAAATCCCTGTTATCGGAAAAAGATTTTCATAAATAAGAGAGGTAGGACACTTATGTCAAAACAGAAATGGCTTTGGGGGATCATTGTTCTTTTACTCGTCGTTTCCTCTACAGGTATTATGAAGAGGTGGAATGCGGAGCAATCGAATGATGCTTATGAAATTGTTATTCCCTATGATGAAATACAAACCGCAGAAAAAAATAGCGACCTAACAATGGATGAAATTCTTTCCTCCTTAAAGGATGCTGGGCTGAATACTGTGAGTCTAGAGCCCTTAACATTAAAGGAAATGGAAAAGCAAAACTTAATTACCGTTTATAAAGAAAGTGAGTTAGCAGCACAATTATTGTTTACACCTTATAAAGATGCTGTTGATATCTCTAATAGCGGCTATTATATTCGAGTGCCTGAAAATGAAAGCTATCAAAAGCTGATCATGGAGAGCATTGAACCAGAGGAAGTACAAATAGGAGAAGAGCCTTTTTATTTCCTTCCTACTTCTAACCACAATTTTGATTTAAAAACACCAATTGGCTATGATCAGCCTGCTATTGACATGATTAGTAAGCATGGACTAGCCCACATCTTTAAGGTGGAAAATGCAGATAATGAAGTAGCTAATGAAAAGTTGGTTAATCAATTAGTCGCTTTAAAAGAGGCTTCTGCAGGCCGCTTACTTGGTCAAGGTGATGAAGCCATCGGGTTTGGCCAAGAAGACGGCAATCAATTAGTTGAAAAACTAAATGATGCTGGCTATTACTTCTACACAATTGAAAGTAACCCACTTAAAGGCGAAAGTAAAATCGCTCAAATGACGGATTACAATATGATTCGTTTGCATAGTATCAATGTCAACAGAGAGACTAAATTAAAACTAAATGCAAGTATTGATCGTACAACACGAGCTGTCAAAGAGCGTAATATTCGCTCCATTTTCTATCATATTAAAACAACAGGTAATGCCAAAGAAAATGTAGAAGAGACGATTGATTATTTAAATGGTGTGCATGACACAATGCCAGATCATTTCAAAGCAGGTGAACCAAAGCTATTTGATAAAGTAGTCGTACCAGCTTGGGTCACAGCAGCCGTATTAGTAGCAGGTATTTTATTTACCTTTATCATTTCAGAATTAGTAAAATGGATGCCTCTTCGTATCGCGGCAGCTGGCTTTATGGCTGTACTAGCAATTGCGTACTTTATTCTGAAAAGCACTCTATTTTTACAAGCATTTGCACTCATTATTGCAGTCCTTGCCCCAACCTATGCAGTCATCAAATCAGCGCAAGGTTCTACGAAGGTGTCTAACATATTGGTCCAATACTTAAAGGCAGTAGCAATTAGCGTTATTGGCATTGTAATTGTTATTGGCTTATTGAATGGTAATGCCTTTATGACAGGCTTTGCTGTATTTAAAGGGGTTAAGCTTGTTTATCTTATTCCAATAATGGGTGTTTTACTATTTTCAGTGATTGAGATTAACCGACTAGCTGAACAAAACATTAAGAACTCTTTATCGAATACGGTAACATTGTTAAATAAAGAGTTAAAATATTGGCATGTGCTACTACTAGTTGTATTGGCAGGTGTCGGATTATTTTACATTAGCCGAACAGGGAACTCTGGCTCTGTAAGTGATATGGAATTAGCCTTTAGACAATGGCTAGAAAATACATTGTATGTTCGACCAAGAACAAAGGAATTTTTAATTGGTTTCCCATTCTTCATTTTAGCGTTATATGTAATGGGTATTAATCGCAAATGGGGAAGTATTCTCCTAGTACCAGGTGTTATCGGTTTCTTATCCATCATGAATACATTTACTCATCTACACATTCCTGTAGCTGTATCTGTATTACGTACACTATACAGTGTATCGCTAGGTCTTGTAGTAGGATTGGTGTTTATCCTCATCTTCAAAATCGGTTATCGTTGGGTTTCTAAGGCAATCGCGAGGTGGTCATAATGCACGTTGTTTTATCTGGTTATTATGGATTTGATAATGTCGGAGATGATGCCATTCTACTGTCCATTATCCAATCTTTAAAAAAGTGGCAAAGTGATATAGAGATCACGGTATTATCTAATAATCCAGCAGCTACTGAGCAAACATATGGTGTCAAAGCCATTAACCGATGGAAAATGAAAGAAATTCGCCAATTACTTAAAACAGCGGATGGACTGATTAGTGGTGGTGGTAGTCTCATGCAGGATCAAACAAGCTTGAAAACGATTCCTTACTATGCGGGCGTTATTCAAATCGCAAAATGGTTGAAAAAACCAGTATTTGTTTACGCCCAAGGCATGGGTCCAATCAATCACCCGCTTAGTAAATTTATTGTTCGTACAGTTTTTAATAAGGTCGAGCAAATAACAGTCAGAGATAGAGCCTCTTTAGCTCTTTTAACAGAGATCGGTGTACGAAAAGAAACAAAAATCGTGCCAGATCCTGTTATGGGATTGAACGGTAATGACTTTCATTGTGATTGGCTAGAAAATGTCTCTTTGTCAGCCGATAGCTATATTTCTGTAAGCGTTCGAGATTGGCCTTCCGCTGTTGCCTACAAAGAAAAAATTGCACACAGCCTAGATGAATTAGTACGTCAGGGTGAGCAAATCGTCTTCCTCCCTATGCATGGTGAGCATGATTTTACTACTTCACAGGAAGTAGCAGCACTTATGAAGGAAAAGAGCTTGATTGCTCCTGCTGATTTATCTATTGAGGAAAAAATCGCAGTGATTGGTCAATCTCAACTATTGATAGGTATGCGACTACACTCCTTAATTTTCTCGGCAATCTATGCAACACCGTTTATTGCCATTTCGTATGATCCGAAAATTGATGCTTTTGCTGATATCGTTGATCAGCCTGTCATCGGTCATGTCGAGGTTGATGATTGGAATGGTGTAACATTGTTTAAACAAGCTGTAGCCATTCTTGAATCCTATACAACAGTTCAAGAAAAAATGCGCCAGGCCGTCATCCCATTGCAAGATGAAGCAACTGCAACTGCTAAATTAGCAATTGATGCTTTGTCAAAATAAACATTAAAAAATGATGAATTTCAATTAACATTGAAATTCATCATTTTTTTCCTACTTCTAATAATTTTAAAATGGATTGTGCCTGTTGCATATGCATCGCTAAAACATATTGACCTGCTTGCATTAAAATCTGCGCCTTCACCATAGTCATCATCTCTTTTGCGATATCCGCATCTCGAATACGAGACTCTGCTGCTTGTAAATTCTCAGCCGTGTTCACATTGGCATTATAGACATGTTCCAAGCGGTTCTGATAGGCACCAAGACGTGAGCGCTCATTGGAAACTTGTTTTAAGGCTTCATCCATCGAAGACATGGCTTTTTCCGCTTCCTCACGAGTAGCAATAGAAGCATCCTTCAACCCAAGTTTCTCAGACCCCATCCCATTGATAAATAATTCGATACTCTGTCCTGCATTGGCGCCTGCTTGAATCTTGATGCCATTTGTTTCATAATCCCCGTTAAGTAATGTCTTCGTATTAAATTCTGTATCGGTTGATGTGCGCTGGATTTCCTTTTTTAATTCCTGAAATTCCAAATCTAATTTTTTACGATCATCATCTGTTAATGTATCATTGACTGCCTCCACTGCTAACTCACGCATACGCTGAATCATGGCATGTGTCTCATTCAGTGCCCCTTCTGCCGTCTGCACAAGCGAAATACCATCCTGTATATTCTTAGCTGCCATATTCAAGCCACGAATTTGAGCACGCATTTTTTCAGAAATCGCCAGTCCAGCTGGATCGTCCGCTGCACTATTAATTCGATATCCCGAAGAAATTCGTAGCATGGCTTTACTCATCGTCCCATAATGACGATTCATATTATTCAGGATTGCCATCCCTGTTGCTGACCACTTACCAAGCATGATTTCACCACCTTCTTGTTTTTATATCGGTCCAACATCTCATCTATTGACCTTAATATTGGAAATGGTTTCTAATTTTTTATGCGTTTTTAACATTTTATAGTGGATTACCTACATAATAAAAGCACCTGCTTGTCATTTATGATAAGTAGGTGCTTACTGGACATTCCATCTATTCAATTTTGAAACCCCCAAGTTGATGGCTCTTTTGCTGTAGCAATTCGAAAAAGAGTTCTTTATCATTCTCTAGTAATGCCTGATCAATCAAATGATCCAAATTTTTCTCCTCTAGCTCTGCAATAAGCTGATCGATTTCGCCAACCGTCACAGTAGAAACCATTTGAATTTGTTGCTTTGGTGTAGCGCTTTCAAGTATTGGTGCTAAATGCTCATGAACATTGGTAATAAGCAATAGTTGATAAAGTGGTAACCGAATAAAGCGATTTCCTTTTTGGAAAACAAAAACCTCAGATAAATTTTCAATCTGCTGTGTCTTCATGTTGATGATCATCTCTTTACCTTCTATGGGAATGAAATGGAAAATCTCATTCTCTTTTAAAATAGAGAAATATTGATAAGCAAATACGAGACGTAATTTATCTCCAGTAACTTTTGTGTAAAACGGCTTCATGTATTGAACTTGCATCATCATTCATCCCTCCCTAGTTATCTGATTATTCAGATTTTAACACAAATCAAAAGCCTTGTTAACTATCTTTAACTCATTTTTTTCTTTCTGATCATTCAGCTTATCATTACTGCATTTTAATCGTATAATGGAAGGACAGTCTTTTTTTCCTTTTTACAATTAACAATGTTAACTATAGCCATACAAGATGAAAGGAGTGAGGTTATGGCATTGTCTATATCGCAATTAGCTAAGGAACATCAAGCATTTGTGCTGACTAAATTAAAAGAAGCTGAACAAGGGTTACATCCATCCTCTACCGAAGATGAGGAACTAGTGCGCCGTGCTGTCTTTTCAGTAAGGAATAAATCCATTGTTTTTGAACGATTTAATGGAGCAAGTTCTATATTATATGCAAGTGTTCAAGATGTCAGACCCGCTTCTGTTGAAATTGATTTTTCAAAGGAAGAGCTACATTGTAGCTGTCCTCAAGCAAAATGGTGTCGACATCAAGTAGGTGCTTTACTCGCTCTCTACCAATATTTTGATTCGGTTCAAAATTGGTCGAGTGCTTGGCGTGCACAAAAATCAGTTCAATTAAAAACTTTAGCAGATGAACGCAGCCCGCAAAGCTGGTCGATGATGGTGGATGAGGTGATGAAACGATTATTACCACCTGGCCGCATACTAGAAGGCTATGGGCTTTCCGCTGTAAGAACCGATGCTTTGGAGCGACTTCGTCGACATATGCCCTTTGAGCGTGAATGGCAACCTCTTTATAAGCTCTATATGGAACTAGCCATTTTTAATTCAATATGGCGGCATTTAAATGAAACAACTGGACATTCGTTAGATTCACCTTATATGAAATATTTTATCGAGCAAAGCACGCAATCTTTTGAGAGCATTCTTACAGAGCTTTCTAATCGATCACGACTATTTGCGACAGATCCATTTTATGATGCCATCCAAGAGCTAGTAAGAGAATTTTTATTAGAAAGACAAGGGCTTTTCGCCAATCGCCTTCGTCTATACATGCTACTATGGGCAGTGCTTTTTTATGAGAAGCCTCGTCGTGAACATGAATTGGCATTTATAGATAATCTTGATAAACCTTCAACAGAAATTTCTCTACAATCGTTAAAATTATTATTTTATGTGCTATTACAGAAAGAGGATTTATTGCTTGAAAATTTGGCACAGATTGATTTACCACAAATGCAGGATTTGTTTGAACTAGCTACTTTTGCTCAACGTGCTGGAGAGTCCTATTCATTAGCAATCATTTTACGAGCAATTTTACCTTTGACAGAAGTATTTCTACAGGAGGTCGTTCCAGTCGTTCAGCGTGCCCAATACGTAAGGCAATTTCAACTTTTATTTGACGAGATTCAGCTTACGGAGGAAGAGGAAGCAATGCTTTACAGTGCCTTTGGTGTGTATGGACTACAGCCCTTCTCAAGTTTTTTAATTAAAAAAGGTCACTATCGGGAATGGGCCGCTCTACATCAACTAAACCCATCATCCCTCTCCTACTTAGAAATGTGTGGATTAAAGGATGTATTACAGGTTGAACCTGCAACTGTTTTACCTTTATATCATGTCTACGCAATGGCTGAAATTGCACAAAAATCACGCTTAAATTATAAACAGGCTGTGCGTATTTGGAAAAGTATGCGTAGCGCTGCAAAGCGAGCTGGCAAAGCAGCTTATTTTGAAACATATATGCAAACCATTCGTGCAGAATATAAACGACTACGTGCGTTACAAGAAGAAATTGAGAAAGGAAACTTAGTATGATGACAATAAATGCTCCTTCCCCTTTTTCCAAAACACAACAGCTCCGTATCGAAGTAGCTCGGGAAGGATATTTTACGTTGCAGGGTTTTACTGCAAATGGTACAGCAATCGATGTTGATACATTAATTTCTTCGCTATTCTTTACTTATGAGGCAAATGTTTATGGATTATTAACAAATCGGGCTGATTTTACGATTGAAGTTTCTACGGCTGAGTTACTAGATATTTTTTCAACAAGCTTCCAGCACCCCTTCATTAATTGGATTGGTGCAAATGAAGAAAGTATAAAATGGTTAAATAAAGTTTATGCATTACAAGCATACTGGCAAGAGCCATCACTTTGGTCACATGCTGTGATTGCAGATGATTTTTCATCATTAACTTTCCCTATTGATCATATCGATTCAGCATTATTGGAAACGGCTGTACAGCAGAAGCTTTCACAGGTTGGGCTAATACTAGCTGATTTACCAAAGTTACTACCCTTTTTCCTACGTGGCGGCTGGCCTTTGGATCAAGCTCGTCAAGCTGGAGCTGTTTCCGTCTCTTTACGATTAAGTGAGCCAGAAGAAGATGCCGATGTATGGTTATTAGAAACGGTCCTAAGCACTGCTACAACCAAAAACTACTGGACACCTGCTATACGTAAACAATCCTTACCTATTGAAGAAGCACTACCTACAAAGTGGCGAATGTTCGCGACTGAAATTACGCAGCAACAACAGCAAATTGTAGAACTTCTATCCATCGATACAATCAATAGTGATATCTTTATTCGTGTGACACTGGAAGATTTAGAAGTTCGCTCTTTTTTACGTGAGGATCTTGCTAGATTGCAGGCACTTGGTTTTGATGTTGTATTGCCAGCATGGCTAAAGGATTTAAAACAATCCAAAATTCGAGTACGCGTGACAACCAGTAATGTTTCCACAAGGAAGGTAGCAGGTTTAGATGATATTTTAACGTTTAAATGGCAGTTTTCTATGAACGGACAAACGATTTCAGCTGAGCAATTTAAAAAACTTGTGGATGAGAAACGTGAATTTATTCGTATTGGTACTGAATGGTTCCGAGTAGATGCCAATTGGATGCAAGAAATGCGTGAATTGATGCAACAAGCAGAAGAAGAAAGTTGGACTGTTCGAGAATTATTATTTAGAGAGTTACCAGAAGACTTGTCTGCCCCTCTTGAGGAAGAAGATGCAGATGATGCACTGAGAGATGATCCAATCTTTGCATTGGAAATACAACAATCATTAAAAGCATACATGGAGCAACTTTTGGAGAAGAAAGGCTTGCCTGCCGTCTCGATTCCATTGTCTCTACAAACCGAATTACGCCCTTATCAATTAGAGGGCTTTGAATGGTTAGTCTTTATGCGCCAACAAGGTTTCGGTGCATGTCTAGCTGATGATATGGGCCTTGGAAAAACGGTTCAATTGATTACCTATTTGCTTCATATTTATGAGTCATCAACTGATTACACAAAACCATCTATCATTATTTGTCCCACTTCAGTGCTTGGGAACTGGCAAAAAGAACTTGCTCGATTTGCTCCTTCCCTGATTGTGCATACGCATTATCAAGCAAATCGAGCAAAGGATGAAGAGTTTAAACAGCTAGTGACAGCAGAAAGACCACATGTCATTTTATCAACCTATGGTACTGTGTCACAGGATACTGAATTTTTACAGAATATCGATTGGGCAACGGTGGTACTCGATGAAGCCCAAAATATAAAAAATATGCAAACATTACAATCAAAAGCCATTCGTAAATTGCTAGGTGACCATCACATTGCTCTCACTGGGACACCTGTAGAAAATCGTTTATCTGAGTTATGGGCTATTTTTGATTTCATTCATAAGGGCTATCTAGGTAGCTTCGGTCGCTTCAATGAAGAATTTATTTTGCCTATTGAACGGGACGAATCAGAGTCGCATAAGCAGAAGCTTCGAGCTAAAATTCAGCCATTTTTATTGCGTCGTACAAAGCGAGATCCACATTTACAGCTTAACTTACCAGATAAGCTAGAATCGAATGAATATTGTCCATTAACAACAGAGCAAGCTTCACTCTATGAGGGCTATATTTTAGAGACGCTTGATCAGCTGGAGCAGTTAACAGGCTTTCAAAAAAAGGGTCGCGTCTTAAAGATGCTCAGTAAATTAAAGCAACTATGTAATCATCCTGCCTTATATTTAAAGGAACCTTTCGAGGATGCCGAAACAATGCTTGCACGTTCGACTAAGCTAGAACGCATTGTACAAATGGCAGCTGAGATTGTGGACAATGGCGAGCAATGTCTCATCTTTACACAATACATTGGAATGGGACAATTGCTACAACATTGCTTTAGTGAAATATATAATGTAGATGCACCATTTTTAACTGGTGCCATGCCTAAGCAGCAGCGAGACCGCTTAGTAGAGGCTTTCCAGGCAGGAGATTTCCCTATATTTATCCTTTCTTTGAAAGCTGGTGGAACAGGACTTAATTTAACAGCAGCTAATCATGTTTTACATGCAGATCGCTGGTGGAATCCTGCTGTTGAAAACCAAGCGACCGATCGAGCATATCGAATCGGACAGACACAATTTGTGCAGGTCCATAAGTTTGTGACAATTGGCACGATCGAGGAAAAAATTGATAAGATGCTGGTGCAGAAATCTGCATTATCAGAAGAGCTTATTCAATCAAGCCAGTGGTTGACCGAGTTAGAAGATCAAGAACTCCGCGATTTAATAACATTAGATATATAATAATGAGATGCGCCAAGAGCAAATAGTTCTTGGCGCTTTTAGTGGAACTTGCTACTTCTTTTCCCTACTTACTTCATCATTTGTATTTAGTTGTGTTGAAAATTCCATTGCTGTGCGGTCTTCAGCAATGTTTTTTATTTGTGTTCCACATCATTCCTTTCTGTTTGTTACGGTGCAAGAAATATAAGGAGAATGGCGGATCAGACAATGAATGTTCTCTTGCCCCGTATGTAAGCTATACTTGCTAAGGTAAAACAAAATCCTTTAAGTGTTCCTGTTCATTCGGTGGCTGTGGCGGTATAGTAACTGCTTCGTCACTATCTCTTTGTTTAAGTTGATAAAATCTAACATCCTCAACCACTATCTCTGTCATAAAAATCTTAGTGCTTTCCTCATTTACAAATGACCTTGTTTGAATACGGCCAGTGGCACCGATTAATGAACCTTTACCGCAATATTTAACGATATTCTCTGCAAGCCTTCCCCAAGCTGTACAGAAAACAAAATCTGTATCTACTTCCCCTTGATTGTTTTTAAAATTACGATTAATGGCTAGTGAGAAATGAGTTTGCACACGATTTCCAGATAAGTAACGTAACACAGGGTCTTTTGTAAACCTTCCAACCAATCCGACTTGATTCATTCATTCACCTCCTTTGCTTTTGATTGCTCTCATCTTACAAAATGATTCCGGTATTCGCAAAAATCAATATTGTTAATTTCCTTCAGTTTTTGTGCATAAATTGGGTAAATCGGCATTTTTATTTTTCTATTTTTTATTAATTTTCTAGCTGAATGCTTTAGGCTGTAATGGCAAATGCTATTCCATGAAATCTGCAATTTCACAGTTTTTGAAAAACCGTCACAGGTGCGCATCACAAACAACAGCTGTCTCATGTGTTATACTAAAAGAATGACAGACTTAGGAGGAATATACATATTGAAAACCTTTAAAATGCTTTCCTTTGACCTTGTCACGAAAGATGGCGTGCAACCATTCCCTTTAATCGATGGCATCATTATTAATCAGGAAAATAGCCATCAATCTTGGGTACTTGAATTGTTTATGGAAAAACAATATCGCTCAACCTTTGATGAGCTCTTAGCGAATGCTACAGTCTTCAATGTACGTGCAGTTATTTCATTCCCAGATAATGAACCCGCTCCTTTTCAGGTGATCGTACATACTGTTGAAGATATCGGTGATCATGTTTCAGTACTATTAAAAGGTACGCTTAAAATTAAACGATCAAAATATGCAGAACAATTACTTTCCGAGCTACTTGCTGAGGGTGTTTCTTTAGAGGATTTACTGGATCGCTTTACACAAGATATGAAAAAGCGACCAAAATTAAAAAATGACTGACGATGCGAATTTTGCATCGTTTTTTTTATTGGACAAGCAGTAATTTTTTTGTACAATACAATTTAAAAAAGGAGGGTTACATTTGGTGGTTGCTATAAGGAAGAAGCCTTTAAAATTATTATGGCTTGAGGCTTTGATGAGGCGTCTTTTAAAGGATGATGTAGAATTTCATTATTATCAAGAGCAGTATCGTCGACTAGATGCAGGGTTTGCTGGCGAGCAAAAGGTTGATCGCGTATGGCATGAATTAATATATCCAAATACCTTTTTTGTTTTACATAATTTATGTCTTATGAACACGGCTCAACATCTGCATCAGATTGATAGCTTTTTATTTGTCCCCATTTTATGTTGGTTGTAGAAATCAAAAACATACATGGTCGTCTTGAATTTGATCAACACACACATCAATGCACACGCACAAGGGTTGATGGTACTGTTGAAGGATTTCCAAATGCTCTTACTCAAACTGAGCGTCATATGGGATTTCTTAAAAATCTGATTACAAGTTATTCCCTTCCTGTTGAAGGGGCTGTTGTTATAGCAAATCCTTCCACAATCATCGTCAATTCAACTAGTACTCTTCCCATTTTTCATGCATCCGGACTTCATAAGTATCTCCAGTCGCTTTTTAAAAAGCACCCTAAAAAATTAATGGATAATCAATTAACCCAATTAGTGCACCTACTACTTTCTAAACAAATTATTCCTCAGATTCATACATCAATTGCCCCATCACGATTTCGACACGGTGTTCTTTGTCCAAAATGTACCTATCAAAATAATATGTACTTCCATCGTGGCATTTGGAAATGTTCATTTTGTCATTATAGAAGTATAGAAATTTTCACAGAGGCTATGCTTGATTATCGGTTATTGATTAGTCATTCTATTACCAATAAACAGTTACGAGCGTTTTTTAGAATTAATTCTAACGATGCAGCTACTCGATTGCTACGGAAGTTTCAGTTTCCATATACCGGTACCTATAAGAATCGTGTTTACCATTTACCAGAAAATTTACTGGAGCATATGAAGAATTTTTTTTGATGGGGGTTTTGCTTAGCTTTTAGGTATTCACCCTGCTTTCGCGGGTATTCGCTTTGCTTCCGCTGGTATTCACTCTGTTTTCGCGGGTACTTACTCTGCTTCCGCTAGTATTAGGTCTGCTACCGCGGGTATTCACTTCGCTTTCCTCTAAATTGAAAAAAGAGTGTTTTCCGCAGAGGAAACACTCTTTTTATGTTATCGGTTGTTCATACCATCACGGTATTTTTCAGTGTTGTTTACTTTATCGTCGACAACATCATTTTTATTGTTACCGTTCATGTTGTCATTACGTTCAACACCATTTACACCGTTTGCATTTGGTGTGTTGTCATAGCCGTTTGTGCCGTTCATATCGGCATTTGAACCAGGTGTTGTTGCTTCAGGTAATGTTGTATTATCGTTAACAGTACCTCGATCTACACCATTCCCATTCACATTATTGCGATTGTATGCATCATCACGATTATTCGGATCTAATGCGTCTTCGACATCGTCGACTCCTCGACGTACGTCATTCTCGACTTCTCGAACAGGGTGATCTTCTACTGCATTATTTCCCCAGTTACAACCTCCAAGGAATGCAGTTGCAAGAATGATGGTTAAAAATGACATTTTCCACATAGTAAAAAACCTCCTTTCTTGGGTACTATGTCATCAAATACATCAACTGTATTTGTGATCCTACATAGATTGCCCGAGAAAGGAGGGAACTATCCGATTTTTGTACAAACTATTTTTGTTTTTCTTTTAATAACTGTTCAATATATGCTGCCTCTGCTTTACAGTCGTAGCTATAGTTTGTGCCTAGCTCTTTTTGCAATGCCTCGATTGTTTCGACTTGCTGTGCTGTTGGTTCTTCATTTAAAATTTTGGCAATAACCTCATCGATTTTTTGTGCCATTTCTTCATGAAACTGTGCGCTCATCAATGTATCAGCAGGGATTTTTTCGATCCACGCGGCATTCTCCTGAAAATAAGTCTGCCAGTTTGCAATGAAGTCTTCCATGGAAAAGCGCTCTTCATCCCAACCAATACTTGCTAAGTATGTTTCAAAAGATGTTGAAATCGAACGAGTAATGCTAATTTTAATACCTGAAGACAATTCCTTATACATCTTAATAATCCTCCTACGTTTGTAAAACCTAAAAATTACATCTATTTCAATTCACAATCGCTTATTTACCATCGCAATTTATGAACCTACTAATCAATTTTTGACTTGACTTTATCTATTTTATATCTTTTGGTCTACAAATGCAAATTAAGCTTGTTTAGGCTGTTCAGGCCCAATGGCAAATAGAATATCGGCTTCACATACAAGTTCTCCATCTACAGTTGCTACACCATGACCTTTACCCATTGCGCCACGAAGTTTTACAAATTCTACTTCCAATTTAAGTTGGTCGCCAGGTACGACTTGACGCTTGAAACGACAATTATCAACACCCGTTAAAAATGCTAAACGACCCTTAAATTCTTCAGCATTTAATAAAGCCACTCCACCTACTTGAGCTAAAGCTTCCACAATTAACACACCCGGCATAACTGGATAACCTGGGAAGTGCCCATTAAAAAAATCTTCGTTGATTGAAACGTTTTTTAATCCTACTGCACGCTTCCCTTCTTCTAATTCAATGATGCGATCTACGAATAAAAAAGGATAGCGGTGTGGTAAAATTGCTTGAATTTGTTCTGCAGATAACATGTCATTTCCCCCTCAAAAATTAAGTATGTATACACAAAGTAAGGTAAAGAATAATGTTATTCTTTACCATTCATAATATCAAATATATGCTGCCATGTTTCTCGTTTAAAAATATCCATAGCATTGCCTTCTCCAATAACGCTAAAGCCAAACATTGCGCCTAATGCTGCGGCAACAACGACTAAAATGAGAACAATTACAATGCGTAACCAAATCGGAATCAGTCGGATTTGCACCCATCGAACCTCGCGTTGCTCTCCAGTCGAGCGGCGTTCTTTCTTTTCTGGTTGCGGTTGCGTATCGGTTTCTTGTGTCGGCACAGAACGTCGACGTGAATCGTTTGTCATAGATTGTACTCCTCTTCATTCCTTACTATGCGTTTTTGGATAACTTGCTATCGAATGCCATTAATTAGTCCAAGCATTTGATCTGCTAATGTCACCGCTCTTGCGTTGAATTGATAAGAACGTTGTGTTTGAATGAGTTCTGTCATTTCTTTCGAGAGGTTAACATTGGACATTTCTAGTGTACCACTTTGCATGCCAATTTGCTGACGGTTGGCTCCCACAAGCTCTGTCAAAACTTCCGCCTGCGTATAGCCAAGTTCAGCTAAATTATTAGGTAATCCCATATAAGAACCGGCAACATGCTCCATTAATTGCGGCTTTTGGAATTCTGTTACAGCTAAATCCGTACGAATAATATCCCCATTTGGATAAGATGCTTCTAATACGCCACCATCTCGAACAGCAAACTTTTGAACTGTGTCGGGTAATGTAATAGCTTGTCCTGCAGCATTAGCTACTGGATAACCCTCTGCTGTTACAAGCATAACTGTTCCATTATTCAATGGAGATAAATAAAAGTCACCTTGTCGAGTATACACTGTTTCAGTTCCATTTTCACCATCTGGCATCAAAATATTGAAATATTGTTTCGCTTTTGTGAAAGCTAAGTCTAAATCACGATTAGTTGTTTGTAATGAACCTTGCTTTTCATTGGATTTAATTTGGCCAACCATTGCACCAGATCCATAGCGAATACCAACAGGTGTTTGTCGTTCTGCGCGATCCTGCTTATCATTATTAAATTGCTGATAAAGTAATTCATTAAAGGATGCTTCCTTTGTTTTATAGCCCGTTGTATTACTGTTAGCAATGTTATTACTAATTGTATCCAGTTTGTTTTGTAGTTGCCCCATTGTGTTTGTAGCTGTAATCATTGTACGTAGCATTGATAAAAGCCTCCTGTTCGCCCATTAAATTTTTCCGATTTCATTCACAGCCTTCTCTATGCTACGATCATAAGCTTGTAATACTTTTTGATTTGCTTCAAATGCACGGTAGGCAGTCATTAAATCTGTCATTGTGCGACCAGAATCTACGTTCGAACCTTCTAAAAAGTTTTGACGTAGTGTAAAGGAAACACCATTCGCTCCATAAGCTGTTGGCAAGTTCTCACCATTTTCTGTACGAATAAGGCCATTATCTTGTTTTTGTAGCATGTTCGGATTAGCAGCAAATGATACACCAACACGAGCCACTTGTTGATTATTTACAAAGATAGCGCCACTTTCATCTAATCGGAAATCATCATTTGGTAGCTGGATACGTTGCCCAGCATCATTTAGTACATATAATCCTTGACCATTAACTAAATAGCCTTGCCCATCTAATGTGAAATTACCATTACGTGTGTAAGCCTCACCACCAGCAGGATGTTCTAGTCGGAAGAAAATTGAACCCGTAACACCATCTTCATTTTGTGGTAAGTTTCCATTAATCAATGCCATATCTGTTGTAAAATCAGTGTTATAGATTTGGCCTTGTATGTAATTTGGCAATGTTTCTTGTAAATATGTCCCTGTATTTAAAGCTCCTACTTGACTCATATATTCAGCGCCGGCTTGTTGGTGAGCAGGAGCATTTGTTTTACCAATGCTAGACATTAGCATATCTGGGAATGAGCGAATCGTAGATTGATCTGCCTTAAATCCTGGTGTATTCGCATTTGATAAATTATTGGTAAGTAATTCTGTTCTTCTTTGTTGCGTGATCATACCTGTTGCAACTGTATAAAATCCTTTAAACAAAGAAATCACCTCATTTTAATTTTATAAGGATGCTGGCACACGATCAATATTTTCAAGCATGATACCTGTACCAATGGCTACACAATCCATAGGTCTCTCTGCAATGAAAACAGGTACCTTTAGCTCTTCTATTAATAGCTGGTCCATTCCATGTAATAATGCACCACCACCAGTTATAATCACTCCACGATCAATGATATCGGCTGATAGTTCAGGTGGTGTTTTTTCTAAGACATTTTTAGCTGACTGGACAATCATGGCTACTGATTCATGTAGTGCACGTTCAATTTCTTCAGACTCAATTGTAATTGTACGTGGTAAACCCGTTACCATATCACGGCCACGAATATCCATCGTATCATTGCGACTACCTTTGAAAACTGTACCAATTGTCATTTTGATTGCCTCTGCAGTACGTTCACCAATTAGCAATTTATATTCTTTTTTAATATATTGCAAAATATCGTTATCAAACACATCGCCTGCTACTTTAATGGATTCACTTGTTACGATATCACCCATTGATAGAACTGCGATATCTGTTGTTCCGCCCCCGATATCGACTACCATATTTCCACTTGGTTGGAAAATATCCATTCCAGCACCTATTGCTGCTACTTTTGGCTCTTCCTCTAAATATACTTTTTTACCACCAGATTTTTCAGCAGCTTCACGAATTGCCTTTTGTTCAACACTTGTAATATTCGTTGGACAGCAAATTAATATGCGTGGTTTCGCCAAAAATCCTTTTACGTTTAATTTATTGATGAAATGTCTTAACATCGCCTCTGTCACATCAAAATCAGCAATGACTCCGTCTCTTAGTGGACGAATAGCTGTGATATTGCCTGGCGTTCTCCCTACCATTTGGCGGGCTTCTTCCCCTACCGCTAATACTTTATTTGTCTTTTTATCGATCGCCACAACAGATGGTTCATTGAGGACAATCCCTTTCCCTTTAACGTGGATTAATACGTTCGCAGTCCCTAAGTCAATGCCAATATCTTTCGAAAACATTTTATAATTTCTCCTTCCCGCCAGTTCCAACTACATAACGTTCATTTTATCTCTTTATCTAGAATATTTTATCATATTCTATTGGTAATTTCACCTAAATTTAGTGAATAAGACTGTTTTCTTTTTACGCAGTGAACGGCTATAATATAGAATTACTATTCCTTAGAAAATCATCACTTATGTTTGTCCAACACAACAAAAAAGAACGAATCATTCTTGACTCGCTCTTTCTTTCCACTTGTTTTTCGTTGCTTCTCCTCCGCGAATATGACGTACGGCCTTATGGTAGGCGAGTATTTCTTTCACTTGGTCAGCTAATCCTTCATGAATTGTTGGTAATCGCTCTGTTAAATCCTTGTGCACCGTACTTTTTGAATAACCAGTCATTTTCGCGAGGACACGCACAGTCTCACGCGTCTCAATCAGTAATTCACCGAGGCGTATGCAGCGCTTCCGAATGTGCTCATGCACGTTCTTCGTCCTTTCCACACAATTTCACAAAATGCTTTGGCAATCAGATGCACATTTGCGCATTTCTTCACCTTATGTGAGGACAAAGCTATTCAGAACACGTTTTGCATTTTCTTGATAAAATGCTGACTTTTTATGCGTTACTAGCTTTTCTCATTAAAAAGCTAGTAATTTTTTCGGATTGATATATTTTCCGTTTTCAAGAATTTCGAAATGCATATGGACGCCAGCAGCTTGATTCCACTCGTTGTCCGTCGCTTTTCCTAATGCTTGACCTTGTGTAACCTCTTCGCCTTCTTTAACAGCGATATCCTTCACAGAGCTATAATGTGTCTGCATACCATTTGGATGTTCGATCACGATCTTATTGCCTGTAAATGCGTCTAGTTTTACCTCTAGTACTTTACCACTCATTGCAGCTAGTACTTCAAATTCTTCACCATTCATAGCAATAGAGATTCCAGAAGATGTAGTAAATGTTTGATTAAATACCATTAGTGCATTTTCACGAGACTCTTCATTTGCCTCTAACTCGTAAAATTCTTGTAAGACTTGTACTTTACTAAAATTCTCTTCTTTGAATGGATACATCATGTTTTCTGTTCGTGCATTCGTTTCCACTACAGGACCTGGATCTACTTCAGCTAAGTCTGGTAAAGGAGCCTCTTCTACTTTTGATACGAGACTATTGTAACCAAATAATAATCCTGCTAGAACAAGTGCACCACCTGTGTAAACTACTGGCCAAAACCACGGTTTCTTTTGTAATTGGCCATTTTCCTTTTGATTTGGATCTTGGTTTTGAGAAGCTTTGTTATTTTTATCCTCTCTCATTTTCATCACCTCTAGTTGCAGTGTGAACAACTAGAAGTTATTTTAAACATGCATCTATTTTTTTTATTTCAATATCTTGATAATAATAGTGTAAAATTTCGGCAGCTGTTTTCCCTTCATTTGCCATTGCCTCAGCTCCATATTGACTCATGCCCACTCCATGCCCATAACCTTGAGTTTTCACTTGAACCTTTCTTTTATTAGCATTAAAGATGATTGTGAAATCAGTTGATGGAATACCAAGGAGCGTTCTTACCTCTCTCCCTGTCCAGACATTATTCCCTAGCTGTAAACGTTCTACTCGCCCAGAATCATTATAAAATAACTGCATACGATTAAAATCACTAGGTTGCCATTGTATAGGCCAGAGCTTATTCCATTGAGCTAAAGTCCATTCTTGCTCAGCCTCAAACTTAGGAGATGATTGATCAGATATACTTGCAACACTTTGCAAATATGGTATATCATTTCCACCATATCCATAAGCACTTTCTGTTTTTCCATTGCTTGTTGAATGAAACATAGCTGTAATCAATTCATTATTATAAAGAATAACTTGTCCTTGTGTTTCATTAATAGCTTCGACAATTTTCTTTTCATTTCCCAGGAAATTGCTAGCCCAATTCGCCTTTCTCTGTTCTTCATCATAGAAGACTTGCTTTGCCACGGTTGGGGCGATCGCAATTTTACCGTAATTTGTCGTTTTCAACGCATATGTGCGTGCTGCAATAGCTTGTGCCTTCAGTGCCTCTTTTTTAAAAGAAACGGGCATTTCTGCAGCAACTACCCCTGTAATATACGTTTCCAAAGGGATTTTTTCTTCTTGCCCCTCCACTTCTATAAATATTTCACAAGCATTCTTATCACTAGCTTGAGGTATGATAGCCTCTTGTCTTTCACTAAACCCTACTAAAGGAAGCATATATAATGCCCCAATCAAGCAAATGACACCTATACTAATCATCCATTTTTTCATAAGGAATAATATGCTAGATTTCTTGTAGTTATGAGAAAACAAAAACCCTCTGCATAAAAAGCAAAGGGTTTTAAAATCTATTTAGTTTGTAGGCAATTCAACTGTTACATCTTCAATTGTCACTACTTCTTCTGTAATACGTTCAATATTAGCACCAAGAGATGCTAACT
Source organism: Lysinibacillus sp. HST-98 (assembly GCF_016757845.1). Classification (NCBI taxonomy): domain Bacteria; kingdom Bacillati; phylum Bacillota; class Bacilli; order Caryophanales; family Bacillaceae; genus Lysinibacillus; species Lysinibacillus sp. HST-98. The sequence continues at coordinate 172,905 of NZ_JAENHX010000004.1, forward strand.
TTCCATGGAAATCAACATAACCACGATCTAAATGATGAAGTTTTGTGACACGTGTCATTCCTTCAGATACAAGACCCGCTAAAATTAATGCAGCCGCAGCTCGTAAATCCGTTGCCATTACCTCAGCTCCCTGAAGATTCACAGGCCCCTCGATAAACACAGAACGTCCCTCTATTTTAGCACCAGCATTCATGCGACGGAACTCCTCAACATGCATAAAACGGTTTTCGAATACCGTTTCTGTAATAATACTCGTACCTTCAGCAGTAAGCATTAATGCCATCATTTGTGATTGCATATCTGTTGGGAAACCAGGATGTGGCATTGTTTTGATATCAACTGCTTTTAGTGTTTGAGGAACTCGTACACGGATTCCTTCATCCAACTCAGTAATTTCTACGCCCATCTCACGCATTTTAGCTATTAAAGCAGTCATATGCTCAGGGACTGCGTTTTCAATCACCACATCTCCTCTAGTAATAGCTGCTGCCACCATAAATGTACCAGCTTCAATACGGTCAGGAATAATATGATGCTCTACTCCATATAATGTATCGACTCCTTCAATACGAATCGTATTTGTCCCCGCACCGATTACACGGCCACCCATACTATTAATAAAGTTTGCAAGATCCACGATTTCAGGCTCTTTCGCTGCATTTTCAATTACAGTTGTCCCTTCAGCTAAAGATGCAGCTGTCATAATATTTTCAGTCGCCCCAACACTTGGGAAATCCAAATACACATTAGCCCCTTTTAAGCGACCCTCTGTCTTCGCCTCAACATAGCCATGGCCAAATGAAATTTTTGCACCCATTGCTTCAAAGCCTTTTAAGTGTAATTCAATCGGACGTGATCCAATTGCACAGCCTCCAGGAAGTGCTACACGCGCATAGCCATTACGAGCAAGTAGAGATCCCATTACTAAAATAGATGCACGCATTTTACTAACAAATTCAAATTGTGCTTCACTTGAAAGTTCTTTTGTTGCATCTATATATACGGCATTATCTTCAGGTATATATGTAACTGCTGCGTTTAAACTTTTAAGTACTTCATTTATTGTAAAGACGTCTGCTAAATTAGGGACTTCTTTAATTACATTTTCTCCTTTTGAAGCAAGTAAAGCTGCTGCAAGGATTGGTAACACTGCATTTTTTGCGCCCTCTACACGTACTTTTCCCTGTAGTTTTTGGCCGCCAGTCACTATTATTTTATCCACCCTATGTCCCTCCGAATTCAATCTATTAACCTACCAAATTTTTATTTTAATGAAGAAGTATAATGTCATAATCAGTAAACAAACAACTCTATAGTACAACTTTTCTAACGCTCGTTCAAGCGTCCAAATCACTATTTTAAGCTATTATTAGATTTTTTGCTATTTATTTATTGTACGCTGCTAAATTTTTTTTGTGAATGACCAATAACCCGTTCGCTTCTAATACATACCCAAAGATATATGAATAAAAAACAACTTTTCACTTTTTTCTATAAAAAATGAAGTGGCGGGCACCTATTATCGTACATTTATCAATGGCTATCTTGGTAGCTAATAGCGTGAAATTCATAAGAATTTAATGTATTAGCGTCTTTTTACATAGTTCAAAGGGCCACACAAATGGTATTATAAAGTCCTTTGAAGCATGTAGACCTATAAATTTATGAAAGAAACAAATTCTTTAAAATAAATAAGGGAGTTTGCCTGACCAGCTAGATATTTGAAGAAAGAAATTTGATACTGCTGAGCCAATCGCAATACTAAGTAAAATATAAATGAGCTGAATTTGAAAAACTCGATTTTTTTTAAATAGTTTTTCAATCATAAAAGCTTGTAAGGCGTAAAAAGTAATAGCAATAAAAAATAGGTGAGATAAAATACCCAATAAAGCTTCTTGTCCAATCGCTTCATATATTTCCATGTAGCATCCTCCATTTCTCCCTCAATATATTTATTCACCTTAAAAAACGGGCAGATGCGACATCTGCCCGTTAAAAATGAATTAGATATTACCCTCATGAACGTTGATACGATTCAACGCACGTTTTAATGCTAGGTCAGCACGTTTGAAATCAATGTTGTCTTGTTTACTTTGAAGACGTCCTTCAGCACGTTTAACGGCTTCTTTAGCACGTTGAACATCGATGCTTTCAGCAATTTCAGCAGACGGCGCTAAAATTGAGATTTTTTCTGGACGAACTTCAATGAAACCACCGCTTACAGCAACAATATCAGTCGAACCGTTTTCTTTTTTAAGCTTCACTGCACCAATTGCAAGTGGAGCAACCATTGGAATATGGCCTGCAAGAACACCGATTTCTCCTGAAGTTGTTTTAGCGATTACCATTGATACTTCAGAATCGTATACTGGGCCGTCGGGAGTGACAATATTGACTAGAACTGTCTTCATATTTTTTCCTCCTCGTCCCTAGTATTAAACCTCTACGCCCATGCTTTTCGCTTTTTCAACTACTTCATCAATTGAACCAACTAGACGGAAAGCATCTTCTGGTAGGTGATCCCATTTGCCATCAAGGATTTCCTTGAATGAACGAACAGTTTCTTTTACAGGTACATAAGAACCTTTTTGACCAGTGAATTGTTCCGCTACGTGGAAGTTTTGTGATAAGAAGAATTGAATACGACGAGCACGTTCTACTGTTTGTTTATCTTCATCAGATAACTCATCCATACCTAAGATTGCAATGATATCTTGTAATTCACGGTAACGTTGGATTGTACGTTGTACACCAGTAGCAATTGCGTAGTGCTCAGCGCCTACGATTTCAGGTGATAATGCACGAGAAGTCGAAGCTAATGGGTCAACCGCAGGGTAGATACCCATCTCAGATAATTTACGCTCAAGGTTAGTTGTTGCATCTAAGTGGGCAAAAGTTGTAGCCGGAGCCGGGTCAGTATAGTCATCGGCTGGTACATAAATCGCTTGAATAGAAGTTACAGATCCTTTGTTCGTAGATGTGATACGCTCTTGTAGTTTACCCATTTCAGTTGCAAGTGTTGGTTGGTAACCTACCGCAGAAGGCATACGACCTAATAGGGCAGAAACCTCAGAACCTGCTTGTGTGAAACGGAAGATATTGTCGATGAATAAAAGTACGTCTTGACCTTGCTCATCACGGAAGTATTCCGCCATTGTAAGACCAGTTAAAGCAACACGCATACGTGCACCAGGTGGCTCGTTCATTTGACCGAATACCATTGCTGTTTGCTTGATAACGCCTGAATCGCTCATTTCGAAGAATAAGTCGTTCCCTTCACGAGTACGCTCACCTACACCAGCGAATACAGAGATACCAGAGTGCTCTTGTGCGATATTGTTGATTAATTCTTGGATTAATACAGTTTTACCTACACCGGCACCACCGAATAGACCGATTTTACCACCTTTGATATATGGTGCAAGTAAGTCTACTACTTTGATACCTGTTTCAAGAATTTCAACTGTAGTTGAAAGATTCTCGAAAGTTGGTGCTTCACGGTGAATTGAATCACGACGTGCGTCTGCAGGAATCTCTTCACCTAAGTCAATTACTTCTCCAAGTACGTTGAATACACGACCTAGTGTAACTTCACCAACTGGTACTGAGATAGCTTTTCCTAAGTCTGTTACTTCTGCTCCACGTTGTAAGCCATCAGTAGATGACATCGCAATTGTACGAACAGAATCATCACCTAAATGAAGCGCAACTTCTAATGCAAGAATTGTTGGTTCTTCATTAGGACGTTCAATCTTAACTGTTAAAGCGTTATAGATTGCTGGTAATTGGCCATTGTCGAATTTAACGTCAACAACTGGACCCATTACTTGAATAACATGTCCTTTATTCATTACTGTGTACCCTCCTATCGTATTCTTATACGACATTGGGAAGCTGCTTGCCTATTCTAAAGCTGCAGCTCCACCAACGATTTCTGTAATTTCTTGTGTAATCGCCGCTTGACGTGCACGGTTATATTGCAAAGAAAGGTCTGAAATAAGATCAGTTGCGTTATCTGTTGCATTTTTCATAGCCGTCATACGAGAAGCATGTTCACTTGCTTTTCCATCTAATAATGCGCCATAAACTAAGCTTTCCGCATATTGTGGAAGTAACACTTCTAGAATTGCTTCGCCAGATGGCTCGAATTCATAAGAAGCAGTACCGCTTGCAGGGGCAATATCTGTTAATGGAAGAAGTTTTTTCTCTGTCACTTCGCTAGCAATAGCGCTGACAAAGTGATTATAGTACATATAAAGTTCGTCATACGTACCATCAATGAACATACCAACAGCATTACGAGCGATTTCTTTAATATCAGCAAATGTTGGTTGGTCAGGTAGACCGACAACATTACTGATGACATTATGATCACGTTTCACAAAGTAGTCACGAACAACACGACCTACTGCTAAAATAACGTATTCGTCTTTTGATTTATGACGCTCGTTAATCGTACGTTGTACTTGACGTAGGATACTTGAATTGTAAGCACCTGCAAGACCACGGTCAGAACCAATGACTAAGTAAGCCGTTTTCTTAACAGGACGAGCAGTTAACATTGGATGTCCGCTGTCTTTTGTCCCTGAAGCGATCGCGCCTACTACGTCCTGAATTTTTTCCATGTAAGGAACGTAAGCTTTAGCATTTTGCTCTGCACGACGTAACTTAGAAGAAGAAACCATCTGCATTGCTTTTGTAATTTGCTTCGTACTCTTTGTTGAAGTAATACGACCTTTAATTTCGCGTAAGTTTACCACTGGTATTTCACCACCTTCTGTTTTTTAATCAAGTGACTAGCTAAGACTTATTCTGATTTAGCGAAAGTTTTTTTGAATGCATTGATTGCTGCTTCATAATCCGCATCAGGAGCAAGCTCTTTAGTAGTACGAACATGATCTAAAACGTTTGTGTGGTTTGAATCTAACCAGCTTAAGAATTCTGATTCGAAGCGAACGATATCTTGTACTGGAATATCATCTAAATGACCTTTAGTTAATGCGTAAAGGATTGCAACTTGTTTTTCAACTTTTAGTGGTTTGTTAAGGTCTTGTTTAAGAACTTCAACCGTACGTTTACCACGCTCAAGTTTAGCAAGTGTTACTTTATCTAAATCTGAACCAAATTGAGCAAATGATTCAAGCTCACGGAATGCAGCTAAGTCAAGACGTAGTGTACCCGCAACTTTTTTCATCGCTTTAATTTGAGCAGATCCACCTACACGTGATACAGAAAGACCGGCGTTAATCGCTGGACGTACACCTGAGTTGAATAAGTCAGATTGTAAGAAGATTTGTCCATCAGTGATTGAGATTACGTTAGTTGGGATGTATGCAGAGATATCCCCAGCTTGTGTCTCAACGAATGGAAGAGCTGTAATTGAACCATTTTGATATGTTTCATTTAACTTCGCAGCACGTTCAAGTAAGCGGCTGTGTAAGTAGAAAACGTCACCAGGATATGCTTCACGACCTGGAGGACGGCGAAGAAGAAGTGAAAGTTCACGGTAAGCTGATGCTTGTTTAGAAAGATCATCATACACGATTAATACGTGTTTACCTTGTAACATGAATTCTTCAGCCATAGATACACCAGCAAATGGTGCTAAGAATAATAATGGAGCTGGTTGAGAAGCAGAAGCTGTCACAACGATTGTGTAATCTAAAGCGCCATGTTTACGAAGAGTTTCTACAACACCACGTACAGTAGATTCTTTTTGACCGATTGCTACATAGATACAAATCATGTTTTGGTCATTTTGGTTAAGAATTGTATCGATAGCTACAGATGTTTTACCAGTTTGACGGTCACCGATGATTAACTCACGTTGACCACGACCGATTGGTACTAATGCGTCAATCGCTTTAATACCAGTTTGTAGTGGTTCGTGTACTGATTTACGAGCCATTACACCGAAAGCTGGACTTTCGATTGGACGAGATTTTGTAGTGTTGATAGGACCTTGTCCATCCACTGGTTGTCCAAGTGGGTTTACAACACGACCAATTAGTTCTTCACCAACTGGTACTTCCATGATACGACCTGTACGACGAACTTCATCGCCTTCTTTGATGTCAGTGTATGGACCTAAGATTACGATACCAACGTTACCTTCTTCTAGGTTTTGAGCCATACCCATAACACCATTAGAGAACTCTAGTAGTTCTCCAGCCATGGCGTTGTCGAGGCCATGAGCAAGAGCAATACCGTCACCAATACGGATAACTGTACCAACTTCGCTTACTTTAAGTTCAGATTCATAATTCTCAATCTGTTGTTTAATCAGACTGCTGATTTCTTCAGCCTTGATGCCCATGTATGTCACCTCTCACATTTCTAAATTATTAACCGATTAATTCACGTTTTAGACGCTCTAGTTTGTTTGCTACTGAGCTATCATAAATATGGTTACCGATTTGAACACGAATACCACCAAGTAAAGATGGATCAACTTCGTTTGTAATATTTAAAGATTGTTTTCCAACAAGTTTCGCGAACGCTGCTGAAATATTAGCGCTTTCTTCTGCAGAAAGTACACGTGTTGAAAATACTGTTGCATCTGCAGTGCCTTGTGCTTGCGCAGCAAGTTCAGCATATGCCTTAGCAATTTGTGTCATCTCGTTTACACGTTTTTTCTCAACTAGAAGTTGAACAGTGTGTAAAACTTCTGGTGTTGCACCATTAAAGATATCAGCTACCATTTGTTTTTTTCGTTCGACGGAGAACTTAGGTGCATTTAAAAGCGTTAAAAAATCAGGAGATTCTTTTACTACTTTTGTTAGTTCACTTAAGTCTGCTCCAACTTCAGTAAGAATATTTTTTTGTTGCGCCAATTCAAAAAGCGCTTGAGCGTAACGTTTTGCTACAGTTGAATTACTCATCGAGCTTCCCCTGCCTTCGCAATCGTCTCTTCAATTAGAGCACGGTTGTCTGCCTCAGAAATCTCTTTGCTAAGGACTTTAGATGCTGCAAGTACAGATAATGAAACGACTTCATCACGTACAGCTGCAATAGCTTTTTCTTTTTCAGACTCAATTTCACGTAAAGCCGATTCTTTTAAGCGGTTTGCTTCATTACGAGCTACAGTAAGAATTTCTTCTTTTTGTAATTCGCCTTGCTTTTTAGCGCCCTCAACAATCGATTGTGCTTCTGTACGAGCTTCCTTAAGAAGGCTCTTTTGTTCTTCTAAAAATTGGTGCGATTCTTTGCGCGCTTTTTCAGCTGCTTCGATTTCACTCGCTACTAATTCTTCACGTTGTTGCATGATGCCCATAAGTGGACCCCAAGCGAATTTCCTAAGTAGTAACATTAATCCGATGAAAATAACTAATGTTGCGATGATATCTCCACTATTAAATCCAGCGCCTGCACCTAGTACAAGATTATCTAAAAACACGATTGTTTCACTCCCTTCAAGAGCTTTAACTTCAACATAATTTAGTTACTTAAAAAACTACCTATTTTAAAAAGCTATATTTGCACATAGCTTTTATCTGTTCCAAAATGAAGGGCGAAGTTTCATCTGGAGAATCCTGCTTCGCCACTAGTAAAATTCAGTGTTCAACTGAATTATTTGTTCATAACGATGAATGCTACTACTACTGCGATGATCGGTAGGGCCTCAACTAATGCAACCCCGATGAACATTGTAGTTTGAAGAACGCCACGAGCTTCTGGTTGACGAGCGATACCTTCTACTGTTTTTGATACGATAAGACCGTTACCAATACCTGCACCAAGTGCACCTAAACCGATTGCGATTGCTGCTGCTAATAAACCTAATGAACCTGTCATTTGAAAATTTCCTCCTTGGAATTGTTTGTTTTTGTAGTTCAAGCATAGTATATATGCTTTATATTAATGGTCATCGCTCACTTTATGAGCCATGTAAACCATTGTTAACATTGTGAAGATAAAGGCTTGGATAAAGCCGATGAAAATTGAGAAACCTTGCCATGCCATCATAGGAACGATTGCTCCGATGAATCCCACGGCACCTGATGATGCTAAACCTGCAAGTAAGGCTAGTAAAATCTCACCTGCGTAAATGTTACCGTAAAGACGTAGACCTAATGTTAATGTGTTTGCAAATTCTTCTACTATTTTAAGTGGGAACATGAATGACATTGGTTTAAAGAATGTACCAACATAATGACCTGAACCCTTCATTTTTACACCATAGAAGTGCGTTAAGACTAATATCATTGCTGCTAACGTCATTGTTACTGTAGGGTCAGCTGTTGGTGATTTCCACCATAGCGTGTGGTCATAGATGATAGAAAAAGGAAGACCCAATAAGTTAGATACTGCGATAAACATAATTAACGTAATACCTAAAACATGGAATCGTCCACCAGTTTTCCAATCCATGTTGCTTTTGATGATATTCTTTACGAAATCCATAATCCATTCCATAAAGTTTTGCATGCCAGTTGGTTTTAGTTTTAGACTTCTAGTTGAAATAAAGGCAATTAAAAATACGATAATTGCTGCAACTAGTAACATCATAACTGTTGATAAGTTAAATGTTAAAAACCCGACTTCTAGTAACGGAGCTTTGTGATCCATTGTTATTTTTTCACCTCTCTTTCTAATTTAAAGCACATCAGCGGTTCCTTACATGTGACACAATTCTCTCGACAAAGAGAAAAACGTACGGAATCATTAGCCCTATAACCGTGCTAATTAAGTGAAAATAGTTTGGCAACGTAATGGCTATTGCGACTGCCGCAACACCTGATCCAAAGCGAAGCGCTGTACCAAGTGAGCCTATTTTCTTCCCTTCACTAATGGATCTGTCAAACTTCTCCATTCGCCGAACTAAAATCCAAAAATTATACGTACCAAAGAATGCACCGACTGCGATGCCCGCAAAAACAGTTTGATAGGGGGTAAATCCCCAGCCTAATGCGCAGAGTGCAAGCAAAAAAAATAACGCCCTCTTCTGCACAGCAAAAATGTGATGCAAATCTAGCATTGGTTGTAATCTCCTGAATCATTTTTTCGAGTAATGAAAACGTTTGCTGACCACTATGTGAAATCAGAAAAGAGCAGTGAAAAGCACTACTCACAGCGGAATAGTAATGGGAGAGTCATTTCAATTACAGGTGTAAATGCCCAAAAAAATAACTTACACCCCTTACCGACTCGGTAAAAACCGAAACGCACAAAACGTTGCAAATCGACAGTCTTATTTTGAACTGTCAATTTAGTAGAAAGTTGATATAACAAGTGTTTCAACGTCCTATTTATGAACAGAAACCCTTATCATTCTTACCCTTTGTAAGCATACAATAGGAGATATTTGAAGTCAATTGGTAAAGGAGAAAAACTTCACAGCCTCTATACTCTTGTCAAATTGTTGACAAATTTGTGTATGAAATTTCATAGTTTCAAAATTTCTCAACCTTCTCATGCATAAAAAAAGCTAATTTACGACAAGATTATGCTCGTAAATTAGCTTACCCATTTCAACAGGTACATTAGACTTATTTTTAATATAAAATATAGTATATTAATTAGTTTTTTGTAAAAATCCTAGCAATGCTTCAACAATACGCTTAGATGCATGTCCATCCCCATATGGATTTGACGCTTTAGCCATTGCTTCATAGGCATTATTATCTGTTAGTAATTCCTTTGCTAAGGCGTAAATTGTTTCTTCTTCTGTTCCTGCTAGCTTTAATGTTCCTGCTGCAATCCCCTCTGGGCGTTCTGTCGTATCTCTAAGAACCAGCACTGGCTTCCCTAATGAAGGTGCCTCTTCTTGTACACCGCCCGAATCCGTTAAGATCATATATGAATTTGCCGCAAAGTTATGGAAATCAAATACTTCAAGAGGCTCAATTAAATGCACTCGTTTATTATTCCCTAAAATTTCATTAGCGATTTCTCTTACAGCCGGATTCATATGAACTGGATAAACAACTTGAACATCCTCATGTTCTGCCAGTATTCTTGTGATCGCTTTAAACATATGGCGCATTGGTTCACCAAGATTTTCGCGACGATGTGCCGTTAATAAAATCATGCGGTCCTCGCCAATTTTATCTAGTACAGGATGCGTGTAGTGTTCACTGACTGTTGTTGCTAATGCATCTATTGCTGTATTACCTGTAACAAAAATCGTCGCTGGATTTTTATTCTCATCTAAAAGATTCTTTTTAGATACTTCAGTTGGCGCAAAATGTAAATCTGCCATCACGCCTGTTAGTTGGCGATTCATTTCCTCTGGATATGGTGAATATTTGTTCCATGTTCGCAGTCCCGCTTCTACATGTCCTATAGCAATTTGGTTATAGAACGCAGCGAGACTTGCAATGAAAGTCGTTGCTGTATCGCCATGTACCAAAACGATATCTGGTTGTGCTTCCTTCATTACTTTATCTAAACCCTGTAATGCATTTGTCGTTACATCAATTAATGTTTGGCGATCCTTCATTATATTTAAGTCATAGTTTGGTGTAATACTAAACGTCTCTAATACTTGATCGAGCATTTGGCGATGCTGTGCTGTTACAGTTACAATAGATTCTATTTGCTTAGGATACTTTTGTAACTCCAAAACAAGAGGAGCCATTTTAATTGCTTCTGGTCTTGTACCAAAAATCGTCATTACTTTCCATTTTTTTGTCAAAGCGATCTGCACCGTCCTTTTTGTTATTGTATGGTAAGGTCCAGCTCCTGTCGATAAGAGATTACTTACTTACACATACTATGAAACGCCCTTCAATTTGAAGGACGCTTTCACAAGTTATTAGTTTCCTAAATGAGGAAATTTCATGTATGGATGTTTATTTTGTACCGAATAGACGGTCTCCGGCATCACCTAAGCCTGGTACAATATAACCATGGTCATTTAATTTTTCATCAAGTGCAGCAATGTAAATATCTACATCCGAATGTTCTTCTTGAATAGCTTTTACACCCTCTGGTGCAGCGATTAAGCACATGAATTTAATGTTTTTAGCTCCACGTTTTTTCAGTGAATGAATTGCCTCCACTGCAGAACCACCAGTTGCAAGCATTGGATCTACAATGATGAAATCACGTTCTTCAACATCTGCAGGAAGTTTTGCGTAATATTCAACTGGTTTTAATGTTTCTGGATCACGATAAAGACCAATATGACCAACTTTTGCAGCAGGGATAAGCTTTAATACACCATCTACCATACCGATACCTGCACGTAGAATCGGTACGATTGCAAGTTTTTTACCAGAAAGTACTTTTGTTTTTGCGATTGTTACAGGTGTTTCAATTTCAATTTCCTCTACTGGCATATCACGTGTAATTTCAAATGCCATTAGTGTTGCCACTTCGTCTACTAACTCACGAAATTCTTTTGTTCCTGTATTCTTGTCGCGAATATAAGTTAATTTGTGTTGGATTAGTGGATGATCAAATACATAGACTTTGCTCAAAGGGATTCTCTCCTCACCGTTCGGATTCATTTTTATCTCAACTAGTATAACAGAAAAAAGGAGTCGCCTCAAAAATAAATTTAGGCGAACTCCATTTGTCATCTATTCTTTTGTCAAAACTATGTTACTGATCAAGGATGATATCTAATTGTTCAATTGGCATTGGCTTGAAATAGAAGTATCCTTGTCCTACTGTGCATCCTAGCGCACGTAGAATCTCAACCTGTTCCTCTGTCTCTATGCCCTCTGCCACTGAAATCATTCCTAAATTTAATGCTAACTGAATGATAGAGCGAACAATAGCCAGTGTTGCTGGATCTTCTATAGCATTGATGAAGCTACGATCAATCTTTAGTTCAGCAAACGGTAGTTGTTGCAAATAGCTTAACGAAGAAAAGCCTGTGCCAAAATCATCTACGGATGTTTTAAAGCCATAGCTCTTTAGCTCTTGAATGATCTTATAGGCTGATTGAAAATCTACTAAACCAATATTTTCTGTCACCTCTAAGATAATATAGCTAGGGTCAATATTATACTTCCGCACAAGTTTCAGTGTATCCTGAACAAAGTGCGTGTAGTAAAAATGATCCGGTGAAATATTAACTGCTATTTTCACTAATTTCTTTCCTAGGCGTTGTCGTTCTGAAAGCCATGAGAGTACCGTCTCTAAAATAAGCACATCAATTTCTCGAACCTTACCAGCACTCTCTGCTACTGGAATAAAGACCGCTGGTGAAACAAAACCCAATTTTGGGGAAATCCACCTTGCAAGTGCTTCGATACTTTGAATATCCCCATTGCGTAAATCTACTTTAGGCTGTAAGTGGACTGTTATTTCTTTATTTTTGATGGCTTCTGACAAATGATTTAAGACTGTCATCTTCTGTACAAGCACATCATTTTTCTCTGTTGTAAATATTTCAGTATGTGTACCTGGCCTATCGATTGCAAAGGATAACGCATTATCTGCAAAACGAATCGCATCATTAATATTAATGTCATCACTATAGGAAGCAATTCCTGTTTTTAATGTAATATAGATTTGCTTTCCTCCTATAATAAAAGGTTGGCGAATCGTTTCTTTTATTCTCATCTCATAATCATGTAAATCTTCATGAAGTGACATTGTAGTCATAATCAAACTAGAGCTTGTAAATCTAGCAACATACTCAATACTCTCTGACTTGTCTTGCTCAAGACGTTTGGCAAGTTGTCTTAAAAGTTCGTCACCAATTTCACGACCATACAATTCAACTACTTGATGAAATTCACTCGGTTTTAATATTTTAATAAAGCCGCTTTGACCCTGCTGAACTTCTCTTTCAATCGTATTAACAAAGCTGTGACGATTAGGTAGACCTGTTGTAATGTCTGTATAGGCTAAATCCCAAATTTTTTTCTGCGTCCTTGCATATGAATAAGCCAATGCAACAAGAGCACCAATTTTTCGAAACATATTTTTAAGCATTTGGTCACTTTGTGTTTTTTGGCTAAATATCGAGAAAACACCTATTACTTGCCGCTGTTGATTACGTATAGGGATAAACCATCCATGCGGCTTTTTAGCTAGCGAAGCATATTGCTTATGTTCTTCAGGAATATTCACTCCATCTAAATTCTCTATGAAAGTAGAGGTTTCTGATTGCATGACCTTATTAAAGAAATCATTGTTTGCACAACATCTTGGTACGCTCTTTGTTTGATTATCTCCTATGAAAACTTGTAATTGGTTTACTTCTGTTTTTATGAGCACCATACTCGCAATATTTGGCATAAAAAATCCATCGAGACCTTGACAAATAAGCTTCATCTTTTGCTCGAAAGTAAACTCCTTCTCAATTGCCCTGTACATATCATTTTCTAAACGCATTAAGAAGTCTTCCGTATGATAATATGTAACATCCTTCACAAATACTAAAACAAATTGCGTTATATTTGCCTCATTGCAAAATGGTAATGCTTGTATTTCTGCCCAAAAGGGAGGTTTATCGATGCCATTATGATATAGCTTCGCCTGCACCATTATGCCGTTATGTATTTTTTCTTTAATCATTTCAATGGTTGTCTTTTTTTCATCCATTGATAGCCATGAAAAATAATCAGTATTGAGAATTTGTGAACGTGCTGCATTAGTAAGCATACAAAAAGAATCATTACACTCTACTATGCAATGATGCTTCGTCGCATCAAAAATAACGTAGCTTTCTTTCGAATTATTCCCTAATTTGCGAATGCTGTTTAATAATACATCATAATCTGTGTTTAACGATTTAGTGACCATCTAACCCCTCCTTTTCTATCCCTTCATCTCATTTCCATTGTACATAAAATTTAATTAAATTTTCACTTTTATTAAAAAAAACTTCTTTTCTAGGACACTATCTGTCCTCTGCCTACTATAATATATCCCTTTATACCGTTTTTATGTAAATTTATTCAAAAATAAGGGGATTATTCTACTTTATTAGAAAAAAGATGTTTTTTACAGTTTAATCCTCTATTTCCAAAATAAAAAGCTGTATTTAAAGTAAATTTTGTACTTTAAACACAGCTATTATTCTACTGATTATACATATAATGGATGTTTATCAGTTAACGCCTTCACACGATCTTTTGCATCTGCTTTAACTGCTTCATCTTCAGGGCTTTTAAGAACAGCTGCTATAATTGCTCCTACTTCTTTCATATCTTCCTCTTTAAAGCCACGAGAAGTGACCGCTGGAGTACCAATACGAATTCCAGAAGTGACAAATGGAGATTCAGTATCGTAAGGGATTGTATTTTTATTTGTTGTAATACCTACTTCATCTAGAGCGTGCTCTGCTACTTTCCCTGTTAAACCAAGAGATTTAACATTTAGCAGTAATAAATGGTTATCTGTACCACCAGAAACAATTTCAACACCCTCAGCAATTAATACTTCTGCTAAAGCCTTTGCATTGGCTTTAATTTGTTTTGCATAGTCTTTAAATTCTGGTTGTAAAGCTTCTCCAAATGCTACAGCTTTTGCAGCGATAACATGCATTAATGGGCCACCTTGAATGCCTGGGAATACAGATTTATTTAGTTTTTGCTCCCATTCTTTTGAAGCAAGAATTAATCCACCACGTGGTCCACGTAATGTTTTATGTGTAGTTGATGTAACAAAATCAGCATATGGCACTGGTGATTGATGTTCGCCAGCAGCTACAAGTCCAGCAATGTGTGCCATATCCACCATGAAATAGGCTCCGACTTCGTCTGCAATTTCACGGAATTTAGAGAAGTCAATTTCACGTGGATAAGCAGATGCACCTGCAACAATCAGTTTCGGTTTATGCTCTAAAGCTTTTTGTCGTACATCTTCATAATCAATCACTTGTGTATCTTGTGTTACACCATACTCTACAAAATTATATAGAACACCAGAGAAGTTTACTGGAGAACCATGTGTTAAGTGACCACCATGTGAAAGGTTCATACCAAGAACTGTGTCACCTGGTTCTAGAATCGTATGGTAAACAGCCATGTTTGCTTGTGCACCTGAGTGTGGTTGTACATTTGCATATTCTGCTCCGAAGAGTTCTTTTACACGATCACGTGCAATATCTTCTACTACGTCTACATGCTCACAGCCACCATAATAGCGTTTACCAGGATAACCTTCAGCGTATTTATTTGTCAGTACTGATCCTTGCGCTTCCATCACTGCTTCGGAAACAAAGTTTTCGGATGCAATCAATTCAATATTTGCTTGCTGACGAGTTTTTTCTGCAAGAATTCCATCTAATACTGCTTTGTCTTGTACTGCTAATTTTTCATATGCCATGTTTGAAAAAGCCTCCTAAAGTATCGTTATTCATCTCTACCACTAGGGTGGTAATTATTTATATACTGCACGTTCTCCGCCAATTAGCTTAGGACGTGTTGTTGCAATCGTCACAACAGCTTCTCCTACCATTTTTACCGATGTTCGAACAGGTACAGCTACTGCTTTCAAATGCATACCGATTAATGTTTGTCCAATATCAATACCTGCATGTGCCTGTATTGTTTCAACAATCACTGGATTATCAAATTGCGTATAGGCATATGCTGACATTGAGCCGCCTGCCGTACGTACTGGGACAACTGCTACTGGATCATAGCCAAATTTTTCAGCTGTTGATGCTTCCATAGTAATGGCTCGATTTATATGCTCACAACCTTGGAATGCTAAAAGCAATTGATGCTTTGCTGCAAATTCTTGTAGCGGCTCAAAAATGGCTTCTGCTATCTCCAATGCTCCCGCTGTGCCAATTTTCTGACCAATCACTTCAGATGTAGAGCACCCTACTACAAAAATTGTATGGGGTTGTAATGTTACCTGCTCTTCAAATTCACTGAGTAACTGAGTCAAATGTGTTCGTATTTGTTTTACCACCATTAAGCTCAGCTCCTTCATCTATATCCATTAAAATCATGCCATATATGACATCCTATACGAATGCCATATATGGAATAACAAAACTACTATTGCTCTAGTTCAGTAATTTTTTCAATACGGCGTACATGGCGGCCACCTTCAAAATCGGTTTCTAGCCATGCTTGTACGATTTCACGTGCAAGGCCAGGGCCAATTACACGTTCGCCCATTGCTAAAATATTTGAATCATTATGGCAACGCGTTGCCTTGGCACTAAATACATCGTGTACTAATGCACAACGTATGCCCTTGACTTTATTAGCGGCAATGGACATACCAATTCCTGTGCCACAAATTAAAATGCCTTTATCAAATTCTCCGTTAGCAACACCCTCAGATACAGGTTTTGCATAGTCTGGATAGTCTACTGAATCCGCAGATTGTGGACCAAAATCTTCGTAGCTAATTTGAAGTTCATCTAATAGCTGCATAATCTCACGACGTAAGTTATTGCCTCCGTGATCAGAAGAAATTGCTATTCTCACTGGGTTCCCTCTTTTCGAATTATAGTCAACCTTAGTGTACCACTTCTTTCTGAAGAATAACACGATTTTTCTTGTATTTTTACGTTGATTTTTCCCGAAAGACGAACATTAATTGTATATTAACACAAAAACATTCACTTTTAAATCTATTTTTTTGTGGATAATGTGAATATCATGTTAATAAGTTCGGATAATGGTCTTTTGTTGTAATATTCCATCTTCTGAAGTTTTTTTAGCTTTTTACTTACAGTGGACATAAATTGTCCTTTAATAAAAAAGGTGATACATAAATCCGATTTTTCATAGGATTTATGTATCACCTTCAGGACTACGCTTGTCTATCAAATTGTTGAATCATTTTATGCAATGCTTCTGATTGCTTTTTCAAACTTTGAGCCAGATGCTCGACTTGTTCAATTGCATAGGCTTGCTCTTCAGCTGCACTACGAACTTCCTGTGCACCTGCTGACGTTTGTTCCGCAATGGCAGCAACTTCTTGTGATTGTCTAGCTGTCGTTTCAATATTATGCATTTGCTGTTCGATTAAAGAAGAAATTTCAACAATTGATGTTGCCATTTCATGTACATTAGAAGCCATATTTTCTACTGCTGTCGTTGTTTCAGAAACTCGATCGGCTTCCTTTGTTGCAAAGGCAACTTGCTCGTTCATTTGTTTCACAACTACTTCTACGTTTTGCTGCATGGTTTGAATTAAAGCTGTAATTCCTTGCACTGCTTTTGCGCTTTCATCAGCCAAACCACGGACTTCTTCAGCTACTACTGCAAAGCCCTTTCCATGTTCTCCTGCACGAGCAGCTTCTATAGAGGCGTTTAGTGCCAACAGATTGGTTTGTGCTGCAATATCACCAACTAAGCTAATTATTCGTTCTACCTGTCCAGCATTCTCTTCTAGCGCATGAATGCTTTTTAATGCCTCATTATTGCCTGTCGCAATTTGTTGTATACTATTCACTAATGTTTCAATGGCTTTTGTTGTTGTCGATAAATTATGTAGAATCTCTTTAGTTTGTGATGCTGATGCCTCTGCCCTACTATTTACCTCTGTTGCAAGCGTTCTTACATCTTCAATCGCTTCAGCAGTATCTTGTACAGCTGTCGCAGATGCTTCTGCTCCTGTAGAAATATGCTTTACGGTAGACGCAATGCCTTCTGCCTTTCTTGTTGCCACTCCTGCTTCATCTGAAAGCTGGATAATCGATTGATTCGTTTGTTGGAAGTTATGATCAATACTTTCCACCATTTGACGTAAGTTTAACACCATTTGTTGGAATGCCTCTGCAACAGATCGAATCTCATCATTTGTATTAGGCATTTGTACATCCTGTCCTATTTTTCCTTCCGCCACAAGTGTTGCTGAATGCTCAAGCTGCTGTAAAGGCTTGATGAGGATTACACTTAAAAAGGCAGCTAATATCCCTGACCAAGTTATGCCTAACGCATACGTAATCACTTCAAAAACTTTACGATTTGTGTCAGGGAAGAAGGTAGGTTGTAAAAACTCAATGAATATAAAGCTGACACTGTAGGTGATTAGTGCAAGAACACTAACAAATAACACCAATTTTAGTCGTAAACCAAATTGTTTTTTCATAGGACCCCTCAATTCATTTCTAGTTTTTGTGTTAATTGATCGACCAGTTCTTTTAATTCTGTAAATGTTGCTTCGTAAATTGCGCTATTACCACCATAAGGGTCCACTACATTTTCTAAACTGCCCTCATTTGTATACTCTTTCAATGTAAATACTTTATGCTCAGCTTCTGGATAATTGGAAATGACGGTATCTTTGTGAGCAGTCGTCATCGTTAAAACTAAGTCTGCCCATGCCATTTCAGCTTGTGATAATTGCGTCGCAAAATGTTCATGGGACATTTGGGCTTCATTTAACACTTGTTGTGCATGTGCTGACATTTGTGCATTAGGCATCGCATAAATACCCGCTGAGCGCACTTCTACATTGTTTAAATGTTTATGTTTTAAAATAGCTTCTGCCATCGGACTGCGACAAGTATTGCCTGTACAAACAAATAATATTTTCACACTTATCACTCTCCAATTTTATCTATTGTTGAATAGCTAGAATACTCATGATTATAAATATCATGCCAGCAACTACTTGAATTTTATTGCCAAAAAAGACTTGGCTTCTACGTGCTATAACTAATGACCCATAAGCACAAATTAATGCACTTAAGCCTGCACTCATAATAAAAATCGTTTTTTCTAAGTTAAGCATACCAAAAGAAACACTAACTGAAAAGGTGTCTAGGCTTGCAGTCACAGCTAAAAGTACAGGTGAAATCGTTACTTTTTCATCTCTGTGAGAAAATAATAATAAATGCATACCAATACAAAATAATAAAATACTTGAAATCCATTGTCCCCATTCTAATAGAAATCGAACTAAATAATTTCCTAATTCAAATCCTAATAAAGGAAAAAGCATATGTAATGCAGCCGTCCATAATGATAAAAATAATCGATATCTAACATTTGGCAGCAAAACATATAGACCAATCACATCAACAGACGTTAATATACCTGCAAGAATTCCCTGCAAGAATGCACTCCTTCGCTCCCTAATATTTTATCATTTTATGCTCGAAAATACATTATTATCATAACTGTTTACTATTGTTTTTCATTTTTAACATATACTAATTGGACAAAAAAAGACAAAAAACATGTGGTACTTCAATGTCTTTTGCCTATAATTGTTCAATTATTATTTACAATGAATACCATTTACCTCCAGAGGCTTTTTCAAGTCTATTCATAATAGCTGCACCTACTCCTTCTATCGAAGTAGTTGTTGCTAATATTACGGTAGCGGTAGTTTTATCACATGCTCTAAGTGCATTATATAAGGCCGCACCCATTTCTTCTTTACTTCCTGCTTCACCTATAGAGAAGTAAAAATCCACTTTAATTTCCTCAAAGTTCTCAGGTGCAAGTAGTGCTACACGATGTCCTTGTCTCTGTAAATGTAGAACAGCTTCGTTGACTTTCTCAACATCACAGTCTATTAAATACACGGGAGCATTTGGTGCATAATGCGTATATTTCATTCCCGGTGCCTTAGGCGTTGCGTCTAGCTTCTGTTCTATTTTAGTTGGTTGAATCACTGGGCCAATCTTAGCCTCAAGCATTTCCTTCGTAATGCCACCTGGACGTAAAATTACTGGAGGTTCATGTGTCACATCTAGTACAGTAGACTCAAGCCCTATGCCTGTAGAACCTCCATCTAAAATATAAGGTATGTACCCTTCTAAATCATCTAAAACATGAACGGCTTCTGTAGGACTTGGCTTTCCACTACGATTAGCGCTTGGTGCAGCAAGTGGTTTTTGGAGCTGTTGTAGTAAGGCGAGCGCTACTGGATGATCAGGCATTCGAATGCCTACTGTTGATAACCCAGCTGTGACACTTTTAGCTAAGACATTTGGCTTTGCTGGCATCACTAGTGTTAATGGGCCTGGCCAAAATAAATCCATACATTGTTTAGCTATGTCAGTAATATGGTCGATATAGATCGCTACTTCCTCTTTTGTACCAACGTGGACAATTAAAGGATTATCTGAAGGTCGACCTTTTGCTTCAAATATCTTTTTAACTGCCAGATCATTTGTGGCAATCGCTCCTAAGCCATAAACCGTCTCTGTTGGAAATGCGACTACCTCTCCTGCATTTAAGATATCCACAGCTTGTGTATAATTAATCTGACTATTCACATTACTGTCCACAACCTTACAAACAGTTTTCATGATTAATACCTACCTTCAATTATTCGTTTTTACTGAATTATCCACATATTGTTTATAACTTATTAAAAAATGTGTATAAGTTGTCTGAATTTGTGCACAATTCATTCAAAAAGTCCTTTTATCCATTCCCATATAAAGAATGTAACTTGTTCTTTTTCTTCTACTTCTTCTTTTACCTCTTCTTTATCAGGCTCACAGATCGATGGGAAGATACTGCACCACCAGTTATCTCCACGTGCATCACCAATCTTTACAACAATTGATTGATAGACATTTTGTGGATAAAGTACAGCACCTTGTCTTTTGGGTGGGAATAAATTATCCCCAACAACAACCTGTGTATCCAATTGTGGATAATTTTCACTCAGTTCAGCTTCAATTTGTTGTTTTAACGAAAGTATTTGCTCATTCCCAGCAAATCCAGCAGTACCTACTTGTAGAAAGTATGGCTTTAAATCTTGAACAAGCTGCTGTTTCTCTAGCTGATCTTGTGCAGTGTTACTGTTTGCAATAACACGTATACGAAAATCTTTTTCTTGCACATCAACGGAAGATTCCTTCGCCAAACCTACTAATGTTGGAATATATAAAACACATAACTGTAAAACAATCGCAATTAATACTAGTCTAGCAAAAGCTAGAAAGATATTTTGTTTAGGTAATCTAATAATCTTGTATTCGTTCAACATAAAAATCCCTCCTTGCTCAACATTGTTGGCAAGATTAAGAAACTTTATACATGTAGCTCACAAAAAATCATTCGAGGTTTACCATTAATATCCTTTTCTACTGAAACTGTCGCCTGCGGAAAACTATCTTGAAAGAATTTGGCTACTTTCTCCCCCTGTGTATAACCGATTTCTAATCCAATCAACGCTGGCCTATTCATATAAGCTGGTAATTGTTCAGCTAATTTTCTATATAACATAAGGCCATCTTCCTCTGCAAAGAGGGCGCTATGCGGCTCATGCTCTAGCACAACGCTTGACATTGCTTGTGCCTCATTAAATGCAATATACGGTGGGTTCGATAAAACAACATCAAATTTTTCTCCTGCAAGTGGAGCAGCTAAATCTCCCAATCTAAAATCAATATCTGCCTCTAATCGCTTTGCATTTTTTTGAGCAGTTGCTAGTGCAGCTTCTGATAAGTCGGTAGCTATGACCGTTAATGCTGGACATTCCAGCTTCATTGAAATAGCAATGGCTCCACTACCTGTACCGATATCAGCCAGCTTCAATGTTTGCTTTGTAAATAATTTAGGTAGTCGATTAATTGTTCCAAGTACCAATTCCTCTGTTTCAGGTCGTGGTATTAAGACAGATTCATCGACTAAGAATGAACGACCATAAAACTCCTCATACCCAACACAGTATTGGACAGGGCGTCCATTGGCATGTTCTTCTATAAGCTCAATAAATTTCATTTGCTGTGCTGCTGTTAATTCATCTTGCAAATGCAACATAACTTCTCCATAACTAGTACCAAGCACATGTTGCATAACAATCCGCGCTGCTGTTTGTTCACAACCATTATCCACTAAAAAAGAAGAAGCCCACTCAAGGGCCTCCATCACATTTTTATAAGTCATCATTTAAACGCTCTAACTTCGATGCTTGTTCTTCTAAAATAAGAGCATCGATAATCTCGTCTAGTCTGCCTTCAACGATTTGATCTAGCTTTTGAATCGTTAAGCCGATACGGTGGTCGGTTACGCGGTTTTGTGGATAATTGTATGTGCGAATTCGCTCAGAGCGATCACCAGATCCAACAGCTGATTTACGTGTAGCATCAATCTCTTTTTGCGCTTCCTGCATATACATATCTGCAACACGAGCACGAAGAATTTTCATTGCTTTTTCACGGTTTTTAATTTGTGAACGTTCATCCTGCATCGAAACCACAACACCTGTTGGTAAATGGGTCATACGAACAGCAGACATCGTTGTATTTACAGATTGACCACCCGCACCAGAAGATGCGAATGTATCTACACGGATATCTTTTTCATGGATTTCAACATCCACTTCCTCAACCTCAGGTAAGCAAGCAACTGTTGCTGTTGATGTATGAATTCGGCCTTGTGATTCTGTAGCAGGGACACGTTGTACACGATGTGCGCCATTTTCAAATTTGAATTTTGAATAGGCTCCTTGTCCATTAATCATAAAGATTACCTCTTTATAGCCACCCATTGGGTTTGGTGTAGCTTCCATAATATCAATTTTCCAGCCTTGTGTTTCTGCATAGCGAGAATACATACGGAACAAGTCACCTGCAAAAATATTAGCCTCGTCACCACCAGCTGCCCCACGGATTTCCATAATAACGTTTTTATTATCATTCGGATCTTTTGGAATTAATAAAATACGTAATCGCTCTTCTAGCTCTTCCTGCTGTGCTTTTAAAAGGTTAAATTCTTCCTTTACCATTTCGTGCATATCAGGATCTTTTTCGCTATCTAACATTTCTCGTGTATCTACTAGCTGTTCTTTCACACTTTTATATTCACGATAAGTATCTACTGTCTCTTGGATATCTGATTGTTCCTTAGAATATTCGCGTAATTTCTTACTATCATTAACAATATCCGGATCGCTCAAAAGCTCAGTAAGCCTTTCATAACGATCTTCCACTGCCTGTAATCGATCAAACATGGATTTCACCTCTATTTAGTTTTTTAAGTTGCTTCTTTTTAATAGAGAAGCCGCTTTCATCAAAATTACGCTAAGGCGTAATGGTTTTTTCATTTCTTATTTCCACTACTTAGTATAAGGAAATTTTCACATGTATGCTACTTTTTCTTAGCGCTGTAACAAGCTACTTAGCTTTAAAGCGGTGGATTTGCATGACATTTTCGGCAAACAGGGTAATACGAATCATTGCCACCGATTTGAATTTGATCTCCTGTGTAAACTGGCTTTCTACTTTCATCTACTCGCAAATTCATTGTTGCTTTTTTATGACAGAACCAGCAAATTGTTTTCATTTCCTCAATTTTATCTGCATATGTAAGCATGTACTGGCTACCTTCAAATAGCTCATTTTGAAAATCATTTTTTAAACCAAAGCCCATTACGGGTATGTCCAATTTATCTACAATGTTAGCTAGCTGTAAAACATGTGCTTTTTTTAGAAATTGAACTTCATCCACAAGCACACAATAAGGTTTGACAGCATTCGTTTTCACTATTTCAAAAATATTTGTATCTTCATAAACAGGAATGGCTTGTTGTCGTAAACCTACTCGACTGGAAACAAAACCCACATCATCACGCGTATCTAGACCTGAAGTAAACATCATTACAGGTTTTTGTTGTTCTTCATAATTATGGGCAACTTTTAGAATTTCTATTGACTTCCCACTATTCATTGCACCATGTTTAAAATATAGCTGTGCCATTTTGTCTTCTCCCTTTCTTTGTGTCAATCTGGATTTTGAAAAGACTTGCATCAACGTGTATTATTTACTGAAAAAAATACCTGCCAAGCGCATGCTTGGCAGGTATTAAACTAACATTAGTTTTTAAGACCGTATTTTTTGTTGAAACGATCCACGCGACCATCAGCAGACGCGAATTTTTGACGGCCAGTGTAGAATGGGTGACATTCGTTGCAGAACTCGACAACGATGTTTTCTTTTACTGAACCAGTTTTGAAAGTGTTCCCACAAGAGCAAGTTACTGTTGCTTCTTTGTAGTCTGGATGAATTCCTTGTTTCATATTCGTTTTCTCCTCTCGCCCTGAACCATCTGGAACAGAGTATTATCGAACTGTACCTTACATAGCCCGAATATGTCGACTACAAAATTTGTGTCGAAGTGGAACGTCAGCTACATATGTACACGTTGCATACTTTTGAAGTATAGCATAGGCATTTTATTATTTTCAAGTAAAAAATATTAAAAGCAAACTATCCCTAATACCTAACCTCGAACTTCACGATAATCATTGTCTATTAACCCAATTTTCTCATTTCGCTCTTTAAAGCGAATATTATGTGAAGATACATAGGCTACTTTCGGTGCATCTGGTTCCAAGTATAGTTTTGCACTATTTAATGCTAGTATTCCATCCGTAAATGCACCAGCTATTAGTCTAACTTTACTAGGATGATCAATAAAATCGCCAGCTCCATAGATACCTGCTACGTTCGTTTCCCGATTCTCATTAACAATCGCTACGCCATCCTGGATGTTTAATCCCCATTCTTCAAGCGCACCGTAATCACATTTTAAACCATGATTTACAATGACAGCATCTACCTTTACTCGTTCCATTTCATCGGTATCTTTATTGACAATGGATACATATTGAATTAAATCACCGTCCCCATGCAATTGAACGACCTCATAGGGCGTTTTTACATGAACTGAGGATTCTTTCATACGTAAGACATTTTTTTCATGTCCACCAAAATCATCTCTACGATGAACAATCGTGACGCTTGCGGCAATTGACTCTAGCTCGTTTGCCCAATCAACCGCTGAATTACCACCACCTGAAATCAACACATGCTTGTCTCGGAAGATTTCTAATTCCTGAACTGTATAATGCAAATTCGTTACTTCGTAGCGATCCGCTCCTTCAATTTCAAGCTTTTGCATAGAAAGGACGCCATAGCCTACTGCTAAAATAACCGTTTTGGAATAATGCTTTTCTCCTGTAGAGGATGTTAAAATAAATGTTCCATCCTGTTGCTTATCTAATTTTTCCACTTTTTGATTTAAGACTACCGTTGGATCAAAGGTTTCAGCTTGCTCCACAAGTTGTTTGATAAGCTGACCACCTAAAATAGGTGTTACTCCACCTACATCCCAAATCATTTTTTCAGGATATATTAACATACGACCACCTAGTTGTGAGCTATACTCGATAATTTTCGTTTTTAAATCTCGCATTCCACTATAGAAAGCAGTATAAAGCCCTGCTGGACCACCACCAACAATCGTTACATCATATAGTTCCTCTGACATTTCCTCTTCTCCATCCCCTTCTAATCTATTCAAACGTAAACTGTTTGACAAGAATTAATCTAATAACAGTCTATTCTTTCCTCTCATGACCATACTATTTACACACAAAGAAAAAAGTGCTATTTACTCTTTTAATCGTGCTAGTAAATACAAGAAATAGGGTGCTCCTAAAACTGCTACCACAATCCCTGCTGGAATTTCTGAAGGTTCTAAAATGGAACGACCAATTGTATCAGCCATTAACACTAAAAATCCTCCTAATAATGCTGCAGTTGGCAATAAAAACTGGTGTTTGGCCCCAACAAGCTGTCGAGCTAAGTGTGGCGCAACAAGTCCTACGAAACCAATACCACCACTTACAGAAACACTAGCTCCAGCCAAACCAACAGCAGCAGCCAACAACCAGCGTCGCTCTTTTTCAATCGAGGCACCTAGTCCTACTGCTGTTAATTCACCTAAATTCAATATGTTTAATACACGTGATTTTGAATAGACGAATGGCAATAAGATAACTAACCATGGTAATAACGACAGAACAAATCTCCAATTTGAGCCCCAAATGCTACCTGCTAACCATGTTGCTACAAATTGATAATTCTCTGGTGATAGACGTAGTGTTAGCACAATCATAGCCGAGCTAATCCCTGCTGCCACAGCTACCCCAGTTAAAATTAAACGCATTGGTGTAATCCCCTCATGGCGTCGATAAGAAAGTGAATAAATCAGTACAGCTGTCAAACCTGCTCCTACAAAAGCCAGTATCGGCAGTAAATAAACAGGTGCTGCTTTCGTAGTTGGAAAAAATGACACATAGAGCATAACGGCTAGACCGGCTCCCGCATTAATCCCTAGGATTCCTGGGTCTGCTAAGGCATTTTTAGAAATACCCTGTAAAATAGCGCCTGATATAGCTAAACCCATACCTACTAATACAGCAATCACAATTCTAGGAAGTCTGAATTCATATAAGATAAGCTGCTGTTGTGCGTCACCTTGACCAAAAAGAGTCCGAAGAACCTCTAATGGTGTCAGTTTAATGACACCTGTATTCATACTTATGACAAAGGTAATAACGATTAACACAATGAGCGTAGCAAGGATGGAAAAATTTTTCCTTTTCGCCTTCAGCTGACTTGGTGTTAAATAGCTGTTACTCATAGTTCTTTCCCTCCTTTTCGAGCTAAATAAAGGAAGAATGGTACTCCAATAAAGGCTATGAGCGCACCAATGGGTGTTTCATAAGGTGGATTAATAACACGTGCTACTAAATCAGCTAACACAACAAGCAATGCTCCATATACCAAGGAACAAATGATGATCCAGCGATAATCATGACCAACTATGTATCTGGTTAAATGAGGGATAATTAATCCTACAAAACCAACCGCACCGACAACAGAAACTGCTGCACCTGCTAAAACTAAAACAATGATCATTCCCCATACTTTAACCACAGCAGTACGTTGCCCTAGCCCGACTGCAATTTCTTCACCTAAGCTCAGTACGGTGATGGAACGCGATAGGATAAGAGCTCCTATCATTGCAACAAGTATCCATGGAGATAAGATTTGTAGATGGCTCCATTTTGTGCCCGAAACCCCACCCGCATACCAAAATGCGAGGTCTTGTCCGATACGAAAATAAAGAGCAATCCCTTCTCCGAGCGCTCCAAGTAATGCACTAACAGCAGCTCCTGCTAAAACTAGTCGCATAGGTGTTAAACCACCTTTAGAAAGCGAGCCAATACCATAAACGATGGCCACACCAAGACCTGCACCTACAAAGGACCATAAAATTAAATACATATAGGGTAGCCCAGGGAAAAAGGCAAAACATACGGCTAACATAAAGGCAGCTCCTGAGTTCAAGCCTAATAACCCTGAGTCAGCTAAAGGGTTACGTGTCATCCCCTGCATAATCGCACCCGCTACCGCGAAGCTTGCACCGACTAACGCTGCTCCAAGTACCCGTGGTAAGCGAATATCATGGATAATTTGATGTGTTGTTAATTCTGGTGAAAAATGGGTAACTGCGGTCCAAACAGTACCCAATGAAATATCTGCTGCACCAAAAGAAATTGATAAGCCAATGGCAACTATTAATCCAATTACTCCTACGATTAAAGCCACTACTCCACGGATCGGATGAGATCGCTTCTGTAGCTCTTCTAAATCGTGGAGCTCTCCTACTCCTGTCGACGTAGTCATTTTATTTCCTCCTCATAACTTCCAACTAGCTTTTATTTTTTCATATCGTACAACTGATAAGATAGGCAGATTGGATTTTCACTATAGGGACATACAGCCATTTCTGCATCGATATTAAATACCCTTTGTAAATTTTCTTTTGTCATCACTTCTTTTGGACTACCATTCACCATTAAATTGCCGTCTCTCATGGCCATCATAAAATGAGAGAACCGTGATGCATGATTTAAATCATGTAAAACCATGATAATTGTTCGTCCTTCTTCCTTATTTAGTTTTTGTAGCAACAATAAAATATCGAGCTGATGTGCTAAATCTAAATAAGTTGTTGGTTCATCCAGTACTAAAATATCCGTGCCTTGCGCCAATGCCATAGCTATCCATACTCTCTGACGCTGCCCACCTGATAATGCTTCGATTGGTCGATCACTAAATTCTCTTAGCCCCGTAACATCAATAGCCCAATGGATATATTCATAGTCTTCCTTTTGCAATGTACCAAACCCTACTTGATGAGGAAAACGACCATAGGAAACCAGTTCAAAAACCGTTAATCCTCCTGGTGCTGTTGCTGTTTGAGGTAAAATAGCCATTCTTTTGGCCACTTCTTTTGTTTTTAATTGATGTATAGCTTTGCCATCTAAATAGACAGCTCCATCTTGTGTGCGTAATACACGTGCAACAGCCTTTAATAAAGTAGACTTGCCACAACCATTAGGACCAATAATCGTGGAGATCTGGCCTTTCGGAATCTCCACACTTAAATCATTGACGATGAGCGCTGAGGAATAACCAATCGCAACATGATCTATTTCTAGTACTGACATTTTTAACTTCCTTTCATTTTTGAGAATGCTATTACTTTTACATTTGTAAACCAAATTGGGCTGTATACAAGCCATAGTAAGCATTTTGGCGTTCCATTAGTTGCTCATGTGTGCCTTCTTCAATAATGCCCTTTTTCGATACCACAACAATTCTGTCTGCATCCTTAATCGTTGCTAAACGGTGGGCAATCACTAATGTAGTACGACCGATAGAAAGCTCGTTTAAGGCTTGCTGGATAGCTTGTTCTGTTTCTGTATCCAATGCAGATGTTGCTTCATCTAGTATTAAGATTTTTGGATTTTTTAAGAAAATACGTGCAATTGATAATCTTTGTTTTTGTCCGCCTGATAATTTGACACCACGTTCACCAATGAGTGTATCCATCCCCTCTGGTAAAGCATTGATTACATCCGTCAATTGTGCTCGTTGTGCGGCATACCAAATATCTTCTTCACTGGCATTTAAATCACCATAGGCTATGTTTTCACGAATGGTACCATCGAATAAAAAGACATCTTGCTGGACAATCCCGATATGCGAACGTAAAGATTGCAGTTTAAAGTCTCGTATATCAACACTATCAATCTTAATGGAACCCTCATTCACCTCATAAAAACGTGGCAATAGGCTACAGATCGTAGATTTCCCTGCACCAGAAGGTCCTACTAAGGCAACCGTTTCACCAGGACGTACCTTTAAATTAATTTGATGTAAGGCACGATTATTGGCAGCGTAGCCAAACGATACATTAGAAAAAGTAATTTCACCATCAATTTCATCGATTGTTTTCGCTTCTGGACGGTCCGCAATTTCGGGCTCCGTTTCGAGGAATTCAATATAGCGCCTAAATCCTGCCATGCCCTTTGGATAGCTTTCTATAAACATATTGATTTTGTTAATTGGTCCTAAGAGAATACCTGAAAGTAAAATAAATGCGATAAAATCACCATTTGTTAAATGCCCATTTAATACAAAATAAGCCCCAACAAATAAAGTAAAGAGTGATAATACCTTCGTGAGTATGCCTGAAATTGCTTCATTCCAAGCCATTACTTTATAGGAAAAAAGCTTTGTCATACGGAATCTTTCATTATTTACTTTAAAGCGTTTAATTTCATGATCTTCATTTGTAAAAGCTTGTACAACACGAATACCACTTACATTGTTTTCAACACGCGCATTGAAATCTGCGATATCTCCAAACATTTGACGGAATGCCTTGGACATTAATTTTCCGAAAATAATGGTTAAGATTAAGATAATCGGTACAAGTAAGAAAATAAGAATCGTAAAGGTTGGATCAATATAGTACATGACACCAAATGTTCCAATAATCGTCATAGCTGCAATAAAGATATCCTCTGGACCGTGGTGAGCAAGTTCACCAATATCCATCAAATCATTTGTTAAACGAGAAACAAGATGCCCTGTTTTGTTGTTATCAAAATACCGAAAGGATAACTTTTGCACATGACTAAAGGATTCTTTTCTCATATCTGTTTCAATATTAATGCCCAGCATATGTCCCCAATACGAAACGATAAAATGTAGAATGGAGTTAAAAATATATAATGCAAACAGCAATAAGCTTGCCATAATAATCCACTTTAATTCCCCATCTGGCAGAATATCATCAATTACTTTATTTAAAACAATCGGAAACGCAAGCTCTATTAATGCCACTAATATGGCACAGCTAAAATCTAAAATAAATAAACCTTTATAGGGCTTATAATATGAAAAAAATCGCCGTAATAACATGGTGTAGCCTCCTATTGTGATCTCGTTTTACGTATCTATAAATGAGCTATCAACAATAGCTCTTCCTGTTATCTCAGTTATTGTTGATGAGCCTTTGTAAATTTAACTATTTTGTCAGCTAGTTCTTCAGCTTGGTGTAAGCCAGAGAGTGGGTCAGAGGCAAAATAATATTCAGATGGAAGCTCTAATACTTGATTATTTTTAACGACATCTAAGTTTGTCCATGTTGCTGGCAACTGGCCTTCTTTGTTAAAGAAATTAACCATGAAGTTATAGTCACCTACATAGTCACCTACTACCTCATAGGAAATATCATAGCGTCCATTATTTCCTTCCTTTGTCTCAAACAGTTCCTGCACCTTTTCTTGAGGCTTCATGTCTAAAATTTGATAGAGTGCTCTACCGCCCGAAACACTAGATTTCCCTATAATCGTTGCATTTTTTTCAAACATTTCATAAATAGTAAATGTAGATCCCTTTGGAATCACATCCATGATTTTTTCTTTAGCTTTGGCGATCCCATCTTCAAATTCTTTTGTAAAAGCCTCAGCCTCTGCTTGTCTTCCTAAGTAATTCCCCATTGCCTTAATCTCCTCAGTCGCTGATTGATGGGCATCTTCAGCGAAAACAATTGTTGGGGCAATTTTTTCATACTTTGCTACATCTTCTACATTCCAAGTAATAATCAAATCTGGCTTTAACGCTAAAACTTTTTCTAATGACACCTTACCATCTGTACCAATATTCGTAATTTCTCCATCCTTATAGTGTTGCTTTAAGAAAGCAGCATAATCAAGGTTAGCCGTTACGCCTCCGACTGGTACAACATCTAACGCTAAAATTTGTCCCAGATACCAATCAGTTACGACTCTCTCTGCCTTCATTGGAATTTCTACTTCGCGTCCACTATCATCTGTTACGGTTCTATTCTCTGCCTTCTCGGGCGATGTTGGTTCATCAATCTTAGATTGGCTTGTCTCTTCATTACACGCTGTTAGTAAAACGAACAGGCTTAATAAAAAAGGAAGCTTTATATGGTGAATCATCCTCTTCATCATGATTTCATTTTCTCCATTCTCAAATCGTTTTGCTTGCGCGAGCTGATTATTATTGTATTGAAAATGATTCTCATTTGTAATGGCAATTTCGGACATATTAGATGCATATTTCAGCCTAAAGCTACTTGGAGCCAGATTTGTTGCTTTTTTAAAAGCACGACTAAAATAATATTCATCTTCAAATCCAAGAGATATGGCAATTTCTTTTATGCCATATTGATTGGTTAATAAATACTGCTTAGCCTGCTCTATTCTCAATTGTTGTAAATATATTTGTGGACCTACTTCATAGCGGGCTTTAAAGATGCGTAATAAATGCCGTGTACTAACCTGAAGCATATCTGCTAATGTCTGGATAGACAGTGGTTGATGAATGTGTTGCTTTATAAATAATCGTGCGGCTTCCGCCTTATCAATTTCATGTGGTTTCCCTTGTCCTTCCGCTAATTCTCGAAAGACATGATAGATAATTTCAAAGAAGGACGCCCTTACAGATAAATGCTCCTGTATAGAGCCAGATTGCCATTTGCTATACATATCTTGAAGGATGCTGTGAATGACTATCGGATTTGCGGGTACACAAGAGAAATGTGTTTGAAATGGTTGATAGTGCATGTGCAAATGCTGTATAAAGGCATCTTTGTACATGACATCTCCCTTATAGCTAATGAGAAAATAGCTAACACTTTGCTGTCCCCTAATGTGAAGACATTGAGATTTTCCGATATGAAAAATACTGAAGCGCTGCACATGATAAGATTGATCATCAATGACAATCTGTGCACCGCCTGCTGTGACAATAAGAAACGAGCTATATGTTAAAACCTTTGACACATGAATGTCTGATTTATTTATGTAATCGATTTGCTTCAACT
This sequence comes from Lysinibacillus sp. HST-98, assembly GCF_016757845.1. Classification (NCBI taxonomy): domain Bacteria; kingdom Bacillati; phylum Bacillota; class Bacilli; order Caryophanales; family Bacillaceae; genus Lysinibacillus; species Lysinibacillus sp. HST-98. Next base: position 204,747 of record NZ_JAENHX010000004.1, read on the forward strand.
GGATAAATGCATTTTGCCAAAGAAGCATATAGGCATCAAAATTCATCTTCGTCTCCTTCAGAACACATATTTACTTATCATTATATTGATAATGATTATCAATTTCAATACACATTTATAAAATAAACATATACAAAAAAATCACCATTGACAATTTGTTTGTCAATGGTGATGCCATTTATAAAAGTCCCTTACCCTTTGTTGCTTTTTTCATATCTTCATTTAGCTTTTCAAAAAATTCTTCATTTGATTTTGTTGTACGTATTTTTTTCAGGAAGCGCTCTGCAAAATCAGGTGCATCAGAGAATGTTTTACGAATCGCCCATAGCTTTTCAAGTTGTTCTGGCTCTAGAAGAAGCTCTTCTTTACGTGTACCCGAACGACGAATGTCAAGTGCAGGGAATATACGGCGTTCTGCTAACTGACGATCAAGATGAAGCTCTAAGTTCCCTGTTCCCTTAAATTCTTCATAGATAACTTCATCCATACGAGATCCTGTATCTATTAAAGCTGTCGCTAAAATTGTTAAACTACCGCCTTCTTCAATATTACGAGCTGAACCAAAGAAACGTTTTGGTCTATGGAACGCAGCAGGATCAATACCACCAGAAAGTGTACGTCCACTCGGTGGAATCACTAAGTTATAAGCACGAGCTAAACGTGTAATGGAGTCCATTAAAATAATTACATCACGCTTATGTTCCACTAAACGTCGCGCACGTTCTAATACTATTTCAGCCACTTTGACGTGGTTCTCCGGTACTTCATCAAATGTTGAGCTGACAACATCTGCATTGACAGAACGTTCAATATCCGTCACTTCCTCAGGTCGTTCATCAATCAGTAGGACAATTAACTCTGCTTGTGGATGATTGGTTGTAATAGCGTTTGCAATCTCTTTTAGTAAAGACGTTTTCCCTGCCTTTGGCGGAGCTACAATTAATCCACGTTGTCCAAAGCCTACTGGTGCAACTAAATCCATTATACGTGTGGATAAATTGCGTTGTGTTGTTTCTAGTTTAATTTGTCGATTTGGATATAAAGGTGTTAGTGCTGGGAAATGAACTCGTTCTTTCGCTACTTCAGGATCTTCGCCGTTGACAGCATCTACTTGTAATAGGCCATAATAGCGCTCATTTTCCTTCGGTGGACGAACCTTTCCTGAAACCTTGTCCCCATTACGCAAATCAAAGCGACGGATTTGGGATGCAGAAATATAAATATCCTCTTTACTTGGTGAGTAGTTGATTGGTCGAAGGAAGCCGAAGCCCTCTTGCGAAACAATTTCTAGTACGCCTTCCATAAAGAAATAGCCCTCTTGCTCTGAACGCGTTTTCAAAATAGCAAATATCAATTCTTTTTTCGTTAGCTTGCTATAATAAGAAATTTTATATTGGCGTGCAAGGGCGTAAAGCTCTTTTAACGTCATGTTTTCTAATTGAGCGATTGTCAATGCAGACATATGCACAACTCCAGTCTTTTTCAAAATATAATTCAATTTAATGGGGTTATCATTGAAGTTTACGCTTGGCTCTGCCAACGATTATATGGTTGCCTTTAATAATATCTATTGGAATACTTTCCACCATATAACTAAACATTGCCTTAATAATATGGGATGGTTATTTAAAGAAGAAGGTACCTAGCACAATAGATGTACTAGGTATATTTTAGAAGAAAATAACATTAATATCTAGGTTTTTTCTCAAGAGCGTGACGGCCTTCAACAAAGCGAACCGTACCAGATTTAGCACGCATAACTACTGAATGAGTTAAGGCATAAGCACCTTTATATTGAACACCCTTTAAAAGCTCGCAATCTGTTACAGCTGTCGCTGCAAAAATAGCATCGTCACCTTTTACTAGGTCATCTAAATAAAGTACTTTTTCAACATCCACACCCATTTTTGTGCAGCGTTCTAATTGCTCTTCATCTTCTGGTACTAGTTTTGCTTGGAAGTCACCACCAAGACATTTTAAAGCTACTGCCGCAATAACACCCTCAGGTGCACCGCCTGTTCCAAACATAATATCAATACCTGTTTCATCAAAGGCCGTATTGATTGCAGCACCAACATCGCCATCTTGGATAAATTTAATACGTGCACCAGCCTCACGAATTTCATCAACAATCGCTTGGTGACGTGGTCGATCTAAAAGAGTAGCTACAACATCCGAAATATCTTTATTTTTCGCTTTTGCTACTTGTAATAAGTTATAAGTGACCGAAGCATTGATATCCACTTTGCCCGCTGCTTCTGGTCCTACAGCAATTTTCTCCATGTACATATCTGGTGCATTTAACAGATTCCCTTTATCTGCAATAGCAAGAACTGTCATAGCACCATTTGTACCTTTTGCTACAATATTTGTACCTTCTAAAGGATCCACCGCAATATCTACTTTAGGACCACCATTTCGTAAACCAAGTTCTTCACCAATATAAAGCATTGGTGCTTCATCCATTTCGCCTTCACCAATTACTACTGTAGCATGCATTGGAATTGTATCGAACATTTTGCGCATCGCTGTTGTTGCTGCATCGTCTGCCTCAATTTTCAAACCGCGCCCCATCCATTTCCCGGATGCGATTGCTGCTGCTTCTGTTACTCGTACTACTTCCATCGATAAACTACGTTCCATTGTTGCTTTGCCTCCCGTTATGGGCACCTTTTCGTGCCAAAACATTCAAATTACCTCTATTGTAACATAATTGGTTGAAAACTTTTAGCTCTCATTATTCCTTTGTCTCAGCTACACGTGCCACAATTGTTTCACGTCGAATATCAGCGCCTAAATCACGTAATTTCTCAATAAGTGAGCTATAACCACGTTCGATATGATAGATATCCTGAATCTCAGTTTCTCCTTCTGCTAAGAGTCCAGCTAACACTAAAGCTGCTCCAGCACGAAGATCTGTAGCTGTTACAGTTGAGCCATGTAATCTACTTGGCCCTTTAATAATTGCTGTGTTTCCTTCTACACGAGCATCTGCATTCATACGACGAAGCTCATCAATATGCTTGAAACGAGCTGTGTAAATAGTATCTGTTACTTTTGAGGAACCAAAGGCTTGCGACATTAACACGGCAAGTGGTTGTTGAATATCCGTTGGGAATCCAGGGTATACCAATGTTTTGACATCCACTGCCTGTAATGTTGAGAGGTCTGTTTTTGGCACATAAATACTTTCTTCACCAATCTCAAATTTTACACCCATTTCACGAAGCTTGGCAATAATTGCTTCTAAATGCAGTGGAATAACGTTATCGATCGTTATACCATCACCAACTGCTGCAGCCATAATTAAAAATGTGGAGGCCTCAATGCGGTCAGGTATAATCGTATGTTCAGTACCATGTAGCTCTTCTACGCCTTCGATACGAATGACACTTGTACCTGCACCTTTAATATTGGCACCCATATTTGTTAGAAGTGTCGCAACATCAATTATCTCAGGTTCTTTTGCAGCATTTTCAATGACAGTACGTCCCTTAGCAAGGACAGCAGCAAGCATGATATTAATAGTAGCCCCAACACTTGCTACATCTAAATAAATTTTTGCCCCAATTAACTCATCTGCACGTAAATAAATGGCTCCATGTTCATTCGTAATTTTAGCTCCTAAAGCCTCAAAGCCCTTTATATGTTGATCAATAGGTCGAGGTCCTAAAAAACAACCTCCAGGTAAACCAATAACTGCTTTTTTGAAACGTCCAAGCATAGCACCCATTAAATAATAAGAAGCACGTAACTTTTTAACGTTACCGTTTGGTAAGGGCAATGCAATCATCTCTGTTGGATCGATTGTCATTTTCCCATTCTCAAATGAAACTTCCCCACCAATTTCCTCTAATAGAGCCTTTAACGTCCAAGCATCTGAAATTTCGGGTATCCCTCCAATAGTCACTGGAGAGTTCGCCAAAATTGATGCAGGAATTAAGGCGACTGCACTATTTTTTGCACCACTAACTTTAATTGTACCTTGTAGACGATTTTCGCCAGTAATTTTATAAACATCCATTTTGCGTTCTCCCTCATGATTGGAAAGTAGTATTTTTGCAATTTGCACACTTTATAATCTTATTATTCGCCTTTTCTCTTATTCCAATCCGCTAAAAATCCTTCAATTCCTTTTTCAGTTAATGGATGGTGGAAAAGCTGTTTTAATACTTTAAACGGAGTAGTTGAAATATGTGCCCCTGCTAAAGCTGCTGCTGTAACGTGTTGAGGGTGACGGACAGAGGCAGCGATAATTTGTGTATCGATATTATGGATTGTAAAAATATCTGCAATTGTTTCAATTAACTCAACACCATTTTGACCAATGTCATCTAAACGGCCGATAAATGGTGATACGTATGTAGCACCTGCACGCGCAGCCATTAATGCTTGGTTAGCACTAAAAATTAATGTCACGTTTGTTTTAATACCTTTGTTTGCAAAGAAACGACATGCCTCTAATCCAGCTGGTGTCATTGGTAGCTTTACTGTGATGTTTGGCGCAATAGCAGCTAACTCCAAACCTTCTTTAATCATTCCTTCTGCATCAAGTGCAATAACTTCCCCACTTACAGAGCCATCAACAAGCTCAGCGATTTCGCGAAGACGATCATGGAAAGAAACATTCTCTTCTTTAGCCACTAACGATGGGTTTGTTGTCACTCCTGATAAAATACCCCATGCATGTGCCTCTTTAATCTCTTCAAAGTTTGCTGTATCAATGAAAAACTTCATATTATTATTTCCTCCTGATCATTTTTCTTATATTATTAAATATTTTCCAAAATTTCTTTATTTCAAAAACAAGAGAAGGTCGATTGAAAGCATCAACACTTCTCTTATTATGTGTATTTATCTATGCTTTTGTAACATATTAAATGCAAAAATTATGCTTTTTGTGCACTTCCAAATTCACGAATTTTACCAATAACCGTAGCTTTGATGGCTTCACGTGCAGGACCAAGGAATTTACGAGGGTCGTAAACAACTTTGTCGTTGTCAAGAATTTCACGAATTACTTTTGTTGCTTCAATTTGATTTTCAGTATTGACGTTGATTTTAGCCGTACCTAATGAAATAGAACGTTGGATATCTTTTGTTGGGATACCTGTACCACCATGTAAAACAAGTGGAAGGTCTGCCAATTTAGAGATTTCCTCCATTTCTTTAAAGCCTAAGTTTGGCTCTCCTTTGTAAGGACCGTGTACAGAGCCAAGTGCTGGCGCTAAGCAGTCAATGTCAGTTAGTTCAACCATTTTGCGACATTCTTCTGGATCAGCGTAAATAATACCACCGATTACGCCATCTTCATCTCCACCAACAGTTCCTAATTCTGCTTCCACAGAAACGCCTTTAGCATGTGCGTATTCTACTACTTCTGAAGTAATTTTCACATTTTCCTCAAATGGGTGATGTGATGCATCAATCATCACGGAAGTAAAGCCTGCATCAATTGCTTCTTTACATTTTGCAAAGCTAGAACCATGGTCAAGGTGAATTGCTACAGGAACGGTAGTACCGTAAGATTCCATTAAACCTTTTACCATATGAACAACAGAAATAAATCCGCCCATATATTTACCTGCACCTTCAGAAACACCAAGAATCACTGGAGATTTTTCTTCTTCAGCTGCTTGTAAAATTGCTTGAGTCCATTCAAGGTTATTAATGTTGAATTGACCAACAGCATAACCTTCTGCTTTTGCTTTAATTAACATCTCTTTCATAGATACTAATGCCATACTAAAAATCCTCCTCATAGGACTATTCTTTCTACATAAACATGCTCCTCAATCATAGCAAAAATAATAGCCCCTGAAAAGCAGGGGCTATTATTTTCTACCCGAAAGCGGAGTGTAACGTAGCGGCAGGGTGACGAAGTGAAGAGCAACGCAACGAAGTCCTACTCCCCTGAAAAGCAGGGGCTATTATTTTCTACCCGAAAGCGGAGTGTAACGTAGCGGCAGGGTGACGAAGTGAAGAGCAACGCAACGAAGTCCTACTCCCCTGAAAAGCAGGGGCTATTATTTTCTACCCGAAAGCGGCGTGTAACGT
>NZ_JAENHX010000004.1:210813-424058 GCF_016757845.1 Lysinibacillus sp. HST-98
GCAGGGGCTATTATTTTCTACCCGAAAGCGGAGTGTAACGTAGCGGCAGGGTGACGAAGTGAAGAGCAACGCAACGAAGTCCTACTCCCCTGAAAAGCAGGGGCTATTATTTTCTACCCGAAAGCGGCGTGTAACGTAGCGGCAGGGGTGACGAAGTGAAGAGCAACGCAACGAAGTCCTACTCCCCTGAAAAGCAGGGGCTATTATTTTCTACCCGAAAGCGGCGTGTAACGTAGCGGCAGGGTGACGAAGTGAAGAGCAACGCAACGAAGTCCTACTCCCCTGAAAAGCAGGGGCTATTATTTTCTACCCGAAAGCGGCGTGTAACGTAGCGGCAGGGTGACGAAGTGAAGAGCAACGCAACGAAGTCCTACTCCCCTGAAAAGCAGGGGCTATTATTTTCTACCCGGAAGCGGAGTGTAACGTAGCGGCAGGGTGACGAAGTGAAGAGCAACGCAACGAAATCCTACGCCCCTGAAAAGCAGGGGCTAATAATCAACATAAAAAACAGGCCGTGTGTCCACTGCCTGCTTTTTAAACTTGTAAAGCTTTATTTACTTCATCACGCACTTCGAAAATATCAAACGGTTTTGTAAAGTAACGAATGGCTCCTAATTCTAAAGCTTCTTGCACAACATCCAATTCTCCGTATGCTGTCATCATAAAAACAGGCAGCTTCGGAAATTTCTTTTTTAAACGTCTCAAAATTTCAATACCATCCATTCCTGGAATTTTCATGTCCAGTAAAACACAATCCATCTCTTGTTCGTCTGCATACTTTAATGCCTCTGAACCATTCGCTGCTAAATATGTAATATATCCTTCCTTTTTCAGCACTTCATTTAAAAGTAAACGAATTCCCTGCTGATCATCGACAATTAGTAATCGTTTCACATCGCATTCCGCCCTTTTTAGTTTTATTCTTACACAAAAACTTTCTTTATTATGTATAATTCTCCTTTTTCAGCTTAATACCTTCTAGTATTATAAATTATCTGCTTTTGCTTTCTAGCTTTTACCCTCTATAATATGAATAGAGGTGGAAACATGTCAAAAATTCTAACAACACAATTAAGTGGATTATTACAAAGAATTACACAAAATGAAGAAGATGCTATCGAGGAGACAGCAAGGTTATTAGCACAAGCCGCAATCGGCGAAGGAAACGTCTATTTTGCTTGCTTTGGAGAAATGCAGGTTGTGGAATTAAATGCACTTCAAGCAGTCGAACCCTTTAGCAAGTTAGCTCCTTGGACTACAGACACAAGCTTAACAGAAGCTGATCGGGTTTGCATTTTTACTCGTAGTGCATATGATGAAGAAGCACTCGTCTTAGCACAAAAATTAAATACACAATTTATTCCCTTTGCTGCTATAGCTAGTGAAGCAGCTAGTGGAGATAACCCTCTTGCAGATTTAGCCTATACGTATGTTTCTACGCGCATTAAAGGCGGTTTAATACCAAATGATCTAGGTCAACGTATTGTTGTACCACATGCACTTGCAGGACTCTTTGTATATGAAGCTGTCAAAATTGCTTATGATGAAATGCTTGGGTTGGATGAAGAAGAATTGTAGTGATCAACTTAAAAAGAGTTGTCTCGTGTATAACGAGACAACTCTTTTGGATTATTTAAATGTTGAGCCGATAAAGTCGCGGAACAATGGTTGTGGACGATTAGGACGTGACACTAGCTCTGGGTGGAATTGACAGGCTACAAAGAAATTGTTTTCTGGCAGCTCAATAATTTCAACTAATTTGCCATCAGGGCTTGTACCTGAGAAGACAAGGCCAGCTGCTTCCATTGCCTCACGATATTCATTGTTAAATTCATAGCGGTGACGATGACGCTCATAAACAAGCTCTTTACCATAAGCTTTGCTTGCTTTTGAACCATCCTTTAATTTACATGGATATAAACCTAAACGTAAAGTACCACCGATATCTACAGTATCATTTTGATCTGGTAAGAAGTCGATAATTGGATACTCTGTATTTGCATCAAGTTCTGTAGAATGAGCACCTTTTAGGCCAAGAACATTACGTGCAAATTCTACTGTTGCTAATTGCATACCTAAACAAATGCCTAGGAAAGGAACATTATTTTCACGTGCATATTGTGTTGCTAAAATTTTACCTTCGACACCACGATCACCAAAGCCACCTGGTACTAAAATAGCGTCAGCACCTTTTAATAGCGCGGCAACATTGTCAGCATCAACGTGTTCTGCATTAATCCAGTCAATTTCAATATCAGAATTATATGCATATCCAGCATGCTTTAATGCCTCAACTACAGAAATGTAAGCATCTTGTAGTTCTACGTATTTCCCGACTAATGCTACCTTTCTTTTATTTGGTAAGTTCTTCACTTTTTCTACAAGGTCACGCCATTCTTCCATATCTGCTTCTGGAGCTTCCATACCAAAATGATCCAAAACGATATCATCTATATCTTGCGCATGTAGGTTTAATGGTACTTCGTATAAATGCTCAGCATCACGAGATTCAATAATTTCATGTGGTTGAACATCACAGAATAACGCTAATTTCTCTTTCATTTCTTGTGGTACTTCTTGTTCAGTACGAACTACGATAATATTTGGCTGAATACCTAAAGAGCGTAATTCTTTAACAGAATGCTGTGTAGGTTTTGTTTTAAGTTCACCAGCTGCTTTAATATAGGGAATAAGTGTACAGTGAATATACATGACATTGTTATGCCCTAAATTTGTTTTCATTTGGCGAATGGCTTCTAGGAATGGCAATGATTCAATATCACCTACTGTTCCACCAACCTCTGTGATCACAACGTCTGCGTTTGTTTCACGACCAGCACGTTGGATACGATCTTTGATTTCGTTTGTAATATGAGGAATTACTTGGACAGTTCCACCGTTATAATCTCCACGACGTTCTTTCTGTAATACAGATTGGTAAACACGACCAGAAGTTACTGTAGAATGTTTCCCTAGGTTAATATCAATAAAACGTTCATAGTGTCCTAAGTCTAAATCTGCTTCAGCACCATCATCTGTTACAAAAACCTCACCATGTTGATAAGGACTCATCGTACCTGGGTCAATATTGATATATGGGTCAAATTTTTGAATCGTCACTTCTAACCCACGATTTTTTAATAAACGGCCTAAAGATGCTGCAACAATCCCTTTTCCAAGTGATGATACAACCCCACCTGTTACAAAAATATACTTCGTCATGAATAAATTCCTCCTTATGATGTTCTAAAATATTAGTGCGTTTAGGGGGGATCAGAACCATTTACATTCTAATACCCTAAAAAAAGAAAAGCCGAGAATGTCTACAAAATGTAGTCGATTCGAAGCTGTAATCGGTTCTATCTCTTTTCCACTTTCCTTTAAACCATAAAACTCTAATAACTATTCAGTCACCGTTTACTATACATCATGAATAATTAAAAACATTTATATTCGTATCGATATTAAAAGTATGGGAGAACTAAAATGATTAAAGTTAAAAACAAAAAAACGCTCCTCCTGCATAGGTTTGCAGGGGGAGCGTATTATATACACGGTCTTTCTCCTTCTTTTAAGGAGCCCAAGTAAAAGATTAAACGTAACCGTGATAGAAGTCAAGATTTTTTGCTTCTAGCTTAAAAGAAAGAAAATTCTAAGAGTACTGTATTAGATTTCTTCCTCTTCTTCTTCAAATTCTTCTTCCTCTTCATCGATAAACTCTTCATCAATTTCTTCATCAATTTCTTCTAGCTCTTCATCATCAAAGTCGATATCTTCTTTATCGTCATCTTCTTCTTCAAGATCTTCTTCATCAATGAACTCTTCAAAGTCTTCATCAAAGTCGATATCTTCTTCATCTAAGTCTACATCTTCATCAAGATCCTCTTCATCAAAGGCAGCTTTAGATTTTTTCTTTTGAGTCTTAACAGAAGGCGCTGTTTCTTCTTCGATTTGCTCTACTTTAAACCATTCACGTAAGCCCCAGCCTGCTTCTTGATTATATAAGAAGCGACCATCAATATTGATATCTGTATAAAATTGTAACAGACGGGATTTCATTTCTGCATCACTATAGCCCACAAGCTCTTGAATTAATTTTAATAAATCATTAAAAGATACTGAGGCACGTTTTTCATTTAAAATTGCATAAGCTAAGTTAATTAACGATTCTTCTGTTAATTGTTCCTTTGTCATTTCACGAAAATTCAATTCGTGCACTTCCTTTCCCTCATCACAATGGACGTTTTAAAATTACATGGTGCTTTATTCTCCAAGCGCAGCAAAAAAGGCCACGCAAAAGGTTCTTTCCATACAATAAGCATAATACCCATTATATACAAAGTTTTAGCCCCTTTGCTAGCTTCAATTACTGTTTTTTATATTACGCATTTTTTTTATTCCAAGATAAAACAAATAGACAGATAATAGTAGTAAAGGAATAGCGCCAATTTGCTTATTATACAGGAAAAAGGCTCCCAATACTAAAGCTAATATAATTATGTAGTGAATAGCTGATTTCATCCTCTACTGCGCCTCCCCTTTTTTTACATTTCTATTATAACGAAAATAAAAAGAAGTGCCTAATCTTAAGACTAGACACTAGAAATTAGAGGAGCATGATAGTTGAAATAGAAAACAAGAGTTTTGAACAACCTCGCTTACATATTACGACGATATTGTCCGCCAACTTCATATAAAGCTTTTGTAATTTGTCCTAAACTTGCTACTTTTACTGACTCCATCAGCTCTGCAAAAATATTGCCATTATTGACGGCCACTTCTTGTAGACGTGCAATTGCAGCTTCACTTTCCTCTTCATGTGCTTTCCAAAAAGCTTGTAAATTACGAATTTGCGTCTCTTTTTCTTCTGTCGATGCACGCGCAATTTCCATATTATCTATATCAGCATCTGAAGGTGGATTTGGGTTCAAGTAAGTATTAACACCAATGATTGGTAACTCCCCTGAATGTTTTAACATTTCGTAGTACATAGATTCTTCTTGAATTTTACCACGTTGGTATTGTGTTTCCATAGCACCTAACACACCGCCACGATCATTGATACGATCAAACTCTTCAAGAACTGCTTCTTCCACAAGATCTGTTAATTCTTCAACAATAAATGCGCCTTGTAGTGGGTTTTCATTTTTTGCTAGACCATGCTCTTTTGTAATAATCATTTGAATTGCCATAGCACGTCTTACAGATTCCTCCGTAGGTGTAGTAATGGCCTCATCGTAGGCGTTTGTATGCAATGAATTACAGTTATCTTGTAATGCCATTAAAGCCTGCAATGTTGTTCGAATATCATTAAAATCAATCTCTTGTGCGTGTAAACTGCGCCCTGACGTTTGAATATGATACTTTAGCTTTTGAGCGCGCTCATTAGCACCGTATTTATCACGCATTACAATAGCCCAAATACGTCGTGCCACACGGCCGATTACTGTATACTCTGGATCTAGTCCATTTGAGAAGAAGAATGATAAATTTGGTGCAAAGTCATTGATATTCATGCCACGACTTAAATAATACTCTACATACGTAAAGCCATTAGCTAAGGTGAAGGCTAATTGGGAAATAGGGTTTGCTCCAGCTTCTGCAATATGATAACCCGAAATGGAGACAGAATAATAGTTACGTACTTTATGGTCTATAAAATATTGCTGAATATCGCCCATCATACGTAAGGCAAACTCTGTTGAGAAAATGCATGTATTCTGTCCTTGATCTTCTTTTAAAATATCAGCTTGTACTGTTCCACGTACAACTTGCAATGTTTTTTCACGTGTCTCGGTAAACTCTTCAACTGTCAAAGTTCGCCCTAGCTCTTGCTCACGTAATTGAACTTGTTGATCGATTGCTGTATTCATAAACATCGCTAAAATAATAGGTGCTGGTCCATTAATAGTCATTGATACAGATGTAGACGGTGCACATAAATCAAAGCCTGCGTAAAGCTTTTTCATATCTTCTAGTGTACAGATCGATACACCTGATTCTCCAACCTTACCGTAAATATCTGGACGGTAATCTGGGTCTTCCCCATACAATGTTACAGAATCAAATGCTGTAGATAAACGTTTTGCATCATCATCCTTTGATAAATAGTGGAAGCGTTTATTTGTCCGTTCTGGTGTTCCCTCGCCAGCAAATTGACGCTTCGGATCTTCACCCTCACGTTTGAATTGGAAAACCCCCGCCGTATATGGGAATTCGCCAGGAACATTTTCTTTATAAACCCAACGCAAAATTTCCCCATAGTCTTCAAATTTCGGTAAGGCTACTTTTGGAATTTTCGTGCCAGAAAGACTAGTTGTTTTTAAGATGGTACGAATTTCTTTATCGCGAACTTTTGTCACAAACTCATCACCAGCATAAGCTTCTTTTAATGCCTGCCAATTATCCAATATACGCTTAGATTCTGCTGTTAATTCATCTCTAACACCTTCTGCTAAAGAAGTCAGCGACGCCACAAGCACATCATCAGGCGCTTTTTCTTGAACGGCTGCAATAGCACCTTCTAATTGGAACAGTCGACGAGCAAATGCCACCTGCTGCTCTGTTTTTTTATGATAGCCACGGACAGTGTCCGTAATCTCACGTAAATAATAACGGCGATCGTTTGGAATAATAACATCTTGCTTTTGCGTTTTCGCAAATTGCTCATAGCTTGTTTCCCAATTAAAACCTGTTTTTTCGTTAATTATTTTAACAAGAGCAGCGAATAATGCATTTGTTCCTTTGTCATTAAATTGGCTAGCTATTGTACCATAGACTGGCATGTTATCAAGTGATTCATCCCAAAGCTCGCGTGAACGTTGATATTGTTTTTGTACTTGTCGAAGGGCGTCCTCTGAGCCTTTTCGCTCAAATTTATTGATCGCAATAACATCCGCAAAGTCAATCATATCAATTTTCTCAAGTTGTGTAGGTGCACCAAATTCGCTTGTCATGACATACATGGATAGATCCGTGTATTTAGTAATTTCGGCATCACCTTGACCAATTCCACTTGTTTCTACGATGATTAAGTCATAACCTGCTACACGTACTACATCTAGCACATCACCAATTGATGCAGATAATTCAGTACGTGAGCCACGTGTTGCTAAACTACGCATATAAACACGGTTATTAAAAATAGCATTCATGCGAATACGATCCCCAAGCAATGCTCCACCCGTTTTTTGCTTTGTTGGATCGACTGATAGAATGGCTACACGTTTATCTGGGAATTCTTTTAGGAAGCGGCGAATCAGTTCATCCGTTAAGGATGATTTCCCTGCACCACCTGTTCCCGTAATCCCCATTACAGGCGTACCTTTTGAAAGCTTTCTTGCCTCTGCTAGCATTTCTTTCGTAGCTTCATCGTCATTTGACTCAGCTGCTGTTATTAGATTGGCTAAAATTTCAGGCGTCTCTGTCGTTAAAGCCTTTAATTTCTCTAAATAATTACCTGTTGCAGTAGGAAAATCTGTTCCTTTAATTTGTTCATTAATCATTCCCTGTAGCCCTAAAACACGGCCATCCTCTGGTGAGAATATCCCTGCAATGCCATACGTATGAAGCTCTTTAATTTCACGAGGTAGAATAACTCCTCCACCACCGCCATAAATTTTAATATGTGGTGCGCCTTTTTCACGCAGTAAATCATACATATATTTAAAGTATTCCATATGTCCGCCTTGATAAGAAGAAACAGCAATCCCTTGTGCATCTTCTTGTATCGCAGCATTCACGACTTCTTCAACAGAACGGTTATGACCTAAATGGATTACCTCTACACCGCTCGATTGTAAAATGCGTCGCATAATATTGACTGAAGCATCATGTCCATCAAAAAGACTCGATGCTGTCACAAAACGTACGTGATTTTTTGGACGATATACTTCTACCTTTGTCATATGAAATCCCCACTTTCTCCCATATTGAATAAAAAAAGCCAGCAATTGCAATATCGCTATATGCAATTGCCGACAAACCCCTTACAAAATATTAAAACCCCTTTATGCCTGAAATGAACAAGGTGATTTGCATGTCAATGAATTCGTCAATAGAATGCTGACGATGTAAAGCCCATTTGCGAAACGCCCAGCTTTGTCCTGAAACAACTAAGTTATTGGCTGCTAAATGAATTTGCTTATCTGTCATTGTTAGTTCGCCAGACTGCACACATCGCTGTAACAAGCGTTCAAATGTGGCAACCATTTCAAACTCTTTACTAAAAACATAGCGTTGTGCTTCTTTCGACAATGATTTTGTTTCTTGATACATGATTGTTAGCTCATCAACCATACTATCGATTTGCAGAAAGTATTCCCGAATCATTTCTTTTAACTCATCAATTGTTCCTGCTTTAATCTCATAACTTGAAAGACGCTCCATCGCATGGTGATAGATACTGTCACAAACAAGGTATAGAACGTCTTCTTTCGTTCGGATGTATTCATACAAAGTACCGATACTAAAGCCTGCAGCTTTTGCAATTTCTCTCGTCGTGGCACGGTGAAAGCCTTTTTCTTTAAATAGCTTAATAGCGCCTTGAATCATTTGTTCACGACGAATGGCGATTAGATTTTCATCTTTTACGGTTGACTGTACTTGGGGCCTTTTATCTTTATCAGTCATCAATTATTTCGTTAGCATACGCGAGATAACAAGACGTTGAATCTCCTGCGTACCTTCGTAAATTTGTGTAATTTTAGCATCACGCATAAAGCGCTCTACAGGATAATCTTTTGTATAACCATAGCCACCAAATACTTGAACCGCCTCTGTCGTTACACTCATCGCTGTATCGCCAGCCATTAATTTCGCCATTGCAGATGCCTTACCATATGGTAGGTTATTAGATTCTAACCATGCCGCTTGGTATGTAAGAAGTCGAGAAGCCTCTATTTGCGTTGCCATATCAGCTAATTTAAAGGAAATGCCTTGATTTGCAGTGAGTGGTTTACCAAATTGCACACGTTCTTTGGCATAGTCAACTGCTGCATCGAGTGCTCCTTGTGCAATTCCTACTGCTTGAGCTGCAATACCATTACGTCCACCATCTAGTGTCGTCATGGCAATCTTAAAGCCTTCCCCTTCAGCCCCTAATAGATTTTCCTTTGGAACACGACAGTTATCAAAAATAATCTCTGTTGTTGGAGATGAACGAATTCCTAATTTCTTTTCTTTCTTCCCTACAGAGAAACCTTCAAATCCAGCTTCCACGATAAATGCGGATGTACCATGTTTTGCTTCTGGATCTGTTACTGCAAATACAATATATGTATCTGCTACTCCACCGTTCGTAATAAAGATTTTTGAGCCGTTTAAAATATAATCATCGCCATCACGTTTTGCATAAGTTTTCATGCCACCCGCATCAGAGCCAGAGCCAGGTTCTGTTAAACCATATGCACCAATATGTTTGCCTTCAGCCATTGGACGAAGGTATTTTTGTTTTTGTTCTTCTGTACCGAATTTGTAAAGTGGCCAACCTGCCAGTGAAGTATGTGCAGATAAAGTTACACCAGTCGAGGCACAAACACGTGAAAGTTCCTCAACAGCTATGACATATGCAAGGTAATCAAAACCTGCACCACCATATTCCTCAGGCCATGGAATACCAGTAAGCCCAAGCTCCGCCATTTTGTCGAAAATCGCACGGTCAAATTCTTCATTTTCGTCACGTTCAGCAGCTGTTGGCGCCACTTCGTTTATAGCAAAATCACGAATCATTTCACGTAATTGTTCATGCTCTTCTGTTAACTGAAAGTTCATTGTCCATTTCCCCTTTTTAGTTAGACTCTGTTTTGTATTACCTGATTATTGTTAGTTTAGATTAGGAGCGTTTTTCCCTCACTCTGGAACGGTACCCATCACTTTGTACCATTCGCAATATCAGGCTTTATTTCAGTAAATGTTTACTAATGACTAGTCGTTGAATCTCACTTGTACCTTCATAGATTTCTGTCACCTTTGCATCGCGGAAATAGCGCTCTACTGGATAATCTTCCGTATAGCCATAGCCGCCAAATATTTGAACAGCCTCTATTGCCGTTTGTACCGCTGTTCGTGATGAGAAAAGTTTAGCCATTGAAGCTTCTGCTCCACATGATAAACCTTTTGCTCGTAAATCGGCTGCACGATAGACTAACAGTTTTGCAGATTCAACTGCCGTTGCCATATCAGCAAGCTTAAAGCCAACACCTTGTTGCGCGGCAATCGGCTTGCCAAATTGAATGCGTTCTTTAGCATAGGCAGTAGACGCCTCTAGTGCCGCCTCAGCAATTCCTAACGCTTGTGCCGCAATGCCGATTCGTCCAACATCTAAATTGGCCATCGCAATTTTAAAGCCTTCTCCCTCTTCCCCAAGTAGGTTGTCAGCTGAAATGCGACAATTATCAAATGTCAGCTGAACTGTACGTGAGCCGTGTAAGCCCATCTTATGCTCATCTTTTCCGATGATTAAACCAGGCGTTCCCTTTTCAACAATAAATGCTGAGATACCCTTTGTTTTTTCAGCTGGGTTAGTTGAGGCGAATACAATATACACATCAGCTTCTCCACCATTTGTAATAAATACTTTGGAGCCGTTAATCACATAATCATCGCCATCACGCACTGCCTTAGACTGTAAAGAGCCAGCGTCTGAGCCTGCACTTGGTTCTGTTAAACAAAATGCACCTAAATATTCGCCTGTTGCAAGCTTTGGTACATAACGTTTCTTTTGTTCGTCATTCCCAAAGTAAATAATTGGATTCGTTCCAACTGAAGTATGGACGGATAAAATAACACCCATTACAGCGCTTACTTTTGATAGTTCATTAATCGCAATAATATAAGATGTAAAATCCATGCCAGAGCCACCTAAGTCTTCTGGCGTCGTAATCCCCATTAAGCCAAGTTCACCCATTTGCTGTAGAAGTTCACGTGGAAATTCTCCCGCTTCCATTCGCGCCACCCATGGTTGAATTTTTTCCTGAGCAAATTGACGAACCATATCGCGCATCATAATTTGCTCATCTGTAAATTGCAAATGCATCTATAATGTCACCCCTCTAAGTTGTCCCGAAACATCTAAATAACCCCATCCCCATAGGATTACTCGTAAACGTAAAAACCTCTTCCTGATTTCTTACCTAGCCAGCCAGCTGCAACGTATTTACGTAGCAGTGGGCAAGGGCGATATTTACTGTCTCCAAGACCCTCATGTAAAATTTCCATGATGTAAAGACAAGTATCTAATCCAATGAAATCTGCCAATGTTAATGGCCCCATTGGATGATTCATACCAAGCTTCATCACATCATCAATTGCTTCTTTTGTCGCCACACCTTCGTAAAGTGCATAAATCGCTTCATTAATCATCGGTAGTAAGATTCGGTTTGAAATAAATCCTGGGAAATCATTCACTTCTACTGGTGTTTTCGATAATTTAACCGTCATCTCTTCAACAGCTTTGTACACTTCATCTGTTGTTGCTAAACCTCGAATGATTTCAACAAGTTTCATAACTGGTACAGGATTCATAAAGTGCATACCAATTACTTGCTCTGGACGTTTTGTTACTGCTGCAATTTCTGTAATAGGCAGTGAAGATGTATTCGTAGCTAAAATAGCATGGGCTGGCGCAATGCCATCAAGTTGCTTAAAAATGGATTGCTTAATTTCCATATTTTCCACAGCTGCTTCAATGATAATATCTACATCACTAGCATCCTGTAAATCTAGTGACATACTAATTCGACTTAGAACAGCAGCCTTCTCATCTTCTGTTTTACGCCCTTTTTCTACATCACGTGATAAATTTTTGGTAATAACCCCTAAACCACGCTCAAAAAATTCTTGTTTGATATCGTTCAATTTCACATCAAAGCCTGCTTGTGCACAAACTTGGGCAATACCAGAGCCCATTTGCCCTGCACCAATGACCATTACCTTTTGAATTCCCATTAGTTCAGTCCCCCTGTTTTTGGTACTTCAATCATAATTGCATCACCTTGGCCGCCGCCTGAACAAATTGCGGCAATGCCAATGCCACCGCCACGACGCTTCAATTCCTGTGCAAGTGTTAATATG
Source organism: Lysinibacillus sp. HST-98 (assembly GCF_016757845.1). Classification (NCBI taxonomy): domain Bacteria; kingdom Bacillati; phylum Bacillota; class Bacilli; order Caryophanales; family Bacillaceae; genus Lysinibacillus; species Lysinibacillus sp. HST-98. The sequence continues at coordinate 222,886 of NZ_JAENHX010000004.1, forward strand.
ATACGTGCACCAGATGCCCCAATAGGATGCCCTAAAGCAACTGCACCGCCATTAACATTCACTTTTTCTGCATCTAAATCTGCCAACTGCTTGCTGACTAAAGCTACCGCTGCAAAGGCTTCATTGATTTCAATTAAATCAATATCTGCTAATGATTTGTTAGTCTTTTTCAGTAATTTATTAATAACAAGACCTGGCGTTTGTGGGAAGTTTTCTGGCTCAAGCGCAAGTTCTTCGTGACCAATGATTATTGCCAATGGTTCTCTACCTTCACGTTTTGCACGTTCCTCACTCATGACAACAAGTGCACATGCACCGTCGTTAACCCCAGGTGCATTACCTGCTGTAATCGTGCCATCTTTGTCAAAGGCTGGTTTTAGCTTCGCCAGTACTTCCAAAGACGTTCCTGCTCTTGGTGCCTCATCTATATCAACAATAAGTGGATCACCTTTCCGTTGAGGAATCTCTACTGGTACGATTTCTTCAGCAAAGTAACCTTTTTCAATTGCGGCTAGCGCACGTTCATGACTGCGTACTGACCAAGTGTCCTGTTCTTCTCGACTTAGCGAGAACTCTTTAGCTGTTGCATTACCATAGCTACCCATATGCGGTCTTGCTTTATCGAAAGCACATGTTAAGCCGTCATATAGCATGCCATCTACCATTGTAGAATCTCCCATACGCAAACCATTTCGACCATTCAGAAGATAATATGGTGCATTGGACATAGATTCCATGCCACCCGCAATAATCACTTCTTCGTCCCCTAAACGAATCAATTGATCTGCTAATGTCACCGCACGCATCCCTGAAGCACAAACTTTATTGATTGTTTCTGTTTTTACTGCTGTTGGTAAATTTGCCTTCAGAGCAGCCTGTCGAGAAGGAATTTGCCCCTGTCCCCCTTGTAAAACAGAACCTAAAATTACCTCATCCACTTGCTCAGGTGCAAGATTTGCATTCTCTAATGCCCCTTTAATTGCAATCGCACCTAAATCACTTGCATGTAATGCTGATAATGAACCTCCAAATTTACCAAACGCAGTTCTTGCCCCTGCTAAAATTACAGCTCTATTCAAGTAAAACACCCCTTTTGTTTTACGTTCTCGATGAAGCTGCAAAGCATTATTGACTGAACGCTCGCTCGACTTCTATCGAGGAAAAATGGGAGTTTATTATCTCAACTCCCATTCCCATTTAATCTTATTCTACAAAACAATTTTTTATTGTGCAATTTATATTTTTCAGATAACTAAAATATTTCTGCAATAGCAATCATTTTTCTGCGTTCGCTTCCGTATTCTCGTCTTGTTGAGCATTTTCTATAGACGCTACCACTTCTTCGTATGTTTCTTCTGTTTCTTCGGAAGAAGGATTAACTGCCTTTACTTTTTCACCAAACACGGAACGTTCTAGTAATTCTGCAACATCAAATGTTCCAATAGAGTCTTCAACCTCTTTTGCCTTTGTACCATCCTCTAGCATTGTTAGGCAGTAAGGACAGCCCGATGAAATAACTGATGCATTTGTTGCAAGAGCCTGTTCTGTTCGAGCTACGTTAATGCGATTTCCTACATGCTCTTCCATCCACATTAATCCACCACCAGCTCCACAGCACATCGCTGTTTCACGGTTACGTTCCATTTCAACAAGCTTCACGCCAGGGATTCCTCGGAGGATCTCACGTGGGGCATCATATACATCATTGTAGCGGCCTAAATAACAAGAATCATGGAAAACAATCGTTTCATGAACCTCATAGTTTAGCGCTAGACGATTTTCCTCAATCAACTGATTTAATAACTCAGTGTGATGATACACTTCACCTTTCCAACCAAAGTCTTGATATTCATTTTTAAAGATATTATAGGCGTGAGGATCGATTGTTACAATTTTCTTCACGTCATTTTTCTCAAACTCATCAATATTTGCTGTAGCTAGCTCTTGGAATAAGAATTCATTCCCTAAACGACGAGGTGTATCCCCTGAGTTCTTCTCTTTATTACCTAAGATTGCAAACTTCACACCAGCTTCGTTTAATAGACGGCAGAATGCTAAAGCGATTTTTTGAGAGCGATTGTCGAAAGCTCCCATCGAACCAACCCAGAATAAATACTCCATTTCCTCGCCAGATTTTTTCAGCTCTTTTACAGTTGGAATTTGGATTGTTGGATCTAGATCACGCCAATTTTCTTTTTCCTTGCGGTTCAAGCCCCAAGGATTACCTTGTCGTTCGATATTCGTCATTGCACGTTGAGCATCAGGATTTACTTTCCCTTCAGTCATTGTTAGATAACGACGTAGATCAATAATTTTATCAACATGCTCATTCATTACAGGGCATTGATCCTCACAGTTACGACATGTCGTACAAGCCCAAATTTCCTCTTCTGTAATGACATCGCCAATTAAAGATGGACTGTAGATGTCCTCAATTACAGCACCTTCAGCACCAGCTGCCATTGCAAGCTGATTACCCTTTGTATTGGCAAAGAATTGATAAGGAACCCATGGTTTTTGCTTTGTTACGACTGCGCCCGTAAATGTTAAATGGTCACGCAATTTTACGATTAAATCCATAGGAGACAGCATTTTTCCTGTTCCTGTTGCTGGACACATGTTTGTACAACGTCCGCATTCTACACAAGAATATAGATCGAGCATTTGCTTTTGTGTGAAGTCCTGTATGCGTCCTACCCCAATAGAAGGCATATCCTCTTCGCTTTCAGCATTTTCTAAGGCCTCAAAATCAATTGGTGTTAATGTACCTGCACGATCTAAACGATTCATGTAAACATTAAGCGGACTGACAATTAAATGGAAATGTTTAGACTGTGGTACGTATACAAGGAATGTTAATAGAATTAAAAGGTGTGCCCACCACATTACATAAAACACACCAGCGGCAACAGATGTAGGTAAGAAGCCAAAAATAGCAGCAATACTTGAAGCAACTGGCTCCGTATAAGTTAATCCCTCACCATGCCAAATTAATCCCATACCATTAGCGATTAATGTAGATACCATTAACCCCCCAATGAAAATTAATACAAGGCCGTTTTTCCATCCTCGTTTTAGACGCACTAGCTTTTCAACATAGCGGCGGTAAAATGCCCACACTACCGCGATTAAAATCATCAAAACTACTAGTTCCTGGAAGAATGTAAAGACACCATAGAAAATGCCTAGTGGCAGATGTGACTCTGGTGCTAGTCCTTTCCAAATTAAATCAATGGCCCCTAACTGTACCATCAAAAATCCATAGAAAAACATAACATGTATTAAACCACTCTTTGGATCCTTTAATAGCTTATTTTGACCAAATACATTGACCATAATATAACGAAGTCGTTCTTTAACACTTTCATCAAACTCAACCTTTTTCCCCAATTGCACATACTTATAGCGTGTTTTCAACAGGTAGAAGAACAATCCTACTGCATAAAGCACAACCACGACTGTTAAGACAATGTTAGCAATTAATAATGGACTCATGGTTGGTCCCCCCTTTAGTTTGTCGTAATTTTCTCTCTTTGTGACGAATTTGCTAGTTCATACAGAAATGTACTTCACTTTATCATTATATTCCTATTCTAATAAATGAGTGAGCATTCAGTCAACATAAAACGGAAATATTTCTGATAATTTTATATTCTTACATTTTACAAGAAAAAAAGCCACCCTGAATTTTTTCAAAGTAGCCATTTTTTACTTTCCTTAACTATTTACTTATTGGGATGTCGCATATTCATTAGACATTTGAACATCTGCTAAATTTGCACACAAACCTATACCGCCCCTTAGCTAAATACATGGCAATTCATTTTTTGTACAAAAACCTTTACTCAATCAAACTTTATTTTTTAAAAACATTCCCACTGCGGATATATTCAACATCTGCAACGTTTAAGCGAGCATTTACAACACGTGCAGCTGCAAATAAATAATCCGATAAGCGATTTAAATATTTTTGTACAACCTTTGGTACATCTTCAACTTCTTTCATGAGTGTCACCATCTCACGCTCTGCTCGACGTGCAACCGTGCGTGCAATGTGTAAAGTTGCCGCTGCTGGTGCACCTCCTGGTAAAATAAAACGTTGTAAAGGTGGTGCTTCGTCTGATAAAGCATCTATACGAGCTTCAAGTACTTCAATCGGTTGCTCTGTTAATTTATAATGACGTTCTTTCATCACATTAGCAAGGTCTCCACCAGCATCGAACAGCTCATGCTGAATTGTCTCTAGGTCTGTTAAAATGTCCTTGAAGAGCGCTTGGTCTAATTCACTTACAGCCTTCCCAATAAAGGAATTTAATTCATCGATTGCCCCATATGTTTCCACACGTAAACTATCTTTATCAACCCGTCCTCCAATAAGACTTGTTTTCCCCGTATCGCCTGTTTTCGTGTAAAGCTTCATTTCTCTCATCTCCTAAAACTGGTTTTTGTAATTCCTAATCGCCTGAACTGTTGTTTCATAGACACCCTTTGCAATCGTTTTACCAACTTCTGTAATTGGGCCACCATACATCATTTCTTCTCCTTTTTGAGTTGCAGCAATTAACAGACTATCTGTAGCTGTACCTGTTGCAATGGTTCCACTCCGTTCATCACGAATATTTTCTGATTGCAACGCCTTTGTTTTTGCCTCAGTTGCTGTCATCAATGCCTGAAAAAATGCCTCTTCCGATAAACAGCCATTAATGATAACCCATGTATTAATAGTACCAATATATGGATCATCTTGTCTTTCATGTACTCGAGACACATCAACTGCATTGCCTACGCCAGCAGTTACAGCTACGATTATACTGCCAAAAGGTGCTGAAAATTCATTGATGGCCACTAGAGCTGTTGGTACTGCAGTTAGCATAACAACAGTATTGGTAGGTGAAAAATTTTCCCTTTTTAAAAATTCTTTAACTTCTCGTTTCACATCGCTGATGACATAATCACCAGGAACTGAGCGATTTAATAAGCAATTATGCCAGCCTATACCTGGGTTATGAACTGCTGAAGATACGGTCTTCAAAGGAAGCTCTGATTGAAGTTGGATATATTGTTCAGTTATCATTAAATGCTCTTTTTTGATGACAGCTCGCTGCTGGTAGTCTGTAGCTGCGGGCATCATTGTAATTTGAGGTTTTGGTATTTCAGGATGAGCATATGTAGTCACCCGTGCTTGATAAACTTCTTCAATTTGGGAGGCAATTAATACTTCATGTGGTGCACCAAGTGCTCTCATTCGTCCGCTTTCCATCAGCAATAATTCATCACAATAAAGAGAGGCTAAATTCATATCGTGTAGTACCATAACAACCGTTAAACCACACTCCATGGCTTCCTTCCGAACCATATCTAAAATTTGACGTTGGTGGGCAATATCTAAATGATTAGTTGGTTCATCCAGTAATAGTATTTCTGCAGTTTGAGCTAAGGCTTGTGCTACAAATACTCTTTGTTGTTCACCACCAGATAAAAATTCCATTGGTGTATGCTCATATCGCTTTACACCTGTTTGTAGCATAGCATGTTGTACAGCCTGTTCGTCCTGTTCAGACCAACTCGAGAAAAAGCCTGTTTGATGCGGGTAGCGCCCCAGTGAAACTGCCTCTCTCACACTGTTCGAGAAAGCATTTGCATGAAGCTGTGGTAATACAGCCATTTTTTTTGCCAAAGTACGAGCATTATAAGAAAAAATATTTTGTCCATCAATCGAAATGGTTCCAGCAGTAGCTGGTAAAATACCACTCATTACTTTTAATAATGTAGATTTCCCGCTACCATTCGGCCCTAGAATACCAAGAATTTTTCCTTTTTCAACAGTAAAACTGATGTCCTTGACGATTGGTACATCTTCATAGCCACCTGATAGCTGTTCAACAACAATCATGCCCGTACCCCCTTACTTCTTCGCTGCTTATAAAAAATATAGGAGAAAACAGGAGCTCCAATAAATGCCGTAATAACACCAATTGGTAGCTCTCTTGGCACAATGATTGTTCGTGCTACTAAGTCGCAAATAATGAGTAATGTTGCACCATTGAAAAAAGATAATGGTAATAGATGGCGATGATCAGAACCCCAAATCATCCTTGTCATATGCGGCACCACTAATCCTACAAAGCCAATTGTGCCAGAAACCGCTACAGCCGCTCCAGTGAGCATGGATCCACCTGCTAATATCAAATATTTACTACGCTTCACATTAACACCTAAATGTTTTGCCCGCTCTTCACCATACAACAAAACATTTAGTTCTCGTCTTTGTGTCCATAGCATAATTGAACCTACAATCACAAATGGAATGATCATTTGGACATATGGCCAACCACGCATCGAAACAGAACCAAGTAGCCAGCCTATTACCTGACGTAATTCTTCACCAGATAAGGCAATCATTAATGAAATAAGGGAACCTAAAAATGAACTAAAAATAACACCTGTTAATATCAACGTTTCCATTTTCAATGAGCGGTCTACGAGTCTAGCAAAGCTCATAACAACTACCATCGTGATGATAGCACCAATCATACTGAAGGTTGGCAGCGCATACAAACCGACAACAGGTATAGAAATACTAAAAAAGATCGTTAAAACAGCACCAACAGATGCCCCTGATGAAACCCCTAGTGTATATGGATCTGCTAATGGATTTTTTAATAAACCTTGGAATGCTGCTCCAGCAATAGCTAGAGATGCGCCTACTAGTCCCGCTAATAACACGCGAGGCAAACGAATTTTCCAAAAAATATTGGCGGCTGTTTCATCAACCGCCTTATTCCATAATACTTCTAATGGAATATGAACCGAGCCTATCGCTACGCCACACCAGATGCTAATAAGAAGAAGCGTACATGTTAATGTATAGGCTAGTGCTATTTTTTTCACTTAAATACCTCAGGATAGATTGCTTTTGCTAATTCTTCTAGACCTTCTGCTAAACGTGGCCCTTGACGACTTGTAGTACTTTCATCTACCTGCACAATCGCATTATTTTTTACGGCATTAATCGTATCAAAGCCCGCCCGTTTTGGTATTTTCGTTAAAATATCTGGTACATAATGATATGTCACCACGATGACATCTGGATTTTTTGCGATAATTTGTTCTGCATCAATTTTATACCAATTATCGCCATCTACAGCTACATTCTCTGCATTGATCATTTCAAGCATCGCGTTCATAAACGTACCATTGCCAGCTGTATAAATATCTGGCTCATCTGATGCTTCAACTAACACTTTTTTGGGTTCAACATCCTTGACTTTAGACAAAACTTCTTCTACTTTTGCCTTCATATTAGCAACAATTTTTTCTGCCTCTGGTAATTTTCCTGTAGCACGTCCAAGTTGCTCAATTGTTGTATATGTTTCATTAAAGTCTTGTGCGTTTCTTACTACAAATACTTTCAAACCTGCTGATTCAAGCTGTGCAATAGCCTCTTCTGAAAGAGACATGCTAGATTCGTGTGAAAAAACGATATCTGGTTTTAAGGCAATAATTTTTTCAATATCGTACTCCATACCACCAACCTTATCCTTCTCAGCTGCCTCTGGCGGATAATCGTCGTTGTCAGTAACACCAACTATTTCATCATTTAAACCTAGTCCAAAAAGGATTTCAGTATTACTTGGAATAAGTGAAACAATTTTCTCAGGAGGTGCTTCAAGTGTAATGTCCTTATTAAGGGCATCTGTTACCGTCATTGGGAATGTTGCTTCATCCACTTGTGCTGTTTCTTGCTGTGTTTGCTGCTCGTTAGATGGCTTGTTATCTTTTGCTTCCTGCCCACAAGCAGCTAGCAAGCCTACTGCTAAAAATGCTGATAATCCTATTTTCCAAAATTTCTTCATGTGAATCCTCCTTCGTTGGTCCATGCGACATTTCGCTTTATTCTGCATCAAAATAAAACCCCTCATCTTTGAACGATGAGGGGGCAAAATCGCACCAAAAAACTGATACAAAATCCACCACCCTATCCTCGTAGGTTGTCATGTCGTTATAAAGGCAGGTCTCCTGGCTAGTGCTACTTGCGATTTTTCAAGCCTTCCCGAAATCTTCAGTGGCATCATTTGAAAAAACTCACACTTACAGTGGCGGGACCGCATCGGAATCACACCGATTTCCCTTTTCACTTTACTTAAGTAAAGAACCTTTATAATATTCAGTTGATTTCATTATACATGAAAATGAAAGAAGTCGCCTCCATTCAAGACGACTACCCGGCCATTATACAATTTCAGAAAAGTATTGGACTGTTTTCATTTGAGCACCCATTTCTCTTAATGACCATGTCTGTTCTAAATAAACGTCCGCTAGTTTTTCATATTTCCCACCAAATTTATGTGCCCACTCAACCGCTATGACACTTTCATAAAGGTGAGCCATTTTTTCAGCCATACCTTTTGCTTCAAAAGTTTTCGTTGCCGCGTCTAAAGCGCTAAAAATTTGCAGTTTCATAGAAATATTCGCCAATTGTTCTTTAACGATTTGTACTAGTGAGCTGTCAGCTAATTTCTCTAATCGTTCCTCCATCTCACAGACAAACAGTTCATGTGCATGAAACTTATCCACTAAACGAATGAGTTCTAAGGCCAAAATATTAGCCGTCCCCTCCCACACCGTCAACACTTGCGCATCTCTTAATAAGCGGGGCGTTACAAAGTCTTCTATATAGCCATTACCCCCGTGTAATTCAATTGCCTCACTGGCATAGTAAACAGCTTGCTCTGCCGTTTCTTTTTTCATAATGGCAATATATAAACGATTCATAATAAGTTCTTGCTGTGTTCCCTGTCCACTTGTCACTTTATCGTATAATTGAATAAGATCAAAAACTGTCGCTACTTCCACGTGCAACTTAGCTGCAAATTTCCCTAAAGTATCCTGAATCATAGGGTATTGTGTTAAGGGCTTGCCAAATGCATGTCGATTGGTTACATAATGTTTTGCCTCTAAGAAGCCACGACGCATAATACCAATAGAAGCGACTGCATTACAAATTCTTGAGAGATTTAGTGCTTCTAGCATATAATAAATCCCTTTATTTTGCTCCCCTACAACATAGGCAAGTGCACCATCAAATTCTACCTCACCAGATGGAACTGCCCGAACGCCTAATTTATCTTTCAATCGGCGAATACGTAGATGATTTGTTGTTCCATCTTCTTTACGCCAAGGAACTGCAAACAACGTTAAGCCTTTGGAACCTGCTGGCGCCCCTTCTATTCGTGCCAATACCATCGCTACACCACACATGCCCGCATTGGATGCAAAGTATTTTTCACCATATAGACGATACGCAGTGCCATCCTTTCTCGCCTCCACCACATTTGCACCGACGTCAGAGCCTCCTTGACGTTCTGTTAAAAAGGTCGCACCTTCATATAAATCTGTGTCACCTGTTGCACAAACATGTGGTAAAAAACGTTGCTTTACCTCTTCATCTGCATAATGATCTAATAGATAGGCAGTCGCCATCGTCAATGTTACGGGACAATAAAATCCAGGTTCTGCATGTGATAGCAAATAACCTTGTGCAAAGCTATAAACATAATTCCCCTTGTGACCTAGCTGCGGAATATGCTTGTGTACATAACCTACAATCCCAGTATTATATGTCTCTTCAATCGTTTTTTTATAGCCATCATTAACCCAAACCTCTGATATCTCTTCACCATAGGCATCATATCTTTGAAGGCGAGGCTCACCCAGTCGATCTGTATGCTTTGCCCTCGTATCAATATCACCTGCACATAGCTCACCAAAATCTGTTAACTCTCGTTGGGCATAGGATAAAAACTCTTTATCTAACATCATTTCTACTATTTTTTGAAGCGTGTCATCTTCCGTAAAAAAGTTCGTAGTACGCATTGCTTCTTTTTGTAATACTTTCATACTATCTCACCTCTTGCCCCTTCAAATTTTGTTTTAATATTTTGCCTGATGCATTGCGTGGTAGCGCTTCCACTTTTTCAAAAATACGTGGTATTTTAAATTTTGCAAGATGTTCCTCTAAATAAGCTTTCAAAGCTTCCTCATCGATGTCTTGTTTAGCAGAATACACCGCCTTTACCGTTTCCCCCCATTGCGGATGTGGCACACCAATTACCGCAACCTCGAATATCCCTTCAAAGCTCAATAAACAATCTTCAATTTCTTTCGGATAAATGTTGACACCACCCGAAATAATGACATCCTTTTTACGATCTACAATCCAAATAAAACCATCTTCATCCTTACGAGCTAGATCTCCTGTTTTTAACCAACCGTCAATAAAGGCTTCATTAGTTGCTACTTCATCCTTATAGTAGCCAATCATGTTACCCTCACCCAACAAGACAATTTCCCCCACTTCGCCTACATTTACATCTTCTCCACTGTTATTCACAATACGCAATTCTGTACCAAGTGGCGCCCGCTGACCAATACTTCCTGCCTTTGCTTCATGCTCCTTGCCAAATAATAATGAACCACTTGGACCTGCCTCTGTTAATCCATATACACAAGTTAAATTATTTGTACGGAATGCCTGCTGAATGAATCGAACCTCACTTTGAGATAACGGTGCCCCACCATAGACCCACCATTTCATAGAAGACAAATCTGCCGAATGTAGCCTTGGCATCTGTGCCGTTAATAAATAAGCAACAGGTGCACCAAAGAAATGTGTTGTTTTCTCCTTTTCAATGGAGTCAATGAATAAATCGGGTGTAAAAGTTGGTGTTAATACATTTGTTGAGCCTACCAATACACCCGCCATTAAAAATAAATGTAATGGTGCAGAGTGTGTTAATGGCATCATGAGCAAAATACGGCTCTCAGGCTTTACCTCCATTTCAACAGCTATCATTTGCGCCACTGTTAAAATATTACGGTAGCTAAATAACACACCCTTTGGTTTTCCTGTCGTACCAGATGTATATAAAATCGTGGAAGGGTCATCCTCTTGAAACTGACAATCAATTGTTTGTGTACTAGCATTTTGAAGCATTGTTTCATATTGATGCCATCCCACTTTTTCTTGACCTGTTTTAATTTTTAACGGAATTCCAGCTAGCTGTTCAACTGCTGCAAAAATAGCCTCATGTACGACAATTGCCTTCGCTTCGGCATGCTGCGCCACGTACTCTACTTCTTGCAATGTAAATTTCGCATTGACTGGCACAACGATCGCTCCGATACGCTGAATAGCAAAGTAACTGACAACAAACTCTAAAACGTTTGGCATAAAAATTAAAACCTTATCCCTCGGCTTTACGCCCTGCTCTAGTAAAGCATGACTAAAGCGTGTCACCTGCTTATCTAAATCTTGGTAGGTTACTCTTCTGGCATGACAAATAACGGCTTCATTTTTCGGATACTTACGGGCATTACGTGCTAACAAATTGGAACTATTCATCTTGCATCTCTCCCTTTAAAGTCGCTAATTTTTCACTAAACATGCCATGCATTTGTTGTAACTCATGCTTCATCTGCGTCAGCTCAGCTATTTTACTCTCAATCTCTTGAATTTTTTGATCTCCGTATTCAACCGTTCGCTCTAATTGCTGAATTCCTGAGCGATCAAAATCAAATAGTAAAACCATCTCTTTGATTTCCTCCAACGAAAATCCGTAACGCTTGCCTCTGAAAATAAGCTTGAGCTTCACCAATTCTTTTTTGGAAAAGGTTCGTAGGTTGGTAGATGAACGATGGGGGCAAAGAAGCCCAAGTTCTTCATAATAACGAATTGTCCGCGTAGACACATTAAACTCCTTTGCTACCTCCTGAATCGTCTTCAAAACCATCTCCCCTTTCCTAATTGGCAATAGTATACCATTGACGTTAACGTAAACTTCAACAAAATTTTTGGAATTAACAGAAAAATAAAGTTTAAAACAGCTAATTTTCCATGGTTTATCCGTTTCTTTTGTCCTTCTATCCTTCACATTTAGAACTTTATCTCTCATATTCAGCCTTCGATCCATTAAAAAAGCCCCCAACACTTTTCATGTTAGGAGCTTAAAGTTTAATTACATTTTTTCAGGTGCAGATACGCCGATTAAGCGTAGTGCGTTCGCAATTGTTGTGCGGACAGCCGTAATTAATGCTAAACGAGCCTCTGTTAACTCTTTGTTTGAAGCATCTAATACTTTTTCTGCATTGTAGAAGCTGTGGAATGCAGCTGCTGTTTCTTGAATATAGTTTGCGATACGGTGCGGTGTGCGGTGTTTCGCTGCTTCCGCTACCACTTTCGGGAAATCACCAATCTTTTTCAGTAAATCGATTTCCTTTTCTGCTGTTAACAAATTGAGATGTTCTGTTGTAGCAGCAAAGCCTTGTTCATTTGCTGAACGTAAAATAGATGAAATACGTGCATGCGCATATTGTGCATAGTACACAGGGTTTTCATTAGATTGTGATACTGCAAGGTCAAGATCAAAGTCCATATGAGAATCGCCAGCTGTTTTTACAAAGAAGTAACGAACTGCGTCAAGGCCAACCTCTTCTACAAGCTCACGCATTGTTACTGCATTTCCTGTACGCTTAGACATCTTGAATTTTTCACCGTTTTTATAAAGCTGAACCATTTGAATAACTTCCACTTCTAACGTATCACGATCATAACCAAGCGCTTGAATCGCTGCTTTCATACGTGGAATATATCCGTGATGATCAGCTCCCCAAATATTGATTAATTTATCGAAGCCACGGACAATTTTGTCTTCGTGGTAAGCAATATCTGGTGTTAAATATGTGAATGACCCATCATTTTTAATTAGCACACGATCTTTATCATCACCAAATGTTGTAGAGCGGAACCAAGTAGCACCATCCTCTTCAAACACATGTCCATTGGCTTTTAATTTATCTAAAGCTACTTCGATTTTTCCGTTTTCATATAGAGACGTTTCAGAATACCAGACATCAAAATTTACACGGAAGTTTGCTAGGTCTGTTTTTAATTTATCTAATTCTAAAGCTAAACCGTGCTGACGGAAGAAGGCAAAACGCTCATCATCTGATTTTGCTAAAATTGCATCACCATGCTCTTTTGCTAATTTACCTGCAATATCAATAATATCTTGCCCATGATAGCCGTCTTCTGGCATTTCAGCTTCCATTCCTAATGCTTGTTTATAACGCGCTTCTAATGAATAAGCTAAGTTATTAATTTGATTACCTGCATCATTAATATAATATTCACGAGAAACACTGTAACCAGCCATATCCAACACATTACATAAGGAATCACCAACAGAAGCGCCACGAGCATGTCCTAGGTGAAGATCTCCAGTAGGATTTGCTGAAACGAACTCCACTTGAACCTTTTCCCCAGCGCCAGCATTTGAGCGACCATAGTCCGTACCTTGCTCAAGCACCTGTGTCACTACCTCCGTTAGGAAATCTTTACGCACTGTGATATTCATGAAGCCTGGGCCAGCAATATCGATCTTTTCAATATCTGTGCCTGTTGTATCAAGGTTTTCTAAAATAGCTTCGGCGATAGCACGAGGTGGCTTTTTAGCTAACTTTGTTAATTGCATCGCAATGTTTGTTGCATAGTCACCATTTGCTTTATCCTTTGGTGTTTCTAGGTGAATCGATAATTCTGTGCCAGCCTCAACTAGACCAGCTTTTTCAACAGCCTGCACGATCGCTGCTTTAATAGCCTGTTGTACTTGTTCTACTGCGTTCATCATTGTACCTCCGTAAATGTAATATCTAATGTATAGTTGCCAACGGATTGCCCACCCATTAGTAAATCGTACTGTACATGGAAATCTCCGCTTGTTGCCAGTTTTGTAAACGTCATATTTTTCGTATCAATCACGAGTGGCATAGCACCGAACTCACTTTCATAATGCCCTTTTTGTTGTTCAATTATGTTCAGCGGTAATCGCATATTAACCGCTCCAGCACGCATAATTAGTGCCTTCTCATGACCTAACTTCATCGTTGTGCGGATGGTTTTATCCTCCTGCACCTCATCATATTTCAAATACAAGCTTCCTGCTTTTTCAAGTAGCTGCCCTTTGAGCCACATTTCATAACTTTCGGACTCCCCATCACTTGGACGAATGGTAGAAATGAGCTTTATGTTCACTTGCGATCTTACATCGTTCGCCATAACGGATGCCCCTTTTTAGTCTTTTACTATAACCTTTTTATTATAGGATGAATACTTATGGTTTTTCAAGATAGAAGTGAAGTAAAGCTCCTCAACAAGTTTATTCGAGAAAATATAAACCCTCCCCTTCCATTAACGGAAAGAGAGGGTTTCATTTTATCTATACCATTTTTTTATAATCAACTGTTGAACTATTAACAATAAAGCACTAACAGTCCAATAGATCGGAATAATCGCTGGATTAAACAGACTAAAAATGAGGATCATGATTGGATTAATAAATACCATTATCTTCATATTTAATGGTTGACTTTTCTCTAGGGCTATACAACTTTGAATGAAATAAATCAAACAAGCAATCATCGAAACCCCAATATCAATTGTTCCTAAATTCATCCAAAGGAAATTTTCACTGGCAATCACTAAATCTAGCTTAATTGCGTAGTACAGTGAAAATAATATCGGTAATTGAATAAGGATTGGTAAACAACCTAGTAAAGAGCTTTTCAATGAAGCTGAAGTTAGCTCTTGGATTTGTTGCTGTACCATTCTTTTTTCAGATTCGCTTTGACTATTCTTATATTTGTCTGTAAGCGCATCTAACTCAGGCTTAATGGTAGTCATTAATTCTTTTGAGTGTTTTTGGTGTTTTGCCGATCGAATAAATAACGGCATAAGAATTAATCTGACTGCAATCGTAATAGCAATGACACTAAGTGCGTAGCTACCTGTAAAAGAATGGATGAAATGAATGAGGTTAATAATAGGTTGTGCTAAAAATGTTAACAATGGTTTTCCTCCTAGTTTTAAAGTTTAAATCAAACTAGGAGATACACTTTCTTCCTCATTGTCTTCGGACATTCTAATACACAGAACAAACCACGTTAGCATAGGTGGAGTCCAAGTATTCGTGATAGTATAGTCAACTTCAAACTCCTCGTCCTTCACATCTTGAACGGTTATTTTATTGACGAGATACAGATGCAAATGAACACTTAATACAGTTAAAACCAAAGATGCTAATAACCAAAAGTATTCCATTGTACTGACAAAAATGAATAAATCATTCATGAGAAGTGACCAAATCATAATACTCCTCCTTCCTTTATTAAAATTGAAGAAACATACATTTTACTAACTAAAAGATGACATTGTTTTCATCAATCTTTCTCTCTTTGTCATATAAACTATTACCTTACTTATCTACGCTATAAAGTAAAATAAGTTTCAATTTTATGCTAAGGCTCATTCTTCATTTCAAAAATATAAAATGGGGCTTGCTCATAGCTCACCCCATTTAACCAATCTTATTTATTTTACCCAGCCTAAGATCATTTCTCGTAATAATTTTGAGGCTGTGTTTGCTGTCATCTCTGAAGAATCGTAGATCGGTGCTACTTCAACTAGGTCGAAACCTACTACATTTACACCACTTGCTGCAATAGCATGGATGGAAGCGAGTAATTCTTTCGAAGTAATACCACCACAGTCTACTGTACCAGTTCCTGGTGCGTGTGCTGGATCTAAAACATCAATATCAATTGTTACATACACATTGCGTCCAGCTAGTGTTGGTAGGACCTCTTTTAACGGTTCAAGCACTTCAAATTTTGATATGTGCATACCGTTCTCCTTTGCCCATTCAAATTCCTCTTTCATACCTGAACGAATACCAAATGAATAGACATTTTTTGGTCCTATATGTTCCGCAATTTTACGAATTGGTGTAGAGTGCGAAAGTGGCTCTCCCTCATATTCCACACGTAAATCCGTATGTGCATCAAAGTGAATAATAGCAAGATCATCATATTTAGCTGATACAGCCTTCATTACTGGCCAAGACACTAGATGCTCCCCACCCATGCCGACAGGAATCTTGCCATCCGCTAATAATTTTTCAATAAATTTTTCAATTTCATCTAATGAACGCTGTGCATTCCCAAATGGTAGTGGAATATCACCTGCATCAAAGTACTTTACTTCCTCAAGCTCACGATCTAGATATGGACTGTACTCTTCAAGACCAATGGATACCTCGCGGATACGCTGTGGACCGAAACGTGATCCTGGACGATAACTCACTGTCCAATCCATTGGCATGCCATAAATTACTGCCTGTGCATCGTCATATGTAGGATGACTTTTTATAAAAACATTTCCTGAATAAGCTTCATCAAATCTCATTGCTAGCCCTCCATATAATTAATCATCATTTTTCGTCTTCTTCTATTATGGCTTACAGGATTGTAATGAAACCTGTATCCTTTTATCCTCGTATACATTATTGGAACGTCTAGCAAATTTCGATTAAAATCTACAAGGTGCGATTTTTTTGTCGAATGCCAGCATTTCAAGTAGTACAAAAAAAGTATAGATGTTTTTGAATAAAGTGCAATAGTTTTTAGTTAGAATTTCGATTAAAGATGAATGTTCGAACACATACTAAAGCTAAGTTCGAAGTTGTGAGAAAACGAGGTGAAGTCGGATGAAACGAAAAAGCTATCATCGAAAGCAACAACGTGTAAAGCGCACACGCAAAAGCCTTACGTTATTTGTGGCCTTTACATCTGCAATTGTCGTAGCGTTTGTCGCACTCCGCATCTATGTTCAAGTGGCTGGTGCACCGCCTTTAACCGTACCAAAGGCTTCTATTTTCTTAGATGAAAATGAGAACCAAATTGGGGATCACTTTACAAATCAACGACGATATTGGGTCGGCCTCGATGAGATGTCACCTTATTTAAAGGAAGCAGTTGTTGCTGTTGAAGATAAAGATTTTTATCAACATGGAGGTTTCGACTATTCACGTATTGCTGGTGCCATTTTAGTGGACATTAAAGCTGGCGGTAAGGTTCAAGGAGCTAGTACTATTACACAACAATATGCTCGTAATCTTTATCTTTCCCATGAAAAGTCTTGGACACGTAAATTAAACGAAGCCCTGTATGCTTATAGATTAGAAGTTTTTTATGACAAGGACGAAATACTAGAGGGCTATTTGAATACGGTATATTACGGTCATGGCATGTATGGAGTAGAAGCTGCCAGTCGTTTTTATTTCGGAAAATCTGCCAGTGATTTAACGCTTGCTGAAGCAGCCATGCTAACAGGCGTACCAAAAGGACCAAGTATCTACTCACCAATTGCCAATTTAGATAAGGCTACCAATCGTCAACACGTTATTTTAAAACTTATGGCTGACCAAGGTGCCATTACACAAGAGGAAAAAACGCGTGCTGAAAATGAGCAGCTCGTCTTAAAAAATGATAGCTGGGTTGCAACCAAATCTGTTGCCCCTTATTTCCTGGATGTGGCTTGGCAAGAAGCCAGTGAAATCTTAAAATCAAAAAACCTTGATATTAGTGAAGGTGGCTGGACGATTCAAACAACGCTTAATCTGGAGCATCAAAAAGCGGCTGAAGAAGCAGTAGCCAAAAATATGCCTGCCAATGATTTGCAATCTGCGTTTGTAAGTATGGAATCTAAAACAGGAGCTGTCACTGCACTAGTTGGTGGTCGTGATTATTCAGTAAGCTCATTTAACCGAGTTACACAAGCAAAACGTCAACCAGGCTCTACTATTAAGCCGATCTTATATGCAGCGGCACTAGAAAATGGTTACACTCCACTAACTTTTTTAGATGTTGGGGAAACAACTTTTACGTATGATAATGGGCGTGGCACTTATGCACCTAAAAACGTCAACGGTCAATTTGCAGATCATGATATGACAATGGCACAAGCAATTGCGATCTCAGACAATATTTACGCAGTAAAAACCTTAGAGGACATTGGCTTCAAAGAGTTTCATGATATGGCAAACCGTTTTAATGTAGGAATTGGCGCGAAGGATAATTTATCAATTGCACTGGGAACGATTGAAACGACATTATACGAAATGACAAATGCATATAATATTTTGGCATCGCAAGGACAGCAAACAACACCAACAACCATTGTATCCATTAAAAATGCACATGGAGATGTTATTTATAAAAACAAAGATGTAGCAAGCAAAGCTGAAACAGCCATTTCTAAAGAAAATGCATACATCTTAACCGAAATGATGACAGGTATCTTTGATCCGGTTTTCAGTGACTATTCACCCGCTACAGGAATCAGTATTCGTTCACGTATGACACACACATATGCTGCTAAATCAGGTTCTACGAATAGTGATCAATGGTTAATTGGTTTTACACCAAGACTAACTGCTGGTGTATGGAATGGCTATGATCAGGGTAAAAACCTTACTACCAAGGAAGATACTGCTGCAACAAAACAAATCTGGATTGACTTTATGGAAACGGTCAACAAAGGTACAAAAAATGAGGATTTCAAAAAACCTAAAGGTGTAGAGGGCGTTGTCATTGATATTGAAACAGGTAAATTAGCGACTGACGCTTGTCCTAAACAACGTCTAGTCTATGTAGAGTCAAAGGATGTACCAACTGAAAAATGTACAAACTTCGATATTCTCGACAGTAATACATGGGGAGAATTTTGGAATATGCTACCATTTTCTATATTTAAGGACTAAACAAGATAATTTCGGAAACCTTTTTAATCCTAATACGTTTTAAGCTACGAAGGCTCTCGACAAAGTAACTGATATACGAAAAATAAGAAAAGCTTTCTCTTCCCCGGAGACGTGTCCGTGGGAACAGAAAGCTTTTCTTTTTTATGGTCCGCGAAGTATGAGCATCATGGGGCATTTGGCTTGGGTTTGGGTTGTTCAAATGCCGCATAGCGCTCATCACATTCGCGATACCAAGTGTCCTAGCTTACTAAAATGTAAGCTCTGCCTCAAGTGTACTTTGTTTCAAACACACTTTCAACCTAATATCGAAAGCGATTGCAAAATGTCACAGATTGTTCAATCATTACGAGTCTATTCGACAAATAAGTCTTGACGCAATTGCTCCTCACTACGTTCCCACAATTCAGGATTAAGTTGTTTAAGGAAAGAAGCTAACACTTTTTTAGACGGTGCATCCATATGCTCTACAATAATATGACGTTTCATGGATTTATCCATTTTATTCACATGATCAGCTAGAATTTTATAGCCACGTCGTTTTTCACGATTTACAACCATCTCACAGGCTGTAACTCCAGCATAATATGGCCCATTTTCTTTATGGTCTATCGTCACCCACACAAGCCAATACGGTTTCCCGCCCTCTGAATCAGCACGGTCCATTGTAAATTTAATACCACGCTCAACGTCACTTCTTGCATGCATGGCACCAATTTCAACAGAAGCCGTCCCCTCTTCTACATCCACTATTACAGGCGATACATTCTCTAATGAAAGTGAACCGATACCAAACCCTTTATGTCCATCTGTTGGATCATTTTTTATAATGGTAAAACCCATTTTTTGTTTTGGTTTTTCTTCATTTGTCATACTTAAATATCCTCCATTCTGCTATTATAAAGGAAAGCATATCAACGCATATTTTGTCGAAACAATTACTATTTTCGCCATTGCGTATATGCCTCAACGTAAGTAAGAAGTTTATACTTTCTTATAAACTAACTATACAACATTATTCTATAAAGGAGGCAATATTATGCCATACGTAACAGTGAAAATGCTTGAAGGTCGTACAGAGGAACAAAAACGTGCTCTTGTAAAAGAAGTAACAGAAGCAGTATCTCGCACAGTTAATGCACCTGCAGAAAATGTAACAGTTTTTATTGAAGAAATGTCTAAAAACCATTACGGCGTTGCAGGCGTTCGCTTTAGCGAAAAATAATAGTAAGATGGATAGAGCAAGCATCTTAACGCTCTATCCATTTTTTAAAAACGGTCATAAGTTAACCATCTTTTGCTAGAATAAAACCTTCTATTTCAAAAACAAGGATGTGATCTACGTAATGAATAAACTGAAGATAATTTTGCTCATCACTATGCTCGCCCTTGGCCTAATACTTGTATTTATCAGCCCCATTCAAAATGCGATCATTGCGCATTTAAGCCATCAATTAAATACTACTGAAATCACTGTAGAAGAGATTGAAAAGAATAATCAGGTTGATGCAGATTATGTATTTGAGGATGTAAAATCGCTGTCCATAGCAGAGGTCTTAAAGGCTCAAACAAAGGCGAATAAAATGCCCATAATTGGTAGTATCGCCATACCAAGTGTTGACATGCAACTTCCGATTGTCAAGGGTGTTGGAAATGCTGCACTGGCCGTAGGGGCAGGTACCATGAAGCCAAATCAAAGCCTCGGGCAGGGAAACTACGCCTTAGCAGGACATTATTTTGAAGAGAAGGATATCTTATTTAGTCCTCTATATAAAGCAAGTATAGGAGATACAATCTATATAACGGATTTAACCAATATTTATGAATATCAATTAGCTTCTAAGAAAATCATTGCTGCAACAGATATTTATGTAATCGATGATATTCCAAATAAAACTGTTTTAACACTCATTACATGTGCTGATAATGGAACAAAGCGTCTTGCCATACAAGCTGATTTTGTTCAACAATATCCATTTGATGAATCACCTGAAAAGCTATCAGAAGCATTTTAAAAATAGGTGAAGCCCCTAAGATTTAAGAGTCTTAGGGGCTTCTTTTAAATAATTATTTAACTTCAGCGTTGCGGCGACGTAAGAAGAATAATGCACCAAGAATAAGTGCTACTCCAATCAGCGTTAGTGCTGTTTGATTGGCACCATCTGTCTGAGGTAATTTACCTTGTGCTTTTAATTGAGCTTCTAATCGTTTTGCATCCGATTTAATTTTGTTAATATCAAGTGATTCTGCAACAGCTTCCTGTTCCTCTTTAGTTAATTGACTATACTTATTCAAGAAATCCTTATAAGCATCTAGTGTATCTTTTGTAGCTTTAGTTGGATTATAAGGCGGTAAGTTTTTCCCTTGATCAATGACACCTTGAACAGAAGGTTTAGATCCCTCAGTTTTTCCAGGATTGGCCGAATTGTTTGAATCTGTATTTGGTTTGTTTGGTTCTACTGGATTCTCAGGATCTGGATTTGGTTTGTTCGGATCCACCGGTTTCTCTGGATCTGGATTTGGTTTGTTCGGATCTATCGGTTGCTCTGGATCTGGATTTGGTTTGTTCGGATCCACTGGTTTCTCTGGATCTGGATTTGGTTTGTTCGAATCTACTGGTTTCTCTGGATCTGGATTTGGTTTGTTCGGATCCACCGGTTTCTCTGGATCTGGATTTGGTTTGTTCGGATCCACTGGTTTCTCTGGGTCTGGATCTGGATTTCCAGGATTAGGTGTAGGAGGTGTTACTGGTAGATTTGGCTGAATTTTAGCCTCGCATGTATTACCCACGATAACTGTACCAATAATTGTCTTACCATTCTCTCTTACAATATACTTACCTGGCTTGATAATTGAATTACTGATTGTAATTTGACCCTTGCTATCTGTTATAAACTCTGTTGAACCATTATCTTCAACCTCTATACCATCTGCACCTGTAATTGTTACTTTTACGCCTACACGTGGTTGACCAAACATATTGTTAATTGTCATTGTAAAGGCTGGACAAACTGGTGCAATTGATAATGTAATTTCACAAGGAACACTCGCATAAGAAATTTCAATCTCACCTAAGTAAATATTTTTGTCATATACATCATATTTACCCGCAGGTGTTGTTTTAGATACAAATGTTAAATTTCCATCTTTATCCTTATTCGTTGTGATTACTTTTCCAGATTTATCTTTAATAATGACATCGTTACCTGGCTTGATGATACCATTATTATCTTTGATCATTACTGTGAAGTTATCACATTTTGGTGTTGGTTGAACGCTCTCTTTACAATCGATATTGCTTTCAAACTCATCAATTTCTTCACCATCAACTACAACTGTGTAAACCCCTGGCTCTAAATCGCTTAATTCAATTACACCGTCTTTTGTAGTTTTTGTCGCTATAATGTTACCTGTATCTTTATTTTTAACCGTTACTGCAGTACCATCAGCAACTAAATTACCATCAACATCATAGACAGTTAATTCAAACGTTTCACATTTTGGTGCTAACTGTACTTCACTCTGACAATTATCATTGTGATACGTAACATTTACTTCCCCTAAATATTGGGTACCCTCATATAGCTTATATTTTCCTGCTGGAGTTGTTTTATCAATGATGAATTGACCATCACTATTTGTTGTGCCAGTAGCTATAACAGTATTACTTAGATCTTTAAGTGTAACTGTTACATTAGGACGTGGATTTCCATTCTCATTTTTCACATTAATTGTAAAGTTAGGACAAGAATTTGTAGGTTGGATAGTATCTTGACATTCTCCCGTACCATACTTCACGGTAACAGTACCTAATGGGCTGTCATTTTCATCCACTACTGTATACACGCCTGCTTGGACTTCTTTACCACCTGTACCAGGTCTCTTAATATCTGATACTTGCCCCGCAGCATTTGTTGTACCCGTGTATTTTGCATTGCCGTTGCTATCAATTAATTTAATATTTTTATTAGCAATAGCTTTACCATCAATATCTTTCACTGTTAATGTGAATGCTGGACAGGCATTTGTTAAATTAACATCCTCAATGTTATCAATAACATATGCTTTACCATCGACACCTGGAGTAATATCTATATTTGCTCCCATTGTAATCGTGATTGGCGCAATCGCAATATAGCCCGTTGGTGATTCCTCTCTTAACGTATACTTTCCATAACGCACTTGTTCAAATGTCAATGTACCATCTGCATCTGTTGTTCCTTCATCAAGTTTGATTGTGTTATTTTTATTCCATAATTCAAACTTAACACCAGCAAACTCTTCACGTTTACCTGTTAAAGGATTTACTTTATATTTTTTTAATTGCAATGTACCCTTAACACCTGATGCACTTGTATCAGATGAGCTATATTTAAATGTTTTGCTATCGCCACCGTGGTCACTTGTACCTGCAGCCGTTGCTCCAGCGTAACCAATAGAGGCACTATTAGAAATTGTTTCACCCGCGTTACCATCCCCCATAAAGAATGTGGAATACGTAACAACATAACCTTTGCCATTTAATTCTCCCAAATTAAGACTAAAACTACCATCTTGATTGAAGACGATTTCGCTAGCATCTACAGTAATAGGGGATCCTATATTTTGAGAAGTCCCATTTGCATTTAATTTAATCTCTTGTTTCTTGAACGTGTTTGTTAATATTTTTTGGTTACTTGATGGTTTGTCTGTTAATGTAATATTTCCTAATTTTGAATTAGAAGCATTCACTGTAACTGTCCAATTAATAATATCGCTGGCTGGAACAGGTGTCGCTGATTTTTTAATTAACTCATTTGCAAGATTACTAATTTTTGCAGTTGCATTATAATTATAGCTTCCATTGTGTGGTGTATCTAAAGTCGCTGTATTTGTGTAATCTCTTGGAGCAGTAGTTGAGTTTTGACCAAAAATATCGTCAGCATCTTTTGTTTTGTATTCAATTAAATACGCTTCGTTGTTATCAGTAATTGGATCTAGGTTAATAAACGTAATTTCAAAACCTGTAACCTTGTTATCTGTTAGTGTTTCTGTAACAGTCCATTTAGCAGGATCTAATGTACCATTTTTTGTTCCCTCTTCTGTTGTTAAGTTTAGCTTAGATATGATAATTTGATCTTTTAATGTTTGACCATCTGGAACAGGAATATAATGACCCGCACCTAATGTATCTGTTAAAGTAGCACTGTTAATATCTTGTTTATTGATATTAACCCCAATACGCCAAGAAAATTCTTGTGTATTGTTATCTACAGTAACTTTTTTGTAGCCATTATTGTTTGTTGGAGAAGTAGAATCTGGCGTATAATTAGCAGTTCTATCTAATACTTGGTTATGAGAATCTATTGCGCCATCCCATGTTGCATCAGCCGTATTAATATACGCTGTTGCTACACCTCCGTTTGGCTTAATATCGTACTTTGTTTTGTATCGAATAGTAACTGTGCGGTCTTTTGGAATATCACTTGAAAATTCCATTTTAAAACCTTCGTTGCCTATAGTTGGGGCAATACCCGCCTTATCTGTAATTGTGTACGTTAAACCATTTGCACCAGTAACCTCATAGAAGTCAGTACCGTTCCATGGTGTTAATGTGTGTTTTAACGTTTCTCCAGCTTTATTTGTGGTTGTAAAGTCATCTTCTATTACAAAGTTTTTCAAATCTTTCTCTGCATTAATGGTTAAAGTCCATGTAATTGTTTTGTTTACATAGTCAATTGCCCCGCGTGCTTTATTAAAAATGTTTGAAGCCAGGTCTAGAGTTGCTGTGTCTGAACCACTATCTCCTCTTGTTACAGTATTTGTAATCGTGCCCGTATTTGCATCTGTAACAAATTCATCTTCCAGCTCTGTATCATAGACAACTTTAAACGCTGATGTCACCTCACCAGCTGGACCTGTAGTATTTGTTGAATGGTCAAAGTTGATTATAAAATTATAATTATTTTGTGAATCGAAGCTATAGTCTTGACCTTCACTTAACAGAATTGAAGATTGCTCCGTTTGACCGTCATTCGATAAAGTTACACGATATACTTCAAAACTACTGTAATCAATTTTATGCTTACCAGTTGTTGGCGACGAGCCTGTTAGTGTATCTGTTAGTTTCGCTTTATCAGCAGGTATTTTTTGACCTAGCCAGTTATACTTGATTGTCCATGTCGAATTATATTTATCGCCACTTCTTGTTTTATCTAAGCTTGGTCCATACTGTACAGTTTGTATTCCATTGGCTGTTGTGTTAGCAGGAATATTTGTCCCTGTCAAAGTAGCTACGTTTGTATATGGCATACTTGATGCAGTTGGATCTGCTGTTACAACAGTGTTATATGTTACTTTGTATGCATAGTATCCATCTGTCAATGAGATAGGGAATGAGGTTTCAATGCTTGTATTGTCTACAGCACCTGGGCTATTTGGATTAAATCCACTCAAACCTATTTTATATCGCTCAACTGTAATATTTCCTGCCAGCTCATGCTTTATATCTGGTACATCATTCAAACTTGCACTTTCAAGTTTTTGCCCACCAGTATTCACCCAAACTGTCCATGGAATCGTTACTTCACCACTTGCGTCACGTGTAATAGAACCAGCATTTTTAGTTAATAATTGCCCACTACCTGTAGGTGCAAATTCAAAGTCTAGTTGAACATCCGCTCCTCCAAGCACAGGGATTATTAATGATTGTTCAAGTTCACTTTCATCAGCAAAATTATCAAATTTCGCCATAAACTCAAAATTCATACTACCTGATTGCCCTTGTTCTAATTCACTATCTATTGTGACTGTTACTGTTTTTGTAGCACTGTTATAGCTTGACGAATAGGCTAACCAATCACCAGTCTCTGTTAATGTTCTTGATTGATTAAAAGAACCTGCTGTGTACTCTTCAATCATATTGGCAGGTAATTGGAATGTGAACGTAGAACCTATCCCATAATCAATTGTTGGATCCAAAGAGAATGTGTAGTTTAGATATACTACATCACCCTTTTTAGGTTTTGGCCCTGAATAATTTGCTAAATCTGTAGCATTTGTAATTAATGCTCCACCTTGTGAAAAGAGCTTTAAGCCACTAAATGACATCGTCACATCTGCTTGCATATTTTCAACAGGGTAACCTACTGGCGCACCTAATGGCATTATTAGCTGTGGCTGGTTTTCTGGCTTTGCTTCCTCCTCTGGAATCGTCACTTCAGCAGTATCTTCACTTGTTATATTTTGGTTTCCTTCTTCTCCATCAGAATCAATCACAGTATTTTCGCTAGATTCATTTTGAGGAGTCACAGGAGGTTGACTCTCGTCGGCAAACACTGAAATTGGTGAAAGTACTGTTTGAAATACAAGTAGCAATATAATAATCGCTATGTTTAATTTTTTCATGTTTCTCTCCTTTTTTAGTTAGAGAGGTACCTGATACTGTTTGCTACAAAGATTAATCCTTTCGTGTTTAGGAAAGGAATGAACAAACAATAGGTCACACTCTCTTCCCTTTAATTTTTATGGAAACATCGCAAATAAAAATCAACCATTACCTTAATATAGGTCATTAGAATTATTCACAAATTTCCCAATACATCTTCACAGCACTTTTGTATGACAACAACCAACAGGCACCACCTCCATTTCAAAATTATTGATTAATTATATCTAATTCAACTTAACAGTTTCTAAACAATTATCTAAAAATAATAAAGCAGTAAACAACATCCCACTGGAACGCGTTTACTGCTTTATTATTTTTAAAATTTATATTTATTTATTGTCTTTCCTTAATAGCATTAATATTTGTTTTTTTACAGTTGAGTTTGTTGAATCGTCCTCTAAGAAATCTAATGGGAAATAGATTTTATGATCTCGTTTCATACGCCCTGAGATGGCATCCACAATAATGGATTCACGTGAAAGCTCCCGAAGCTCACCATTTTTCATTTCTAAAAAAATTGGTACACGCACTTCTTCCTCTCCTGGTCTGTAAAAATCATATGGCAGATCTGCCGTTGTATCATGTACAAGATAATATTCAGGGTCTAATCTAGCCTTTTTGAAAAGGTCTTGAAGTTTTTGATATTTATTGAGTTCTACTCCAGGGTCTAAATCAATGTATTGAAATAGCTTACGATTCACAAAGCGGCGGCTTAAATCACTTAGAATGGCATCCTCCTCTTGCATCCATAACTGAAAATATGTAAAAAGTATACTCTCGTCTAACGCAAGATAATCCTCTAATGTAATAACATTTCGGAAAAATGCTAGGAAATGAGTAGGCTCATGCTTAAATGTATAGCCCTCTAAGCTTAATTGTTTTACTCTTTTTAATATATTATTTAAAATTACCTCTGCACTTCGTGAAACAGGATGGAAATAAATTTGTAAGTACATTTGATAGCGACTCATTATATAGTCTTCCACCGCATGCATGCCTGTTGCTTTGATTACTACTTGGTTTTTTCTTGGACGCATCACTCTTAAAATCCGCTCCATATCAAAATGACCGTAGCTTACACCTGTAAAATAAGCATCACGTTGTAAGTAATCCATACGATCTGCATCAATTTGGCTCGAAATTAAACTAATTACTTGCTTATTTGGATATGTCTTTTCAATTACTTGGGATACCTTTTCAGGAAAATCAGCTGCCACTTTTTTTAAGATCGCATTTACTTCCGTATCTCCCAACAAAATTTGCCTTGTAAAATATTCATGATCAAGCTCGAATACATTTTCAAAGGCATGGGAAAATGGGCCATGACCTAAATCATGTAAAAGGGCTGCACATAACACTAATAATCTTTCACTTTCATCCCAATCTGGACGCCCTACAAAGATATCATCTACTATGCGGCGTACAATTTCGTAAACCCCCAGAGAATGACTAAAGCGACTATGTTCTGCTCCATGAAATACTAAAAATGTGGTACCTAGTTGACGAATTCTACGTAAACGCTGAAATTCTCTTGTACCCACTAAATCCCATATCACTTGATCTCGAACATGTACATAACGGTGTACTGGATCTTTAAATACCTTTTCTTCTTCTAATTTAGCGTTTGCATATGTCATTTGGATAGCACCCCCATTTTGTTCTAGCTCTATTATATGCGATAAATCTAGGACTAGCATACTTATTGCCATTTTTCTATAGATATTAACAACCTATTTCAATTATCTTTATCATTATTTTTATATTGGTCTAATTTCTCAACATATAAAAAAAGCAAAACAAAAACTATCCCCCCAAGTAGAGATAGCTTTTAGTTTTACTTTTTTAATTTTGCTAAAACCTTTTCCATTAGTTCATCTTCTGTTAATGCAGCAACAGGTCGGCTATTTACAAAGGTAAATGTCTTTTTGCGTCCTGGACCACAGTAAGAATGACAGCCAATTTCGATGGTTGCATCAGGATCGATTTCCTTTAATTTTGGAATTAACGTTTTTAAGTTAACGGCCTGACATTCATCGCAAACTTTAAATTCGTTTGCCATTTTGTCAACAACCCTTTCTATATAGTATTTTTCAAACATAATCTCGCTCTATTGCACACATGACCTTCACATATTTAAGTATGCAGCATGTGCACAAACCTACATCGGGTATTGTATCGTACTTTTCCCCTTCTATTCAAGCATAATTCCTTCTACATAGATGAATAAAAGGTTAAAAGATTGGTCATGCTAGTCTTAAATAACAAGTTCCAGATAAAGGTGGGAGGATTTTAATATGAGTAAAGTAAGACAAGATGCTTGGTTAAAAGAAAACGATGAATTACTAGCAGAGGCTGTAATCCGTCATGTAACAGAAGGAAGCACACAGCTTAATGCATTTGAAGAAGCAGGCGATGCATTAAATCGTACTGCGGCGGCCTGTGGTTTTCGTTGGAATGCCGTTGTTCGTAAAGAATACGAGGAACAATTAGCAGAAGCTAAAAAGGAAAGAAAAGAGAGAATGCGAGTGTTGGGAGCGCCAGCAAGACGCCGTGCTTCTAGTATGTTTACCGTAAATAATAGTGCTGCAGAAGGAAAATCAATTCCGCTATCTGCCCTTTCTCTTGATATTGTCATAGCTTATTTACTACGTTTACAGCATTCTGGTGAAGTAGGAAATGAATCTTCAAAATGGCGACAACTTGTACATGTAACATCTGAGAAAAATAAAAAACTAGAGAAAACCATTACAAAACTAGAAGAGGAGAATCGAGCGATTCGCAAAGATTACGAGCAATTTGTTCAAATTATGAATCGTGCTAGACGTCTTGTTACGCTTGATGAAGAGGAAGAGCGAATTGCACCTGTTTTTAAAATGGAGAAGAACGGAAATCTTGTAACTAGCAGTTCTATTTATCAACCAGAAAATGGCGATGCGCTAAATTAGCCGCATCGCTTTTTCTGGTTCATATAATCAACCAGCTTACTTACGTTCAAGCATTTTGGTGTTGCGCTCAAAAACGCGCTGTAAATAAAAACCATACAACGTTAATTCTTCGTCGTAAAAGGACTGTGGACGTACTTCCTCGGCCCACTGATTAAGTAGTTGCTGAAGACGAATAACAACCGCTTCTACTGTTAAATGGGGGTCTACAAGCTCCGATAGCGAAGCCATGACTTCTGGCACAATTTGAGGGTAAGCGAATTTTGTTTCCTCTTGTTGCAAGCTTTCTTCATAAAAGTCACGGATAAGTGCCGCGCGTTGTGAGCCACTCCCCTCAATACATAAATAAATTTGCACTGCCACCCCTTGACGTAAGCGTCTTTGTGAAATACCAGCAAATTTTTTCCCATCAATACTTAAATCATAAGAACCTGGGCAATAAGAGCCCACTATTTCATAAGCCTCAATTTTTTCAGCTACTTCTGGGAACAATCCCTTCACAAGGTCCACCATCACATCGTAGCCATCATTTATACTGAGCGACTCTTTTTGTTCAGACAATACCACGGAAATATTGAGAACCCCTTCATCTAGCACAACCGCTAGTCCACCAGAATTACGAACAATAGGATGATAGCCTCTAGATTCTAGTAATTCCATACCTTGCTGAACATAAGGTAACCGATGGTCTTGAATACCTAGCACAACAGATGCCTCATGAACCCATGTACGAATTGTTGGAGGAGACATCAATTGGCCAACTAATTGGCACAATGTATCGTCCGTCGCAAAAGATTCAAGCGGTGATCTTTGCTTCGCACTAATGGATTGATCATAATAACGCCAAATTGGTTGTTGTAAAATATGTTTCATTTTGGTACTCCTCTTATTACATCTCTTCTCTTTAGAATACATTATCTTTAGATGGTGTCAAATTCGTGAATTACTATCATGAACTTAGGGTTTTTGTACAAACTATGATAAACTAATTTTTGAATGGTATTCACTTATAAAGGAGTGTTTTCAATAATGAATGAAGCAGCAATTACGTTAGATGGTTGGTACGCTTTACATGATTTCCGCTCAATTGATTGGGCATCTTGGAAACTTGTTTCTGCTGAGGAACGTCAAGCAGCAGTAGAGGAATTTATTGCTTATTTAGAAAAACTGAACGAAGCAGATGTAGCTAAAACAGGTGCTCATGCTTTCTATGCAATCGTTGGTCAAAAAGCTGACTTTATGATTATGACATTGCGTGAAACAATGGATGAGTTACAAGAGCTTGAAGCAGAATTCAATAAATTAGCTATTGCAGATTTTACAATTCCTACATATTCTTATGTATCTGTGGTAGAGCTTTCAAACTATTTAGCTGGCGAATCAAATGAAGATCCTTACCAAAATCCACATGTACGTGCACGTCTATATCCTGAACTTCCACGTGCTAAATATGTATGCTTCTATCCAATGGATAAACGCCGTCAAGGGAATGACAACTGGTACATGCTATCAATGGACGAGCGTAAATCATTAATGCGTTCACATGGAATGATTGGTCGCGGCTATGCTGGTAAAGTAAAACAAATTATCACTGGCTCTGTAGGCTTCGATGATCACGAATGGGGCGTAACTTTATTTGCTGATGACGTACTGCAATTCAAAAAATTAGTATATGAAATGCGCTTTGACGAAGTGTCAGCACGCTATGGCGAATTCGGGGAATTTTTCGTCGGAAACCTTCTTGATAAAGATAAATTGGTTAAATTCTTAACTGTTTAATATCTAATTAAAAATGTGAGTCCACCAATAGGGACTCGCATTTTTAAATTTCGTTTTCTTCTGCATTCTCGGATTCGAATATTAAAATAATAATATGAATAAAAATCCCAGTTAGAATCATAAGAAAAACTAAGTACCAATTATATGGTTGATGATAATATTCTGCTATTCCAACTGCCAGAAAAGCGCTGATGATAATCGCTACAAACATACTAAAAATACGCATGGAAACGCTCCTTCATAAAAGCAAAAATAAAGTCATTTTCAGTATGTCACGCTATATTTTTAATATACTTACTAAGCAAGAATAATTATGTCTTATTGAATAGCAGCTAAAACAAGCATTGTAAAGGCATTTTTCCTGATGCTCTGCTTTCCACACTAGCAAATTTATACTCACAATATAAAAAAGTGCCATCTTTTAGCGATGACACTTTCTTAACCCCAACACGTTTCTTCTACATACTTCATTAAGAGCTTTCGTTCTTTACTTTTAAAATTAAGATAACCGTTTGAATAAAAAAACCAATCACTATAATGACAATAAAGAGATACCAATGGAGCGGCTGTCCATAAAACTCCCCTAATAGAAAAGCCAGTACTGCACTTAATAAGATCCCAAACCAAACGCCAATTTCCATAAGCCATCACCTCACATGTATTAGATACACATGCAATTCATTGATCTCACGTTCCCCTAAATCTATTTTTTTCTATTTACCCTTTTTGCTATAAAAACTATCGAGCCTTGCAGGATTTGAAGTATTTTCTACGTACTTGTCGTTATTACTACTATATGCATAGTAACTTTAATATGTGATTGTCTTTCTTAACAAAATTGAACATGACTACTATACCTTCGTGCATATACTGTCTGCGAGGAGGTATGAAAATCGCTGTTATTAAGACGAATGATGCACAGACAGCCCTACTCGCAAGACTAATGCGTGCCGAAGCAGAAGGCGAAGGAGAGTTAGGCATGCTGATGGTTGGGAATGTTGGCGTTAATCGTGTAAGAGGTGATTGTTTAGATTTTGGTGATATTCGAACAATTGAACAAATGGTTTATCAACGTCCTGGAGGCTTTGAGGCAACACAAAAGGGTTATTTTTATCAACGAGCACGTGATCAAGATATCCGGTTAGCTAAAAGGGTGATTCAGGGTGAAAGATTTCATCCAGCTACCCGCTCTTTGTGGTTTTTCATGCCAGCAGGTGATTGTCCTGCACAATGGTATGGCCAATGGAATACTGGCAGGTTCAAATCCCATTGTTTTTTCTCGCCAACTGAACAAGATTGTCCTCAAATTTAAAAAGAAAGTAGGTTGATAATTGATGATGCCTTATTATTGGACACCAACAACGCAACAACAAATGACTCCTCCTCCAGTCACACTTCCGAGCGGACGACCACCTGGCCGTGAGGAGTCCTATATAGAAAATATTTTACGTTTGAACCGTGGAAAACCAGCTACCTTCCATTTTTCTTTTGAGCACGCAGTAGAGCAGGGAAAAAACACAAAAACTGTTCGTGGTGTGGTAGAAGCAGCTGGTCGAGATCATGTCATTATTCGTGAGCTTAAGTCTAATCATCGTTTTCTTTTCCCTATGATTTATTTCGATTTTGCTGAGTATGATGAGGAAATGGCTTACTTTAATCAAAATCCATAATTCTATCACTAAGTAAAAATCCGCAATACACTCACTGACCAAAAGTCGATGGGCGTATGCGGATTTTTATCATTCGCTATGTTCAATTTTCTTTTAAATACGTTAAGGTTGCTTTACCTAAGGTTTTTGCTGCAATTAGCATGGCACGTTCATCAAAATCAAAGCGTGCATGATGATGCGGATAGGCTGTTTCCCATTCTGGCTTTTTAGCTCCTGTGAAGAAAAATGTGCCTGGTACTTTTTCTAAATAATACGCAAAATCTTCCCCAATCATAAATGGCGGACATGTTATTACTTGATCTACCCCTGGTACAGTCGACGCCAATTGTGCCAAAAACTCGGTTTCTCTCTGATGGTTATAAACAGGTGGATAACCCCTTGTGTAACGATATTCGTAACTTGCCCCAAATGCCAGACAAGTCGCATTTAATACTGCTTCTAACTCCTGCTCCATTTGTATGCGCACTTCTTCTTCAAATGTACGAATTGTCCCCGCTAAAACTACCCGATCAGCTATAACGTTAAACGGATTAATTGCTTCAAAATGACCGATTGTTAAAACAGCTGATTTCAATGGGTCAATTCGTCTTGAAACAAGCTGTTGAGCATTGACGACAAATTGGGAGGCTAGGGTAACAGCATCAATAGAATGATGAGGCTCTGCGCCATGACCACCCTTTCCTTGAACCGTTATTTCTACTTTATCCGCAGCAGCCATGATGGCTCCATCTTTCACTAATATTTCTCCTAATGGTGTAGGTGCCCATAAATGTGTAGCAAAAATAACATCTACACCTTCTAAACAACCATCCTCAATCATCGGCTTAGCTCCACCTGGCGCCACTTCCTCTGCATGCTGATGAATGAATACGACATTGCCCTCAATTTGGTCCCTCATTGCATTCAATGCCTTAGCTAGCCCAAGCAATGTAGCTGTATGTCCATCATGTCCACATGCATGCATTTTTCCAGCTATTTTAGATTGGTAAGGTACATCATTCTCTTCTTGTATCGCTAATGCATCAAAGTCAGCTCGTAATGCCACCGTTTTGCCCGGCTTACCGCCACGTAGTATCGCTACGACGCCACGTCCTCCCACTCCTTCTCGAACCACATGCCCCAATTCTCTATGAAAAGTAGCTATATAGGATGGCGTTTCGACTTCTTCAAAGGATAATTCAGGGTATTCATGTAAATGGCGACGAATCCCTACCATCTCATTATAGTTAGCATCCAGTAATGTAAATAGTTTTTCCATACTATGTAACCTCACTTTTGGTATTTTCGAAATATTGCAAGTAATATTAGTAGTGTACTATAAATTCTTACAAAATGGATAGGATTTAAATCCCTATCTTTGAAAGATGACTGATAACAAAGAAAAACCCTCCTACAAATCATGTAAGAGAGTCAACTTAAAATTAACGAGCATGCTTGAGAGCAGTTAAGATAATAAGTAGCCATCCAGCTAAAAATAGTACGCCACCAATTGGTGTAATAGCCCCTAATACTTTAATACCACTTATTGCAAGAACATATAAGCTCCCAGAAAAGAAAACAATACCAAGGTTAAAGAAAATACCTGCTAGATTTAATTGTTTCACTTCACCTAATAGTTTAGAGCTCATTAACAGACCAATGAATAGTAATCCTGTAGCGTGGAACATTTGATATTGAACAGCCGTTTCCCAAATACCTCGACTGTATTCATCTAAAATTTCCTTTAAAGCATGTGCACCAAATGCACCCAATGCTACTGCTAATAGGCCATGAAGAGCACCTGTCACGATAAATCTTTTCATTTTCATTACCCTACCTTTAAAATGGATTAAAAATCAAAAATGGAATCGCCATTTGCCCCATCTTCTTCAATCTTTGCTGTATATAAAGTGGATGGTTTTGACTCTGACACAAGCATTTGCGGTACATGCTTATGAGGAGTGATTGATGGTGCATCACTTGAAGAATCTAACACCACATCACATAATGCTCGAATGGCTGTAAGCGTCTCACGAATTTGCTGATCATTCCCCGCATTTTTTGCGTTAGATAATTGTTTTTCAAGTTGCTGTATAACGGCTTGATAAGAAATCATTACATTCTCCCACTTTCTACTTTTGGTACGAATTTTAAACAATCCACACCCGAGGATTGCTTCACAACAACGGATGGTATTTGCTTTGTTTTAAAGCCATAAGCTGCACATGCTCGTGGGTTTTGAGGGTCCCAGGTTACTTTAAAAAATTGACACTTAAAACAATTCACCTTCATCAATGTCCCTCACTTTCTTCTATATTAAATGTAACATGATTGCTAAAGCGTATAAAGCAAACGATTTGTGCCAATCTATTCTAAACACCAATCAATCGGCTGCTTGCCCCACTCCACTAATTGTTGATTAATCTTTGAATAAGGTTTACTGCCAAAGAATCCTCGATAAGCACTTAAGGGACTTGGGTGTGGCGCTTCCAGTATGACATGAGGTGTTTTATATTTTCGGATTAATTGCTTTTTGCGTTGCGCTGGTTTACCCCACAATACAAAAATTAGTGGTTCTTCCCTTGCAGCTAATAGATCGATAACAGCATCGGTAAATTGCTCCCATCCTTGTTCTTTATGGGAGTTCGCTTGTCCTGCTCGAACCGTAAGCACCGTATTTAATAGCATAACACCCTGTTCAGCCCACTTTGTTAGCGTTCCATTTTGAGGAATTGGACAGCCTAAATCATCCTGTAGCTCTTGAAACATATTCCGTAAGCTAGGAGGATGTGGAATACCTGGTTTAACAGAAAAGCTTAGCCCATGCGCTTGATTAGGCCCATGATAAGGGTCTTGTCCCAAAATAACAACTTTCACATCATGATATGCTGTTGTATAGAATGCGTTCATCACATCATTCATTGGTGGATAAATAGTTTGTGTCGAATATTCATTTGCGACAAATTGACGTAGGTGTTGATAATATGGTTTTTCTAATTCTTCTTTGAGTACTGCTTGCCAATCATTCGGGAATACTTGTTTCATCGTTCTTTAAGCCCCTTTCTCTTCTTACAACGGTACAAAAAATTAAAGATGAATTCAAGCTTCAGTTGAAACTGACCATATAAAAATATAGTATTCTGGCTATTTTTATAGAATCAGAATCGGACTATACTAGATGTTAATTTTATAACTCTTAACGATAAAGGAGATCCTTTACATGACTCTAAAAAAAACATTAACAATTGCTGGTTCAGATACATCAGGCGGTGCAGGAATGCAAGCTGACCTTAAAACATTCCAAGAGCACGGTACATATGGTATGGTGGCATTAACAGTTGTCGTAACAATGGACCCTAATGGCTGGACACATAACGTCACACCTTTGCCAACTGATTTACTACAAAAACAAATTGACACAGCACTTTCCACAGGAATTGATGCCATTAAGACAGGAATGCTCTCAACAGAAGAAATTATTCGTATTGCTGGAAAGGCTATTGCAAATTCAGGGACTTCAAATGTTGTCATCGATCCTGTTATGGTATGTAAAGGGGACGATGAAGTACTGAATCCCGGTAACACAGATGCCATGATTCAGCATCTTTTACCACTAGCAGCGGTAACAACACCAAACCTTTTTGAAGCTGGACAATTAGCTGGCACAGGTACACCAAAAAACATTGACGACATGAAGATTGCCGCTCGTAAAATCCATGAACTAGGAGCTAAAGCTGTTGTCATTAAAGGTGGAAAAGCACTGGCTACTGAAAAAGCAACAGACTTATTCTTTGATGGTGAAACATTCTACTTATTAGAATCTGAAAAAGTCGCATCTACAAATAACCACGGTGCAGGCTGTACATTTGCTGCTTCTGTGACAGCCAATCTTGCGAATGGTCTTACTATTAAAGATTCTGTCATTGAAGCAAAAGAGTTTGTATCCGCAGCTATTGCACATGGCTGGGCGTTAAATGAATATGTAGGTCCTGTCATGCATGGAGCGAAATCTCGCTTTGGTGCTCCACACGTAACAGTAACAGAAATATAAGGATGAAAGGGATGTCTCAAAGTCATTTGAGACATCCCTCTTTTTTTACATATAATTCTCCATCATTTCTAGCCGATAATCCCATGGATCATTCATAGATATAAATTGTGCTAATGCTTTACTTTCCTTTTTACGTTCAGCACGCGCCTTCGCTCGTTCTGAAGCTGTTTCATGCAATTTTGTCTCTTCTACTGTTTCAGGAATTACTCTTGGGACCAATGCTGGTTTGTTATTTTCATCCAATGCCACGAAAGTTAATAATGCAGTCGCTGCCACCTTCCTCTCCCCAGTTTTCAAGTTTTCAGAAATAACTTTGACAAAAACCTCCATAGAGGATCTTCCCGTCCAAGTTACATAGGATTCGAAATAAACCGAATCTGTTGGGCGAATGGGATGTAGGAAATCGACTGAATCAGTTGAGGCTGTAACACAATCTCTTCTGCTATGCTTTGCAGCTGAAATGGAAGCAACTTGATCAATATCGCTCATCAACCGTCCTCCAAATAATGTATTATGATTATTCACATCGTTTGGAAATACACGACTTGTACGCATCACTCTTGATTCCTTACAATATTTAAAGTCCTTATTCACACCTATTCCCCCTCTAAACGTCTTGTTTATTCCTACTATAATGCTATATTTAAATGGAAAAATCAATGTAATTATTAGAAAATTACAAACATTAAATAATTCGTTAATGATGAGTACTTATCCAATAAAGATTAAAATAGGACAAGATACCTTAATGCCTCATACCCCATATATTAGCTGTATGGGAGGGGAAAAAATGAAAAAAAACAAGGTAGAAGACTTAACGGAAGAATCAGGTTTACTAGCTGGAGAAATCACCTCTTCAAAAGTTGAAGTAATTGCCTCCATCATATTAACACTTGGTTATTCATTATCCACCCTTGCCACAATATTAGCTCTGCAGGAGGAGGAAGAATTGGCACAAGCCAAAACCACTGAAACCCAAGATCAAAATCTTTATATGAAGCAAATGTTTAAACAATTACAAAATGTTAATAATCGTTTAGATACAATTGAACGAAAACTTAATCGATACTAACAAATACATAGCCTACACGAATGTACAAAAAAACCGCGACTCTCTGTCATAAAAGAGAGTCGCGGTTTTTATTATACTATGATAATGAGCTTCATTTTTCTTCCCTTTTTAACAGCTACCTTGCCTAACCTGTTCAAGGAACGTCATCTATTGTACCAAGATAGAATTCATTATTTCTGAAATAATACTACCTTTAACAGGTGGAGCTGTCTAACACACACGAATTAGGAAGAAGTCATGGTTGCAATATCTTTTCAGATGTGAAAACGGATACAATGTGAAACGACACAGTTTGTACATATTTATTTTCACACTCCCTATATTGATACATTACAATAATTTTTTCAAGAATATTGCTTAAGAACTTGTCATAGATTTAGAGATGGTGATTTATTTCCTTGAATGCTAGGATTCATTTTTACACTCTCAAAAAATTTGGACCAAAATGCAGTAAGGTTTATAAATATAAATCATCACTTTTTTTATCAAAGCAATCAATTTCCCTTTGCGAATTTTTTTTACTATACTTAAAGGAGAAATGATCGAGAGGAGTGTTAAGATGCAAGAAGTACAAGTAGAGACGTTGCAAAAATTGCTGAATTCTTTCGCCAACAAAGACGTTTATATTCATCTTGAGACGACAAACGGATCTTATGCAGCACACTATGATGAACAGTTTTTTAATGCAGGTGCTTTTATTCGCAATGCTAAAATTAACTATGAGCTTGCTAAGGTTGTAGATAATGCACCTCATCGTGTGGGTTTAAAATTACCTCATGGCTGGGTTTATGCTCAAGGCATTACACATTTTGAATTAGATGATTTAGGCCGTTTATTAATGGCTGGACTAGACTACTCTGGAAAATTGGCGATTGCGCTTGAAATTAGTGAAACGCCATTTACTTACTAAGGGGGACGACTATTTGAATTTACAACCACAACGTCATATTTTAATTGTGTACCCTCACCCAGATGACGAGGCTTTCTCAGTTGCGGGGACCATTGCCTACTATACGAAGAAAATGAATACACCTGTTACATATGCCTGTTTAACATTAGGCGAAATGGGACGTAATTTAGGTAATCCACCCTTTGCTACACGCGAGTCTTTACCTGAAATCCGTCGTAAGGAATTGGTTGCAGCAGCAGAGGCAATGGGTATTCAAGATTTACGTATGCTTGGTCTACGGGATAAAACAATTGAATTTGAAGATGATGAGAAAATGGTAAAACTAGTGGAAGGGCTAATTGAAGAACTAATGCCTTCTTTAATTTTCACATTCTTACCTGGCTTTGCTGTCCATCCAGACCATGAAGCAACAGCACGTGCTGTTGTTGAAGCTGTACGTCGTATGCCAAAGGCTGCTCGTCCACAAATATTCGGTTGTGCCTTCGCCAATGATACGATTGAAAAAAATGGTGAACCACATGTGGTCTATGATATTCATGAAATGCGAATGGACAAATTAAAAGCATTACAAGCCCATGCATCTCAGACTGGTTGGATGATGCAGGAGACTGAAAAACGTATTGATGACGGGGAACCAATGAGCGAGAGTTGGCTTAATGTTGAAAAATTCTATATTGTTGACCCAGATAAATATGTAAAATAAATAAAAGTACTGTTCTCATTTTTGGAGAACAGTACTTTTTAATTAAGCAGCTCTTACTCTCTTCATCATATGCACAATAATTGTAATAGAAAAAGCAATCACTAAGAAAAGGAAGAATAAATAATGAGGGATGTGGAAATTGAAAACACTCACTAACATTTTTAAGCCGATGACGCCTATAATAATGAAGGCTGTTGCTTCAAGCTCTGGTATTTTTTCAATGATGATTAAAAAAACACCTGCAATCGTCCTCATCATTAATATTCCTAACATCCCTCCGATTAAAAGCACCCAGACTTGATCTGATATCGCAAAGGCGGCAAAGATTGAGTCAATTGAAAAAGCAATATCCATTAGCTCAACAGAAATGACAGTTGCCCAAAACGTGCCGAAAAGACGCACCATCCATCCTGACCTTTTTACCTCTTTTACACTATCCTCATTCCCTATGTGAAGAAAATGAGCAACACAAAGCCAACCTAAATACAAAGCACCTAATACTTTAATAAACCAAAATTCTACTAGATAAACACCTATGCCAATAAATAAAAATCTAAAAAAATAGGCACCTAGCATACCATACATTAATGCCCGCTTGCGCTGTTTATCTGGTAAATGTTTCACTAGTACTGCTAATACCAATGCATTATCTGCCGACAGCAAACCTTCTATAATAATTAATGAGGATATTAGTCCCCAGGAGACAGGGTCCATTAGTACTTCTTGCCACATCGCCAAATCAAAAAACTTCCAATATGTTGATAAAATCCCTTGAATGATTTCCACTACATACCCTCCTACTTGTCCTAAGCTAATCTAGTATATGCTTGACCATTTTTGTTATGAGAGTAGTATTTTTTAGATTTGAGACAACAGATTGTCTCCACTTAAATTGAGCTAATTCTAGGTCTGACACATTGCTTTTTTATAAAAGAATTAGCTATATCAAGATAAAACGCTTACATCTCAAAATAGACACAGAAAATTTAGAATTTACTAAAAATTAATCACAAAAAGCAAATAAAGTGTGCTATCATAGATAAATGTTTTAAACGTATAACGGAGGATGAATACTATGGAAGTTGCTGATACTAGAACCGTGCAAGTGGAGAATGTCCTGATTGCACATCATTTTTTAAAAGATGTAGTTGTGCACACACCACTACAAAAAAACGACTATTTATCCGAGAAATACGGAGCTAATATTTATATTAAACGCGAAGATTTACAGCATGTACGCTCATTCAAGCTTCGTGGTGCCTATTATAAAATTAAAAAAATCGAGGATGAAGCGCGCAATGCTGGGGTTGTCTGTGCAAGTGCAGGCAATCATGCCCAAGGTGTAGCATATGCCTGTGCCCAATTAAAAATTCAAGCAAGCATTTTTATGCCACAAACAACGCCGAAGCAAAAAATAGACCAAGTACGTATGTTTGGACGTGAATATGTGGAAATTATTTTAGCAGGAGATACATTCGATGACTCTGCTGAAAGCGCGTTGAGCTATTGTGAAGAGCATGATAAAATCTTCATTCATCCATTTGATGATTTCGATGTCATTGCTGGCCAAGGTACAGTAGCGGTAGAAATTATGAATGATATGGAGGAACCAATCGACTACGTATTCGGTAGTATTGGTGGTGGTGGCTTAATGTCAGGCGTGTCTGCCTACATTAAAAATCTCTCTCCTACTAGCAAAATTATTGGTGTGGAGCCTGCTGGTGCTGGTAGTATGAAGGCTGCCTTTGCTGAAGGTGGCGCAGTTGCCCTTGATTGGATTGATAAATTCGTTGATGGTGCTGCAGTAAAATGCGTTGGTCACCACACTTATGATGTTTGTCGTCGCTATTTAGACGATATTGTTCTGGTACCTGAAGGCAAGGTATGTACGACCATTCTAGATCTATATAATAAACATGCGATTATTGCTGAGCCTGCTGGAGCATTATCAGTAGCAGCCCTTGATTTTTATAAAGAAGAAATTAAAGGTAAGTCAGTCGTTGTCATCATCAGTGGTGGGAATAATGACATTGGAAGGATGCAGGAGATTAAAGAAAAGTCACTTATTCATGAAGGCTTACTTTACTATTTCATCGTCAGCTTCCCTCAGCGTGCCGGAGCATTACGTCAATTCCTCACTAGTGTACTTGGACCAAACGATGATATTACTACCTTTGAATATACTAAGAAAAACAATAAAGAAAGTGGCCCTGCACTAGTCGGCATTGAGCTAGGTGATCGTGCTGAATATGAAGGACTACTTGCCCGAATGGATGAATTCGGCTTCAAATACAAAGAAGTAAACAACGATATTCAACTATTTGGCTTACTCGTTTAAAATGAAGAGTCTCACTTCTCTGAAAGTGAGGCTTTTTTTATGTGATAAAGTTTATCGATCCTTTAATTTCCCCAAATAAAAATTATTCAAACTAGTGCATAAGCGTTTTATAAGATGTTGAAAAAATAATATCGTCTGCAGAAAGAAACATTCTGGCAAGACGAGGGGTTAATCTCCGTTCCGCCAGCGTTCAGGGGGGCGTCTGATGTTCCGCTAAATCCCCTAGGAGTGACGATGGCTCCACTCCAATCAACCATTTTGAAATGTGTCTTTTCATTTTCTTTCATACTAACAATAGAGAACAATTTGGAAAAACGATGTGTGACAACGCCCCTCCCATAGGATAGATCGGCACCCCCTACACATGGATTTAGGGAACCTGCAATAGACATTCATTTTCACCATTCATAAAAAACACTATTGAAGAAATTTTTAACACTATAAAAAACGCCCATACAAGTGTATGAGCGTTTCGATATTAACCTAATAGAGCACGGTCTGAATTCATTTTTTCCCCACGAATACGTTCAAACTCAGACATTAAATCAGGGATTGTTAATTCATGTTTGCGATCTTCACCAACTTCTAAAATGATTTGGCCTTTATCCATCATAATCAGACGATTCCCTAAATCTAATGCTTGCTGCATATTGTGCGTTACCATTAATGTGGTTAAATTATCTTTTTCCACTAAGTACTTCGTAATACGGGTAATTAATTCTGCACGTGATGGATCTAGTGCAGCTGTATGCTCATCCAGCAATAAAATAGATGGCTTTGTGAAGGTAGCCATTAAGAGCGACAAAGCTTGACGTTCCCCACCTGAAAGTAAACCTACCTTAGCAGAAAGACGATTCTCAAGATTTAAACCAAGCATCTCTAGCGATTCTTTAAAAAATTCACGACGCTTTTTGTCCACACCATTGCGTAGCCCTCTATGCTTATTTCGAGAGTATGCTAATGCTAGATTTTCTTCAATTGTCATCGTAGGTGCCGTTCCTGCCATTGGGTCCTGGAAGACACGACCAATGTATTGAGAGCGTTTATATTCAGGCAAACTTGTCACATCATTACCATCAATCAATACTGTACCGAAATCGGGTGTTAAAGCACCTGAAATCATATTCATCATCGTTGATTTACCTGCACCATTACTACCTATAATTGTCACAAAATCACCTGGCTTTAAATGTAGGTTTATCTCCGCAAGTGCAATCTTCTCATCAGGTGTTCCTTCATTAAATACCTTATTAATACCATGTAATTTAAGCAAGGCCATTTCCTCCCTGCTCTACTTTTTTTACTTGTGAAAGTTCTGCAGCACGTTTAGCTTTACGTTTACGTTCTTTACTCTTATTGATAAATTGAGGTAAGATCAGTGCCAAAATAACAATGATCGCCGTAATTAATTTCATGTCCCCTGAATCAAGGAAATCTACACGTAATGCTAAAGCTAATATAATTCGATAAATGATGGCTCCTGCAATGACTGCAAACGTTGTACGGATAATGGTTTTAGTCCCAAAAATAGCTTCACCAATAATAACGGATGCGAGACCGATCACAATCATACCAATCCCCATACTAACATCAGAGAACTTCGAGTATTGTGCGATTAAAGCTCCAGAAAATGCGACAAGCGCATTGGAAAGTCCTAGCCCCAAAATGATAAGTGTATCTGTATTTGCAGAGAAGCTGCGAATCATTCGTTTATTATCACCAGTTGCTCGGATAGCTAGCCCAACCTCTGTCTTTAAGAACCAGTCTGCTATTAACTTAATTAAAATCGTGATGATTAATACAACAATCAGCACACTCCATGTACCTGGTACATGCTGAAAGCCTATGCTTTTTAATAGGTTATTGATAGCATCATCGATCCCTAAATTACTCCAGAAAGATTGAAACTTTGAAAAGATTGTTTCAGAGTTTAGTAGTGGAATATTCGGGCGACCTATCGTATTTTCTGCAGTTAACCCCATGATACGTAGATTAATCGAGTATAAAGCAATCATCATTAAAATTCCTGATAAAAGCGGATTAATCTTTCCTTTCGTGTGAAGAATTCCTGTCATACATCCAGCAATAAATCCAGCAA
Organism: Lysinibacillus sp. HST-98; assembly: GCF_016757845.1. NCBI lineage: Bacteria > Bacillati > Bacillota > Bacilli > Caryophanales > Bacillaceae > Lysinibacillus > Lysinibacillus sp. HST-98. The sequence goes on from NZ_JAENHX010000004.1 coordinate 266,510, forward strand.
CAATTGCCACTAAAGTCGCTAAGATTGGGTGGTAGCCAAGCAAAACCATTGTTGCTGCAGTTGCCGCCCCTGTTACAAAGCTTCCATCAACCGTTAAATCCGGAAAATCTAACACCCGAAATGTTAAATATACACCAAGTGCCATAATTGCATAGATGATTCCTTGCTCCACTGCGCCAAATAATGCTAAAAACATCGTTGAATCATCTCCTAAATCTCTTTATTATTTATATCGCTTGTAAAATGAAGATAAAGCGGGGATAATTCACCCCGCTTCGTTTTACTGTTCTAGAATTTCGGCACCCCAAGAATCTTTAATTTCGATTCCTAAATCATCTGCAACTTTTTTATTGATTAATAATTTCAGATTTTGTGGGTATTGTGCTGGTGTATCGGCAGGTGTCGCTTCACCTTTTAAAATTTTCACAGCCATTTGACCTGCTTCATAACCGATATCGAAATATTCAAACCCATAAGCAGCTAAACCGCCACGTGCTACAGAATCTAGTTCTCCTACGATTAATGGTAATTTATTCGTATTGGCAACATCAATTACCGACTCTAATGCAGAAACTACTGTGTTATCAGTAATAATATAGAAAGCGTCTACTTTACCAATTAGAGATTCTGTCGCTTGTTTTACATCTGCTGAAGTAGATGCTGATGCTTCTACCACCGCTAAACCTTGTTCGTCCATAACCTTTTTCACTTCTGAAACTTGTGCAACTGAGTTTTGCTCACCGGCATTGTAGACCATCCCTACTTTTTTCGCGCCAAGTTCTTTTAGGAATGCTACAGTTTTAGATATCGTTTCAGGATGTAAATCGATTGTGCCTGTAATATTTTTCCCTGGCTTCTCCATTGAGTCAATTAACTGTGCACCAACAGCATCTGTAACAGATGTAAAAATAATTGGAATATCACTTGTTGCTGTTGCAGCGGCTTGAGCAGAAGGTGTAGAGTTTGCAAAAATTAAATCTACGTTTGCACTTACTAGATTGTTAGCAATTGTTGTGTTAAGGCTATTATCTCCCTGTGCAATTTGTGGATCGTATTCAACTTTTAAGCCAGCATCTTCAATTGCTTTTTTAAAGCCTTCCGTTGCTGCGTTTAACGATGGATGCTCAACAATTTGAGTAATCCCGATTTTATATGTTTTATCGTCTGCATTTCCGCTCTCACTAGCATTGTTTGTTTCATTTCCTTTTGAATCTGTTGTACCAGAGCCACCGCTACCACAAGCAGCAAGAAGCAACACTAATCCAAAAAGAAGGAATGACAACTTCTTTACATTGCTTTTCACAAATAATCCCCCCGATTATATTCTCGAATATCTATCGCACTTTATCCAAACAAAGTGTGAATGTATCGCTATATTATCGTTATTATCGAGCTCCGTCAACAACATTATGAATGTTCTGACTTTTAAAATTGACAAAATATTTTAGTTTTTCATTTAATTCGGCGCTTTAAACCGCTAAACTACGCTGTTTTAGTTATTCTATTTCCTTTTTCAACATAGTAAAAAATATTTATGACAATTTTGCGGCAATAGGACATTATAGACAAAGTCTGACATTTGACTTCTACTAGATATCTATAATAGAATATTTACTTGTGTGAAAGCACCGTGGTTCGTAACCATCCCACGAAAAAAAACTAAGGAGAAATGAATATGAAGATAAAATTTTTAGCAGCAAGTGGTATCATTGCGGCTCTCTATATAGCTGTAACCATGCTTGTTGCACCATTTGGTTTTACAGAGGTTCAGTTCCGAGTATCTGAGATGTTTAACCATTTAGTGGCCTTTAATCCACGCTTTGCCGTAGGGATTATTATTGGAGTATTGATCTCTAATCTCTTTTCACCACTTGGCATTTACGATTTAGTGTTTGGTGTAGGTCATTCAATGATTACACTCGGCCTGTTTATTTTAATCTGTAAATTTGTCAAAAATATTTGGGCACGTTTAATTATTAATACATTGCTCTTTACATGTACTATGTTTATCATTGCCTTTGAGCTGAACTTGGCTTTAGAGTTGCCATTTTTCTGGACTTGGCTTACAGTCGCGGCGGGTGAATTTGTTGTATTAGCTGTAGGTGCACCGATTATGTATGTATTAAACAAACGCCTTCACTTTAAAAATTTGATTTAACGGACGGATCTTTTTAGATTCGTCTTTTTTCTTGACACTATTCTGAAAATACTCTACAATTCTTTCTAATAAATGCAAGGAAGAAGAGTAGTAGCAAGCATTGTTACTTTAAGAGAGCTGGTGGTTGGTGCAAACCAGTAGTACAGACTTGTGAATGGACTTCAGAGCAGCCTTATCAAATGTAAGGCCGTTTCGCTCCCCGTTACCGGAGCAGGAAAGCGCGCAAAAATTGCGAATGAAGGTGGCACCACGGTTACTCGTCCTTTTTATGAGGGATTGGAGTGGCTTTTTTTTTGGAAAAATCAGCATAGAGGAGTCGAGTTAAGATGAGTACAGTAGTAGAAAAAAAGGGATATTTCGGTGAATTTGGTGGAAGCTTTGTTCCAAAGGAGCTTCAAAATGTTTTAAATAGACTAGATGAGAATTTTCAAAAGTATAAAGAGGATGATGATTTTAAGCAAGAATTAGATTACTATTTCCGTGAATATGTCGGGCGTAAATCCCCTCTTTATTTTGCAGAAAATTTAACACAGCAATTAGGTGGCGCAAAAATCTATTTAAAACGTGAAGACCTTAACCATACAGGCTCACATAAAATCAATAATGTATTAGGACAAATTTTACTAGCTAAACGTATGGGAGCAAATCGCGTGATTGCCGAAACAGGTGCAGGACAACATGGAGTAGCAACAGCTACAGCGTGTGCCATGTTTGGAATGGATTGCACGATTTATATGGGCTTGGAAGATACAAAACGTCAGGCATTGAACGTATTTCGCATGGAACTTCTCGGAGCGAAAGTTGTAGCTGTCGATAAAGGGCAAGGCCGCTTAAAGGATGCTGTAGATGAAGCATTCGCTGACTTAGTAGAAAACTATGAAACAACCTTCTATTTATTAGGCTCAGCAGTTGGACCACACCCCTTCCCATCAATGGTTAAACATTTTCAATCAGTGATTAGCCGTGAAAGTCGTGAACAGATTTTAAAAAAGGAAGGAAAGCTGCCAACAGCTGTTCTTGCCTGTGTAGGAGGCGGTAGTAATGCTATTGGGGCATTTGCTGACTATATTGCAGACGAGAATGTTCGTCTTATTGGAATAGAGCCAGACAAAGCTGCTACCTTAAACGAAGGAACACCAGGAGAGCTACACGGCTTCAAATGTTTAGTACTTCAGGACGCAGAAGGTAACCCACTCCCTACCTATTCAATAGCAGCTGGTTTAGATTATCCAGGTGCAGGGCCTGAGCATAGCCATTTGAAAACAATCGGTCGTGCTGAGTATGTGACCGTGACAAATGAAGAAGTTTTAGATGCCTTCCAAGTACTTTCTAAGGTTGAAGGTATTATTCCTGCTCTTGAAAGCTCACATGCAGTCGCACATGCTCTAAAATTAGCACCAACTTTATCACCTGAGGAAAGCATTATTATTAATATATCAGGTCGTGGCGATAAAGACGTTGAACAAGTCTTCCACATGTTAACTAAATAACTCAAAAAAGAGCGACTTCCGTTTATAGAAGTCGCTCTTTTACCTATACCAATGATTTAGGATAAATTTCTGCTACATTATCTCGCAGCTTCGCTTTCAGGAATTTTCCGACAGATGTCTTTGGAATTTCTTCTAGAAAGACGACTGCATCTGGTACCCACCACTTGGCAAATTGATTTTCTAAAAAAGCAAGAAGCTCTGGTTCAGTTACTGATTGTCCCTCTTTCAATACAACACAAGCTAATGGACGCTCCTGCCATTTTGCATGGGGCATGGCAATGACAGCCGCTTCTAAAACGGCATCATGCGTCATCAGTGCATTTTCCAAATCAACAGAGGAAATCCATTCCCCACCTGATTTAATAAGATCCTTCGTACGGTCTGTTATTTTAATAAAGCCATCTGCTGTTCGTACAGCAATATCACCAGTATATAACCAACCATCTCGATAGGCATCTGCTGTTCGCTCATCACGATAGTATTCGTTGGAAATCCATGGGCCTTTTAAACGTAATTCCCCCATTGTTTCGCCATCCCAAGGTACCTCACCCGCCTCATTAATAATACTAGATTCGATACCTGCCATTGTCATCCCTTGCATCGCTCGAGCTTCAATACGTTTTTCAATCGGCCAATCTTCCATCCATGACATATAGTTGGACAATGCCACGATTGGTGTAGTTTCCGTCATGCCATATACAACAATATAAGGAATACCGTACTTTTCTTCAAATGTCCGAATGAGTCGAGTTGGTGAAGCCGATCCACCACAGCATATCGCTCTTAAAGAGCTAATATCTCGCTCTTTCTTTTCCTGCTCCTGTAAGGCGCCTATCCAAATGGTTGGTACACCAGCAGTTAATGTAACCTTTTCTTGCTCGATTAAATCCATTATTAATGCTGAAGTAAATTGCGGACCTGGTAGAACTTGTGTAGCACCCACATTGACACTAGCAAAAGGTAAGCCCCATGCATTTGCATGAAACATGGGTACAATCGGCATCACCACATCCCTTTCCGCAATCCCCATAGAGTCAGACATACTCAGCATGATACTGTGTAAAACTAAACCCCGATGGGAATAGACAACCCCCTTTGGATTCCCTGTCGTAGCACTTGTATAGCACATACCAGCAGGTGCTTCTTCGTCAATATCCTCTGGAAATTGAAAATTTTCATCAGCCGAAGCTAATATGTCCTCATAGGATAAAACATTTTGTAGTGTAGTCTTCGGCAAAGCTGGTTCATCCGTCATAATGATATAGTGTTTCACTGTCTTAAGTTTTGGCGCAATATTTTCAATGATCGGCAATAAATCTACATCGACCATTAAAATCTCATCTTCTGCATGATTAATAATATAGATTAAGTGTTCTTCTGATAACCGAATATTCACCATGTGTAAGATTGCCCCTGAGCAAGGCACAGCAAAATAAGCTTCTAAATGCCGATGCTGATTCCACGCAAAGGAGCCGACTTTTGTTCCTCTTGTCATCCCAAGCTTTGTAAGGGCATCTGCTAAACGACGCGTTCTTTTTGCCCACTGCCCATATGTTAAACGATGTATTTTGTGTGGGCTTGTCCGTGAAATAATTGATTTTCTTGCAAAATAGCTCTCTGCTCGCTTGAAAAAACTAGTTAAAACTAATGGTGCTTGCATCATAAAACCCATCATCCCTTCATTTGTGAATTTCCCCTTGTGAAATTGTTATAGCATCAATTAAACTGAATACTATTAATATTCCGAATATTATTATATTTTAATTTCATAATTTAATCTATATATTCCAATAATTTTCTTTTATATATAAAAAAACGGATGAAGTTTAGATCTTCACCCGTTGCCCATCTTTTATGAAATGGCTTTTTTATGCAGTTTGATTTTCAATTTTTCTAACATATCTACTGTCATTTTAGCTAAATCATATTCTGCTTTGAAGCCCCACTCTTTTTGAGCCGCTTCAATATTTAAAGAGTTTGGCCAGCTATCTGCAATGGCCTGACGAACTGGATCTACCTGATAGCTCATTGTGAAATTTGGTAAGTGTTTCTTGATTTCAGCCGCGATTTGCGAAGGTTCGAAGCTCATAGCTGTAATATTAAAAGCATTGCGATGAACAAGCTTACTACCGTCTGCTTCCATTAAATCCACAATAGCTTGTAAGGCATCTGGCATGTACATCATATCCATAAATGTACCTTCCTGAATATACGATGTATATTTGCCTTGTTCGATGGCTTCATAGAAAATTTCTACTGCATAATCTGTTGTACCACCACCTGGAGGTGTTACATAAGAAATTAGTCCTGGGAAGCGTACGCCACGTGTATCAACACCAAAACGATTGAAGTAATAATCGCATAATAACTCACCCGCTACCTTATTTACCCCATACATAGTTGTTGGTCTTTGCAAAGTATCCTGTGGTGTATCTTCCTTAGGTGTAGACGGACCAAACGCACCAATTGAGCTTGGCGTGAAAAATTGCATATTTAACTCACGTGAAACCTCCAACGCATTCATTAATCCACCCATATTTAAATTCCAAGCTAACAATGGATTTCTTTCTGCTGTAGCTGATAATAATGCTGCTAAATGCATCATTGTATCTGCACCGAAGTCCTTTGCTAAATCATGCATTCTTTGTCCATCTGTCACGTCCAATATTTCAAATGGGCCCTTAGTATGTTCAAGCTTTCTAATGTCTGTAGCAAGTATATTGTCCTCTCCATAAATACCACGAAGTTTTTCTACAAGCTCAGAACCAATTTGACCAAGTGCTCCAGTAACAATAATCTTTTTCATTTCCCAAAACCTCCACATGTGAACAATTGTACTTTCTGAAAGTACAAAAATACATTAATAAACATTGATTTAATAACACTTTCAATGAAATTCATTATAATGTGTTCGTTTTGAAAATACAACAATTATATTAATAATATTCCTTACAAAGAACAGATAATCCCTTATTCACAGTATATGAGAACATGAAAAACATTGTGCTACAAAAATATACAAAACACATTTGTACACCTCAAAAACACAAAACATTTACACTTTCATAAGCTAGTTTTGTAACCATGCAAAAAAAGAATCTTCTTTGCTATTTTTTGCAAAGAAGACCCTTTTCGAATATTATTCTTTAATATTAAATTATATCGAAAAACGTTTGACAGCTATTTGCAAAACTTTTGATACTTTGCGCAATTCCTTTATATAATTATGGAACTGTTGCTGAGCTGTTAATTGATCAGCTGTTAACGTAGCAACATGCTTAGTAGACACGGCATTCGTATCGGATAAGGCGGTCAGCATACCTGCATCCTCACTTACCTTCTTCGTGTGATTGGCAATCTCTTGAACCGTAGCAGATACTTCCATCATATAAGGCTTAATAGTATGTACTTTTTCTAAAATTTGATCAAAACTTGACGCAGTTTGTCCTGTAACAGCTACACCTTTTTCAGTCGCCACTAAAACGCCTTCCATCATTTGTACCGCATAATTCGAATCTAAATGGATGTTCTGTACAATGGATGTAATCGTTTGTGTCGATTGAACAGTTTGCTCTGCAAGCTTACGAACCTCATTAGCCACTACTGCAAAACCTTTACCATGCTCTCCTGCTCTTGCGGCTTCAATTGACGCATTTAAAGCCAGTAAATTAGTTTGTGCTGTTATTCTTTCTATTACTTCAATCATTTGATCGATCGATGCAGCCCGCTCTACTAAATTAAAGATAGCTGTATTAGATTTTTCAACTGCCTGCTTAATAGCTTGCATTTGCGTTAAATTAGCCTGCACAATTTCAGTTCCACTTTCTGCATCTCTGGCCGTTTTTTGCGCAAAACTTTCTACAACCTGAACCTTTTCTAAAATAACCTGTACATCATTTAAAACCTCCTCTAAGGAAGCCGTATTCGAAGCTAATTTACTAGAAGAAGCAGACGTTGACTCTGAGATAGATTGTACATCCTTCGCTATTTTTAATGTCGTTGTTGATGATTGCTCAGAGGATTTCTGCAATTTCCCTGTCATTTCTTCTACTTCATAGGCACTGTCTGTCACAGTATGGAGTAGTCGTTTCACCTCTGTTACCATTTGATTGTAGGACAGTACTACTTCACCAAGCTCATCATGAGCTACATAACTTGCATTGGCAGTGAAATCACCTTGTTCTGCACGTTTTAATAAGGACTTTAGTTGACGGGTTGGTACATTGACTGCCTTCGTTGCGATAAAGCCGATAAGGATAACAAGCAAGACAACCGCTAAGCATACACCACCTAGTAACCAGTAACCGAATTGTACATCTTTCTGATAAGCATGCTGTTGATCTTTTGCTCGTTGAACCAAATAATTTTGCGTGTCTTCTAATAATGCATGACTCTCCTGACTAATTGGTAAAAATGTTTGCACATAAAACTGATCTAGCTCACCATGGTTCAATTGCTTAAAGTTCTCGATGGCTTCTTCCTGCTTCTTAAGCAATGACTTATACTTCTTAATTTGATGACTCATCTTTTTATCAATTTCTTGGCTATCTAGATGCTCTAAAGGCTGCGCCATATTTTGTAAAATGGCTGTCATTTCTTTATCGTTGCCCTTCGAATCTACTATTAAATCTAATCGACGCTGTGATTCTTCTAGCTCATTTAGCCATCCAATTGGGACAAGTCCCTGTGTATAACTCTCACTTGCATGCCACGACATTTTCCTTAAATAATCTACACTGAATATACCTAGCAATACATTCGATAATACACAAACAATCATGAGTACAAGTAACTTGTCCTTCACCTTAATGAAACGGAAAAAATGCATGATCCCTGGCTCCTCCTCCAACTCTTACCAATAATGATAGTATAGAGATATAAAGCCAGTGTTATATTTTTGTAAATTTTAATCGAAACATTAAGAATTTATACCCATCATTTAGTTTTATTTAGGTAATTTAACTCGCTAAATTAGCCAGATGATTGCTTCTTATTCATACTATTTTTAGAAAAACATCCGCAACCTTCCATACATTGTCAGCGTTCTTAATAGAGAATGGAGGTGTTACATTTGACGCAATTCAAGAAGTTAGATTGGAGTTTAGTAATAAGTCTTCTTTTACTCGGCGCTATTAGTTGCCTTTTTGTCCATTCTAGTAGTGTAAATTTTGAACAGTATTCAAGCTCCTTTATTATCAAACAGTTTTTATTTTATATCATCGGATTAACCATCATGCTTGGAATATCTTTGCTTGATATTGAACAGTTGAAGAAGATTGGATGGCCATTTTACTTCCTAATAGTTGCTTTAACGGCTGGTCTTATTGTTGCACCTGAAAGCATTGCTCGAACGATCAATCAGGCAAAATCATGGTATCAAATCCCGTTTTTAGGTTCTCTCCAACCATCGGAATTTTTAAAATTCGCTTTTTTAATAGTTGTGAGTAGGGTCATTATTGCTCATCAAGAGAAAAATGTCCGCCCCTCCTATCTAGCAGATTTTTGGTTACTTATAAAAATCGGGCTAATTGTCCTTCCTCCTACGCTACTCGTTTATAGACAACCCGATACAGGTATGGTCATGTTATATATGGCAATGATTTTACCGATGATTTTCTTTTCAGGTATTCATAGAAAGCTTCTTGTCGTATTTACGGCTGTTCCTCTAGTTATCATCAGTACGCTGGTAGTGCTCTATGTCAGATTTAATGAATTTTTTACAGAGAAGGTTTTAGGTGCTCTATCAGGACATCAGATTTCTAGAATTTATGGATGGCTTCAGCCTTATGAATATACAGATTCTTCTTTTCAAGTACGCCAAGGCTTTATGGCTATTGGGTCAGGAGAATTTGTGGGCAAGGGCTATCTACATAACAATGTCTATGTACCAGAAAAACATACCGATTTTATATTCTCTGCTATTGCAGAAGAGCTAGGTTTTATTGGAGGAGCATTTGTAATCGCGCTACTATTTTTTGTTATCTATCGTATTGTTGTTATTACGGTAGTAGCGCGAGACCCCTTTATGACTTTAATGGGGGCAGGTATTTCAAGCTTACTAGCCTTTCAAATTACTCAAAATATCGGTATGACAATTGGGCTTTTACCTGTCACAGGTGTCACCCTACCCTTTTTAAGCTATGGCGGAAGTTCATTATTATCCAATTTTATGCTTATCGGAATCGTCATGATTATTCATAATTCATATAAGGGATATATGTTTAAAGTAGGAGACTGACAAAATGCAAGTAGAGATATTGTACATACTATTCTCTACTTGCTAAGTTAAGGGGGGATTAATTCGTTAAAAACTTCTTCATACTTGCATTATGTTGATCGATAAATAGCTTTGCTTCATTATATGGTAAATTTAAAGCAGCTAAAGCGGCACCACCTACTGGTAAGCTATAAGCACCCACGAAGTCATACTGATTACTATTCTTTTTATCAATAGCGATTAATTTTTTAGTAAATAGCTCCAATTCATTAAAAACTCCACCAGCCAGCACTACTTTGACTCGCTTATCTGCAAACGGGTTTTTTTTGTAACAAGCATCTATACTTTGATAAAAAACATGGCACACTCGATCAATAATTGTATTGGCTTCTCCATCACCACGTTTAGCGCATTCAATTGCAACCTTACTTAAAGGAGATATGGTATCCCTCGGATGTCCTTCACCATATACCACTTCAATTATCTCTGGAACGGAATGTAAACGAAAATATTCTAATACCGCTGCTGTTAGAAGCGTTTCAGGACCTCTTTTATCGAATGCTTTAAATACCGCTTTTAATGTGCGTATGCCAATATCATAGCCACTGCCCTCATCATCAAAAATATAACCCCATCCTGCTGTGCGCTCAATTCTTCCAGATGCATCTATACTGAGTGTAATCGCACCCGTACCAGAAATTTGTACAATGCCTGGCTGCCCCAAGGTCCCCGCATACAGCGCGTTCATTCCATCATTCGATAGTGATAGTTGACAGTCTTTCGGTAAAAGCGAGGTTAATAATGCATAGGTAATTTTCTCATTATTATTTTCTGTTACACCAGACAGGCCCGCATGGCACTTTGTAATGCGTTGAAATTCGTGAGGCTGTTGTCTTTTTAAATCATTTATTAATTCTGTTATCGTCTCTGTAAAATGCTCAAAGCTCATGGACGTGGGATTACTTTTGCCTGTTTCTGCTAGCGCCATAATTTGCCCATGACATGTTGAGATTGTTGCAATCGTTTTCGTTCCACCACCGTCTATTGCCAAAACATGCAAGTGCCTTCACCTCTAGACAATTTTAATTGTAGATACAATTTCTCCTACCTCTACCCCTGCATCATTGCGCACAAATGTAGGAGACAATGCTTTAATACGCTCAATTGTTTCTTGATTTTTATACTGAATTTGTTCCAATACAGAAGCAATTACATTCGGCCATGGACTTTCTGAGCCATTCATAATTTTCAAGGCAAAACTTACCCCTTCATCTCTAAGAGCAAAACAGTATACACCCTGTGCTCCACCCTTTGCCACAATATTAGGGTCCTTTAATAATGCCGTACAAATAAAGTTTTGCGCTGCAATGATATGATTCTCTTGATTCATCACTGACGTAAGCTTGATTACTGCTTCACGAATTAGTTGATCATCAATTAATTCTGGTCGTGCTAACTTTAAATAGGCAATGGCCATGTTTTTTAACGGAATCGCAAAGACGGGCGCACCACAGCCATCAATCCCTGTATGAATTCTCTCTATCTTATATTCACTTAAATAAGCAATATATTTTTTTATCATCTGTTGCAGTGGATGTGCTGGATGACAATATTGCTTGACATCATAGCCATTTGCTAGACATGCAGTTAAAAATCCTAAATGCTTGCCCGCGCAATTATGAAAGAGTTTCCTCTTTTGAAATCCTTGTTGAATATACTGTGTTTTAGGTTCCTCATTTAATGGATAGGATGCTGCACAAATTAAATCATTTTCATGAATTGGGAGTTTTTCCAGCAAAGAGAGTAATGCCTCTTGATGATAAATTTCGCCTCTTTGCGAAGCCAGAAATAATGCACTTTCATTTGAAGTAATCCCGTATTTTTCTATAAAATCAGTCATAAAAATGGGAATGGCTTGAAATGGTTTTGCTGCAGAACGAAAATACACAGGCTCATAGTCTTGACCTACAGAGACGAATTCTTCCTTCGTTAGATTCACAGCACTCATTTGTCCATAATGCACATTTTCCATTAATCCTGAACGATACTCCTTTAAAAATTCTGAGTAAGCCACGAATCAACCAACCTTTCTTTAAACAGACAGCAACTGCTTTTGTGCTTGTAATGCCGCTCCTTTAACAACCCCTTCTTTTAATTGATTTGAAAACTGTAAATCAAAGTAGGGTTGTAATTCCTTCCATATATACTGTTTACACTTTTCACTAAGAAGTTTTTGAAATGTCACATTGTGCTCAATAATTTCTCCACTGACGATGACAGCCTCTGGTTCGTATAAACAAACTAGATTATTGATGGCAATAGCTAGAAAAGTAGCTACATCTTGTTGAATATCGATCGCCCATTGCTCACCTTGATCAACACACTGCAAAATCTCTTCTATTGATTGAATATTAAGATTTTTAGGTGTTCTTTTTAACAGCGTAACTTCAGAAACATACATCGATAAGCATCCTCTTTTACCACAGTGACACATTTCACCAAAGGGATTAATTGTTATATGACTTATTTCTCCAGCTTTATTTTGAATGCCACGATACACTTCTCCATTTAATAATATGGATGCTCCTATTCCCGTTCCAATTCCGACTAAAATACAATTTGAATACAGTGGCGTATAGATATCACCAATTTCAGCAATGATTTGCATTTTTAATTCATTATCTACGATGACTTCACAACCCAAAACACCATTTAAATCTTCTCTTATATGGCAGTTTTCCCACTTCAATTGCTCAGAGGAAACGATAATTCCTTCCTCGTTATTGATTACTCCTGGAATTCCTATCCCAATGCCTAGTAATTTATCCTGAGCAATCTGATATTCTGTCATGATATTTTCTATAGATCGTTTTAGTAGATGTATGGCTTCTTCGTATTGATGCTTGATGCTACATTTGACTTCCTGAAAGGCAATAAGCTTCCCCAAGAAATCTAGTATCCCTATTCGAATAGTAAAGCAGTCAATTTCTATCCCAATCGTATATAAAGCATCTTCGCGCATATGAATTAACGTAGGACGTCTACCAATGGCTGTTTCTTCCGATACCCCTTCAAGAATAAAGCCTTCCGCTTCTAGCTCCTGCACAATACGAGTAATGGTCGTAGGGCTCATTTTTGTATGTTTTGATAATTGAATTCTTGAAATTGGCGCCATCTGCCTTATTGCGTCAAGCACAATATATTTATTTTGTCTTCGCATTTGTACTTGATCTTGCTTCTTCAAATTAGATTCAACCCCTATTTAAACTTTTCTATGAATTGTACAGCTTCTTTGATGTCTTTTTCGGGATTTGATCTCACTTCTCGTTCAATAGTTAAATAGCCATTGTATCCGATTTCTTGTAAAGCTGAAAAATAAAGCTCGAAATTGACATCTCCATGACCTAATGGAAGTTCTCTGAAAAACTCTCCATTTTCCACCATTTCTTCTATTTTATCATGAGATGTTCCAGAATCGTATCCTAAGTACCCGTACACATCTTTAGGATTCGTTGACTGTAGTTGAATACCATCCTTTACATGTGTATGTACAATATACTTCTTTAATAGTTTGACTCCAGCTACAGGATCATCTTTTGTTACCATCACCATATTGGCAGGATCAAAATTAACCGATACACCGTTCGTTGATAGCTTATCTAAAAACCCTTTTAATGTTTTACTCGTTTCTGGTCCTGTTTCAATCGCAAAATAAGCATCTAATGATGTAGCATATTGTCCTAATTCTTCACAAGCTTCCAGCATTGTTTGATAGATTGGGTCATTTTCATCTTCAGGAATAATACCGATATGGGTTGTAACAATGGATGTTCCTAGGTCCTTGGCTAATTGCAGTATGTCTTTGGATTTCTTTATTTTCCGGGCATTTTCTGCTTTATCTTGGAAGCCATGTCCTCCTAAATCTCCACATAAGGCAGAGATTTCTAGACCTAACCCTAAGATATACGCCTTCAATTCTGCTCTCTGTTCAGCACTTAGGTTATCGGGGTCCAATTCACCTGAAACGGCATACATTTGTACACCCTGTGCACCAACTTCTTTCGCCTTTAACAAACCTTCACGAATAGGTAAACGAAAGCTGTCTACTATCACACCGATTTTATTATCCAATTTCACCATTTTAATAAACAACCTCCTTTCCTTCAGTTGCAGAAATATAAATACCTTCTAAGATTTTCATAATTTCTACCCCATCTTCCACAGGTGCAACTGATTCATAATGATGAAGGCAACAATCAACAAATGAATTGATTTCATTTTGAAAGGCAGTCGCAAAATCAAATGTTAGATCGTTAATTTGAGGATGAATATTTAAAATCGTATTATGCTCTTCACTTACAATTTTTAATTCAGGCTCTAGCTCTGCTCCACCGTTCGTGCCATATAGCTTAATACTTATTTCTTCTTTTATAGCATGTAGTGTATAGGAAACGTCTACCATTAGCGACGCCCCATTCTCAAATGTAATGAGGGCATTTGCTAAGTCTTCTACTGTGTTTTTAGTAGCATCATAGTCTGCAGCCTTGTAAAAGGATAAATTTTCAATATGATTTCGATTTCCTAATTGATTGTAAGTATGACCTGTTATACGCTTCACCTTTGGTCTACCCATTAAATACCAACATATATCAATTACATGTACCCCTAGATCAATTAAAGGTCCGCCACCAGACTTATCAATTTCTGCAAACCAGCCTCCTGGATTCCCTAATCTTCTTAGGCAGGAAGCTTTGGCATAATAAATATCGCCCAATTTGTTATCGTCAATGAAGCTTTTCAGTACTTTGGTATTTGTTGCAAACCGTCTTACATAGCCCACTTGAAATACTTTCTGATGCTTTTCTGCAACCTTTTGGATATTTAGAGCCTCTGCATACGTCATAGATAGCGGCTTTTCTATTAGAACATGTAAGTCATTTTCCAAAGCAAGAATCGCCAATTCTGCATGCGTATTATTCCATGTACAAATACTGACAGCATCCACATTTTTATCTGCGAATAGCTCTTCTTTCGTAGAAAAAACATGCGTTGCTCCAAATTGGGCTGCTTTCGCTTTGCCTCGTTCAATAGAAGCATCATACACGCCATATAATTCAACGAATGGATTATTCGTATAGGAACCTAAGTGAAAATCTGAAATAGAACCTGTGCCAATGACACAAACTTTTAATTTGTTCATGTACTTTCCTCCTTTAGAGCTTGCATTCGTCCCATAAACGACGTACATTATCCATTCCTATTTTTGAACCAACTTGACAATCTTCCATTCCTTCAAACTCAATAGTAAGATAGCCATCATATCCACTGCCTTTTACGAGCTTAATAATTTCTCGAATATTTATATCGCCATGTCCGACAATAGCACCTCTGATGTAGTTGTTATGAACTGTACGGAACCACTCGCCCTCACCTGGATTTTCATAATAAGGACGAATATAAAAATCTTTAAAATGTACCGTAGCAGCATAAGGAATGTTTTTCATAACACCAATGAGAGGTTCTTCATCAATACATAAAAAATTACCGATATCTAAAGTTGTTTTAAAGTTGTCTCTGTTTACCGCATGAATTAATTGTTGTACACGATCACTTGTTTGAACATTAAAGCCATGATTTTCAATCGTTGTCGTAATATTAAATTGTTTCGCGTAATCTGCAATTAACTGACAGCCTCTAAGCATTTCTTCAAAGTGCTCGTTGTAATAATGAATGGATGTTTGCTCCTTTGGTAAGGTAAAAAGTGTAACGTCATGGCGCAAAATCTGAATACCCATATGATGTACTACATCAATATGTTTCTTTAAACGTTCAACTTCTTCTAAAAAAGCTTCCTCTGTATCCTGAATAAAGTTAGCTGGTAACGAATAGGCGGATAACTCTAATCCTAGCTCTGCTGCTTTATCTTTAATTTCAGTTGCAAGCTCATAGTTATCTACAACAGTAAATTCATAGGGCACTAATTCTACATGCTGACCACCGTTGTCTGCTACCCATTGTAAAACATCCAGAACATCCATCTCTCCCTGTCTCATTTTTTTAACCATGCTGTATGTGCTTAACCCTATTTTCATTTATAAACATCCTCTCCATTAGTTAACAAAGTGACATGCAACACTTTGCTCTTCGTTAATTTTCTTCATTTCTGGTATAGCTTGCTTACATATATCTGATGCAAAGGGGCACCTTGTGTGGAAGGTACAACCACTTGGCGGATTTTTAGGATTTGGAATATCACCAGTCAAAACGATCTTCTTTTTTCGTAATGTTGGGTCTGCAATTGGTACGGAAGCAATAAGCGCTTGTGTATATGGATGCTTTGGTTCATTAAATATGGTTTCTTTACGCCCAATTTCTACAATGGATCCTAAATACATAACCCCAATATAATGGCTAATATGCTCTACAACACTTAAATCGTGAGAAATAAAGAGATACGATATTTTATATTCTTGCTGTAATTGCTTTAATAGATTCAATATTTGCGATTGTATAGATACATCCAACGCAGACACAGGCTCATCAGCAATAATTAATTTTGGCTTTGTTATTAAAGCACGTGCAATACCTAAACGCTGTCTTTGTCCACCACTGAACTCATGTGCATAGCGATCGGCATGTTCAGCATTTAATCCAACGACTTCCAGCATTTCAAGCACTAGTTTTTCACGCTCTGCTTTCGAAAGTTTTGTATGAATTTCTAAAGGTTCCCCAACAAGCTCCTTGACCTTCATTCTTGGATTCAATGAGGCATAGGGGTCCTGAAAAATCATTTGAACAGTTTGCCTTAAGTGCCTTAATTCAGATGGCTTTGCAGTAGCTACTTCTTTCCCATCCACAACGATACTTCCATTCGTTGGTGCTATTAATCTAGTAATTAATCTGCCTGTAGTAGATTTCCCACAACCACTTTCTCCAACTAGACTGAATGTCGTACCTTCCTCTATTTCAAAGGAAACATCTATAACCGCGTTAACATATTGCTTTTTTTGAAATAGCCCTCCGGCTATTTGAAAGCTCTTTTTTAAATTCTCCACTTTTAATATACTGTTAGGCATTTACTTCCACATCCTTTTTCACATATAGCCAGCAGCTACATTGGCGTGTAGCCGAAATTTTTACTGTCGGTGGACTCTCCTGATGGCATATAGACATCGCTTGATTACAACGTGGAGCAAATTTACAACCATTCGGCATATTTTGTGGGGATGGTACTTGACCATTGATAGAATCTAATACTTCTTTGTTATCACCAATTTTCGGTACAGATGCAATTAAACCTTTTGTATAGGGATGCTTGGGGCTAGCAAATAATTCAAAGACATCTGCTTCCTCTACAACCTGCCCTGCATACATGACCACTACCCTATCGCACATTTCCGCAACAACACCTAAATCATGTGTAATTAATAAAATAGCTGTCTCATTTTCTTCTTTTAGCTTTTTCATTAATTCTAAAATTTGAGCTTGTATCGTGACATCAAGCGCAGTGGTTGGTTCGTCAGCAATAAGTAAATTAGGGTGGCAGGCCATAGCCATTGCAATCATTACACGCTGGCGCATTCCTCCTGAGAGCTGATGTGGATATTCATAAATGATTTCCTCGGCCCTCCCTATGCCCACGCTTTTTAACATTTGGATTGCATGATGCTTACTTTCGTTCTTCGACAGCTTCAAATGCATCTCAATTGCTTCCATTAACTGCTTGCCTATTTTTAAGACAGGATTTAAAGAAGTCATGGGCTCTTGAAAAATCATGGCCATTTGCTTGCCACGAATCTTCCGAATTTCTGATTCGGACATTTTCGTCAAGTCATGCCCATTAAAATGGATAGAGCCATTGACGATTTTGCCTGTAGTACCGTGAAATAATTGCATGATGGATAACGATGTTAAGCTTTTTCCACTGCCCGATTCTCCCACTAAGCCCAATATCTCTCCTTTACCGATGGAAAAATTGACACCTCTTAAAATCTTGATTTCCTTATTATCACGCGTAAAGGACGTTTCTAAGTCACTTACTCGCAATACATGTTCTGGCATAGGCATTCTCCTTAATTATTTTTTATTTTTGGATCTAATACATCTCGTAATCCATCACCTATTAAGTTAAATGCTAGTACGGTTAAAAATATGGCAATGCCCGGCATGATGACTACGTGCGAAGATGTTCCTAAATAGTCACGCCCACTACTTAGCATGACTCCCCACTCAGGCATTTCAGGGCTTGCACCTAAGCCTAAAAAACTTAAACCAGAAGCTGCTAAAATGGCTGTTCCTATACGCATTGTGACAAAAATGATTAATTCACTAATGGTTTCAGGGAAAATATGTTTCCACAGCACTCTAACATGTGAAGCTCCCATTGATTGTGCTGCCTCTACGTATACATTCTCTTTCGCATTCAATGTAGCACCTCTGACTAAACGTGCAAAAGATGGCACACTAAAGATCATCACAGCAATGATGACATTATTAATACCAGGGCCCAATAAGGCTACAATGGCAATCGCTAACAATAAATCAGGGAATGAAAACAGTACATCACAGCTACGCATGATGATTTTGTCAATCCACCCACCAAAGTAACCGCTAATTAAACCTAAAATAGTTCCTAGTATTAAGCCTAAAAATACGGCACTGAAACTCACCATCAAGGATATTTTTGCGCCTACTATCAAACGACTAAAAATATCTCGACCATACTCGTCCGTTCCTGCCAAATGACTTGCACTTGGTCCCTCTAATAAAGCATCATAATTTGGTTCAAAAGGGTCGTACGGTGCGATATAAGGTCCAATAATGGCGACTACAATTAACAATCCTATAAAGATACTTGCTACCAAAGCAGCCTTTTGTTTTTTAAAAGACTTCCAAAATTCTTTAAGAGGAGAGTATTTTCTTTGTGTATTTTGCACTTGGCTATTTTGCACAGTAGTTGGTGAAGTCATTTTGTTCCCTCCCTTAAGAATTTAATTGGATTTTTGGATTTAACACGGTATAAAGCACATCAACAATTAAATTGACTAAAATAAATTCAAATGCAAATAACAGCAGTGCAGACTGAATGACGGGATAATCTCGAAAGGCAATCGAATCGATTAGAAGTCGTCCCATTCCTGGAAAACTAAAAACTGTCTCCACTACCACCGATCCTCCTAAGAGAAATCCAAATTGTAAGCCTGCTACAGTTACCACAGAAATCAAGGAATTTCTTAAAGCATGGGTCACAATAACGGAGTGTTCTTTCAGTCCTTTTGCTCTCCCTGTTCTTATAAAATCTGCTTGTAACGTTTCAAGCATAGAAGAACGAGTAAATCGAGCGATCATTGACATAATGCCAGCTCCTAAGGTCAAGGAGGGTAAAATATAACTAGAAAAGCCGTCTAATCCACCTGTTGGAAATAACCCTAGCTGCACTGAAAATAATTGAATCAATAATAAGCCCAGCCAAAATCCCGGAATCGAAATGCCAGAAACAGCCGTTACCATTCCAAAATAATCAGGCCATTTGTTTTTATTGATGGCAGAAAGAACACCAATCACCAAACCCATTAATGTAGCCCAAAACATGGAAAGGAAAGTAAGATGAAGAGAAGGCATAAACCTTGTTTTAAACATATCTATGACAGGTAGTCCTGTTGTTAAGGATGTTCCAAGCTCACCCGTCACAAGATTTTTCATATAATCCATGTATTGTTTAAGAATGGGTTTATCTAAACCTAACTCATGGCGTACATTTTCAACATCTTCTAGCGTGGCATCCTTACCAGCTACTAATCGTGCAGGGTCACCTGGTATGAAATGAATAAATAAGAATGTTAATATGGAAATGACAATTAATATCGGTATCATTTCAACAGTTCTTCTTGCTACATACTTCCACATGCGGCCTTCCTCCTTTCTATTTTTGTAGAAAAGGAATTGACGAGCATCAATTCCTTTTACTGTTCATTACTCCACTTTGGCATTCTTCACATCAAGTCCACCTGTAGGGTTTACTAGTACACCGCTCACATTTGAACGTACACCATATACAACTTCATCTACCCCTAAGAAAATCCAAGGTGTATCTTGATAAACGATTTCCTGTAATTTTTCATATAGTTCAGCTTGGCGATCTACATCTGAAATAGAATTAGCTTCATCCATTAATTGATCTGCCTCCGTATTATGATAATAAGCTGTATTTGCACCATTTGGTGGGAATGATACGCTATGGAAAAGAGGCTTTGTTGCATTCGTTATATCCGAAGCATACGCTGACCAACTCACATACCACATTTGTAATTTCGCATCATCTGGTGTTTGTGCACCATAGATTTCGTCTGATAAAGTTCCTTCTTCCATTGATTTAATTTCTACTTTTACACCGATTTGACCTAACTGTTGTTGAATAAACTGCATACCCTTCATCGTATCTGAGTTTGTGTTCCCCCAGATTTCAATATCGAAGCCATCTGGATAGCCTGCCTCAGCCAATAATTCTTTTGCCTTTTCAATATTGTGTTCATACATTTTTTGCTGCTTATAATAAACGGTTTTAGAAGGAATAATGGAGTCTAATGGTAAACCCAGCCCTGCATTCACCACTTTTAAATAAGCATCCTTGTCCACCGCATAGTTAAAGGCTTGTCGAACTTTAATATCATCCAAAGGTTTTTTATAGGTATTTAATGAGACATAATGTGCAATTGTAGAAGGAACCTTATTCACCTCTACATCTTTACTATTAGAAAGCTCATCAATATTTTGTGCTGGCACTGGATAGATAACCTGAGCATCACCCGCTTTTAGCATCGCTACGCGCGACCCATTTTCTGGCACTGGTTTATAGGTGATTTTAGCAACACGTTCTCCACCATCCCAATAGCCATCAAAGTTTTCAATTGTTAAATGGTCTCCTTGTACCCATTCAACAAATTTATATGGTCCTGTACCAACAGGTTTTTTAGGTATATCTGCTGAATTTTCTTTAATCATTTTTGGACTAATCATTTTGGCAACGCCGAATCGCGTAATCATTGGTCCATATGGTTCTTTTAAAGTAACTTTAATTTCATAGTCACTTAGAATTTCAACATTGCTGATTAAGCTAAAACCACGAGAATATAAACGTAAGCTTTCATCATTCATGATCCGTTCAATGTTGACCTTTACAGCTTCAGCATTAAACTGTTCCCCGTCATGGAAAGTAACCCCTTCTTTAAGTTTGAACGTATAGACTAGAGCGTCTTCACTAATTGAATAGTCATCTGCTAAAACCTTAATAATTTGTCCATCTGCATCGAAGCCTAGCAAACCTTCTAGCATTGTCTCCTGTACAGAACTCGAATTCGTATCCCCTGTGTTATGCGGATCCATTGAAATAAAATTTTCATTTACAGCGATGACAAGTTCATTTTTAGAACTAGCTGTACCTGATTCTGTAGTAGACTTATCTCCAGTATTTGATGCGTTAGAATTGTCTTTCTCTGCGCATGCCGCTAAAAGCAACGTACATAGAATGACAAAAACCAATTTTTTAACATAATTCATCTCATCTACTCCCTTTGTAAAAATATATAAAAATATTTCTTATAACTTAAATTAAGAAATATAATTACCAAAAATCATTTATTTTCTCCACTGCTGAAAATAAGTAGGTAAAAAATTAACTATATTTTCTTATGATTAGACAATTCAATTCAGGCAAGACATCGCTTCCTCAACTATCACAATTGCTTTTAATCAGAAAGTATAGTTCAAATTACAAGATGTATTTATTCCACTGCTGAAAATAAGTAATTAAAAAAATATACCCTATCAGGACATTTCTTAAAATTTCTATCAGAAAATTAATTATTTTTTAACAACTATAAACTATGAAATCTAATATTTCCAGTATTATTTTGATAAATTTCTGAATTTTATAATTATTTTTATTGAGCTATAATAATTATCCCTTTAGCTCATTTATGCTCCAAAGTACTACAATAAAAGCTCTAAAAGCCTTTATTACTCGGCTTTTAGAACTTTTATGAATAGTCACTATAGCGTATTTAAACTATTCACAACCACATTTAATATGCGGTCAAGATCTTCTTGTGCAATATTAAGTGGTGGTGATAACGTTAAGACATTATTAAACCCTGCTACGGTAGCTCCATTTTTCCCAATGATGACCCCTTGCCCTTTACATGCTGCAATGACAGCATTCACTTTCTCCACAGGTAAAGGTTCTTTCGAAACTTTATCTACCACTAACTCAATTCCAATCAATAAGCCTTTGCCTCGTACATCTCCTACATTTGGGTGATGCTGTAATTCTTGTTGCAGTGTTTCAAGTATTGCTACACCAATTTCCTTGGAACGGTCAAATAACGCCTCTTGCTCAAGAATCTCAATATTTTTTAATGCGACTGCACATGCTACCGGTGAGCCACCAAATGTATTTACATGGCGGAAATAGCCGTATGCATCTGAGCCTGTAAATGCCTCATATATTTCTCGCTTTACCGCTGTAGCTGATAGTGGTAAATAAGCACTTGTAATGCCTTTCGCCATCGTAATAATATCAGGCTTTACACCATAATTCATAAATCCAAATGGCTTGCCTGTTCGACCAAAACCACAAATAACCTCATCCACAATCATTAAAGCGCCGTGTTTTTTGCATACTTCTTCAATACCTTTTAAATAGTTTTCTGGAGGCATAATGACACCACCACCTGTAATAATAGGCTCTAAAATCATCGCTGCAATGGTATCGCTCAGTTCCCATGTCATGGTTTTATCTACAGCCTTTACACTTGCTAAATCTAATGGCGCGCTCGTATCACTTTCATGTTCACGATATTGATCAGGTGGTGCAACATGGATAAAACCTGGTGATAGAGGCTCATATTTATATTTACGTTCTGCCTGCCCTGTTGCCGCTAATGCCCCAAAGGAGTTACCATGATACGCACGGTAACGAGAGACAACTTTATAGCGCGAACTTTGCCCTTTTTGCTGATGATATTGTCGCGCTATTTTAAATGCTGTTTCATTTGCCTCTGACCCACTATTAGAGAAGAAAATAACGTAATCGCCACCAAGCATTTCATTTAGCTTTTCAGCTAATTCTACTGCAGGCAAATGTCCCTGAGATAAAGGTGCATATGCATTTTTCATCATTTGTTCATGTGCTGCATCCGCTAATTCTTTACGACCATAACCAACGTTGACACACCATAGCCCAGCCATCGCATCAATATATTCCACACCGTCTGTATCAGTGATTCTTGCACCATCAGATTTCGCTACTACATACGTGGCTTGTGGATTATAGGGTTTCATCGAATGCCATACATATTGCTCATCCTTTGCTAATACATCACTTTTAAGATTGATCTGCGTCATCGCCAAACACCCCTCATTATTATTTTAGTTTTTCGCATCGTTATTACTTGGGAACGCAAAGGAGCTTGCTGTATCCTCTGTCTCATCGGGCCAACGTTCAGAAATCGTTTTTGCCTTTGTAAAGAATCTCGCCTGATCGGGGCCAAACATATGCCCTTCACCAAACTTAGATCGTTTCCATCCACCAAAGTTGTGATAGCCAACTGGGATTGGGATTGGCACATTAACCCCTACCATGCCCACTTCTATTTCTTCTTGGAATTTACGCGCCGCCGCTCCACTGCTTGTAAACATTGTGACACCATTACCAAGCTCATGATCATTTATTAAATCGATAGCCTTTTGTAGAGAGTCCACCCCCACTACAATACGTGCTGGACCAAAGACCTCCTCTTTGAAGATCGTCATTTCTGGTGTGACATGATTAAGTAAAGTAGGACCAAGATAAAAACCATTAGACGTTTCACATACTTTTGGATTTCTTCCGTCGATGACAAGATTTGCCCCTTCACTGACTGCCCCATCGATATAGCGTATAATTGTATCCTTGGACTGTTTAGTGATGACTGGACCAAAATCGACGTCTTGCTCTGTATAAGGCCCAACCTTTAGTTGAGAAATTTTATTTTTCAATATTTCCGTAAAACGTTGCTCCGTATCCTTGCCTACAACAAGTGCACCGGAAATAGCCATACAGCGCTGAGATGCTGCGCCATATGCTGCTCCTAAAAAGGCATTTGCTGTTTGTTCTAAATTGGCGTCTGGCATAACAATCATGAAATTCTTCCCACCACCAAATGCTGCCACACGTTTATTGTGCTTTGTCCCAGTTTGATAAATATATTCAGCAACAGGCGTGGAACCAACAAATGAGATAGCTTGAATCTCTTTGTTTTCTAACAATTCATCCACTGCCTCTTTGTCACCATTGATAACTGTCCAAATACCGTCTGGCAGACCTGCCTCTTTCCATAATTGACTTAAATATAATGCTGAAATAGGTACACGTTCAGATGGCTTTAGAATAACTGCATTTCCTACCGCAACAGCCATACTTGTAATAGCGAGAGGTACCATAACAGGGAAATTAAATGGTGCGATGGTAGCCACTACGCCAAGTGGCGACTTGGCAGAAAAGGCATTAATATTACCACCCACATTAACCGAGTACTCCCCTTTTAGCATTTGTGGGGCACTGATTGCCATATCCACTGATTCAATCCCCCGAACAATTTCACCTTTCGCATCTTCCTTTGTTTTCCCACTTTCCTGGCAAATCACAGCGATAAGCTCTTCCTGCTTTTCTACTAACAGCTGACGGAATCGATGTAATACTTCTACCCGCTTCCCAATGGATGTTTTTTTCCATGCTGGAAAGGCTTCTTTTGCAAGCTGAATAGCATGCTTTACCTCGTCTCTTGAAGCAAGGGGCACTCTTGCAATGACCTCACCTGTTGATGGATTATATACTTCTGAGAATCTGTTACTTGTACCTGCTATCTCTTCTCCTTTGATAAAATGTGTTAGCGTTTTCATTTCTTGCTGAACTGTCATAATGGATCACTCCTTCATCGTCTTATTGTTCAAAATCAAACTTGTCTTTTGTGAAAAGGGAACTTGATTCATCGGCTTGTTTAATCCCCTTTTTCTTTTGAGTAAGCATATAGAAAATCATCACAATGGCCACAATAACGCATGTAAATAAAATTTGTGAGCGCATTGACTCTATAAAGAACATCGCAATGAGTAATGCTGTTGTGGCTAGTATTGTGAAATACGTTAAATACGGAAATAGCCACATCTTCACCTTTAATAGCTCTGGATTTTCTTGTTCAATCTTTCGTCGCATTCTTAATTGTGAAAAGGCAATGATTAAATAAAGAATTAACGTAATAGCACTACAAGAACTTAATAAAAACATAAAGACTTTATCTGGCGAAACATAATTCATTATGACCGCAATATACGAGAAAAATGTTGCGGCAAGTATAGCATTGACAGGTGCACCATTTTTGTTTAATTTTAAAAACGTTTTTGGTGCTTCTCCTTTTTCCGCTAAAGAAAATACCATTCGTGAGGTAGCATAAAGTGCTGAATTTAGGCACGATAATACTGCAGTTAAAACAACAAAATTCATAATTTGTGCAGCAGCAGGAATACCAATATAGTCAAGTACCGCTACATAAGGACTTGTTAAAATATCTGAAGAATGCCAAGGTAATAGCGTCACAACAACTGCTATAGAACCCACATAGAAAATTAAAATACGCCAAGTAATAGAATTGGTAGCTTTCGTAACAGCTGCTAAAGGTTCATCCGATTCACCAGCAGCAATGGCCACGATCTCTGTCCCCATAAAAGAAAAGATAACTATGACCACACCCATTAGAACAGCGCCAAAACCGTTTGGTAAAAAACCGCCCTGTTCAACTAAGTTGGTCATACCTACAGCATTAAAGTTGGGGGCGATACCAAAAATAATAAATGCACCGAGACCAAGAAAAACGACTATACTTGCAACCTTAATAAGAGAGAACCAATACTCAAACTCACCAAAAGCTTTGACAGAAAGAACATTTGTTAAAGTAAGTGCTACGGTTAATAACAGACTTAATAGCCATAAAGGAATCCCGTCATACCAATATTGAATAATGGCTGCTGCCGCTGTTGCCTCTAAAGCAATCGCAATCACCCAGAAAAACCAGTACAGCCATCCAATCATAAAACCTGCCCACGGACCAATGGCTTCATGTGCATAGTGTGCAAACGACCCACTCGTTGGATTGACAGCCGCCATCTCACCTAGCATACGCATAACTAATACAACGATAATTCCTGCAAATATATACGATAAAATTGCCCCTGGGCCAGCTAGGTTAATGACCGAGCCACTTCCCATAAATAGGCCAGCACCGATTACTCCGGCAATCGCAATCATCGTCATATGCCGCTTTTTTAATCCTCTTTGCAAATGCGTTTGTTGCCCCATATCTGTCACCTCTTTTAGTAGATTACTTGATCGCTTACAAAAATCTTACATCTTTCATAACGTTGAAGTAATAGACAAACTGTAAAATTCTATACTTTTGTTTTATACATAATGTAAAATAGACTAAATATTCTTAAAATAATTTTAAACCGATTTTATAAGAAAATTTGTATCACCAAGCAGAAATTATTGAACTTTAATTACAGAGATGCATATCGAAAGGAGGGGCAAAAATGAGCCCATTTCAACTAAAAGTGCTAGACGTTTTACAGAATAAATATTTTCAAAATGCGGAGGTAATTGCAGGTCATGAGGGATTAACAAGGAGCGTTAAATGGGTGCATGTACTAGAAATCATACATGTTGATAATTTTTTAGTTGGTGAAGAGTTAGTATTAACTACAGGGCTTAGTCTCCAACATAGTATTGAGGACTTTGTATCCTTTATAGAAGCCATCATTCAAAAAAATTGTGCTGCCCTTTGTATTGAATATGGCACCTCTATTCAAGCAGTTCCTGAAGCGATTTTAGCACTTGCCAACCGCCACCAGTTTCCTATTATTGTTTTCCATGAAGCAGTTCCTTTTGTTCGTATTACACAGGATTTACATAGTCAAATTATCAATCAGCAATATCTATTGATTTCTTCACTAGAAGCTTACTCACAAACATTGAACAAAAATGCAGTATTGGGACAAAACACAGACGATATTTTACAAAATATGTATAATGAATTGAAAATACAAATTATGTTTTCCATTAAGGGAAGAGAACCTGTCTTTTTCCCGAATATGGCTCATAAAAAGCGGCAGCAATTCCTAACATTGAATACATCGTCTCAGCTATTTAAACATGAGCCTATTTTTCTATTTGATCAACATTATGCCGATTTATCAATTTATCGAGAAGATGGGCTTTTCTCCGAATTTGAATTATTAATATTAGATCGCACGGCAACAGCGTTGGCACAGCTTTTAATGCGAGAGTTTTATATTGAGGAAAAAAAGAATATTGAGGATGCTTCGATTTTAGCTGATTGGATTGATCAAAAACTGTCTAAGGAGGAAATTTATAAATTTATCGTTACACATTATGCTAACTATACACAATCTAGTGGCACTGTCTTTATTTTGGCTTCTCCTAATACGTTGACAAAGGCACAGGAGGACGTTGTCTATAGTAAGCTTTATTATCGTAATCTCTTTGAGCAACATGGCTTTATTCCATTTTTATTTGAAAGAAAAAGCTATGTTATTTTTATTTTACTGCATACAAAAGATAGTAAAGCCATTCGTGATATGTTAAATAACATGTTTTGCTCCTTGGCCAAAACCGAATTTTATAAAAAGCAGCAAGCACAAGGTTATCAGATAGCTATTGGGAAGGTTGTTTGTGATGTAGATGAAATTCCTAAAAGCTATCAAACTGCACTAGAAACCTTATATATTTGTCGAAAAGTACAAACGTCCTCGTTCTTTTACGATGACCTGCATTTATATCATTTAATCTATAAATTACAAATGCAGGTGGATTTACAGGAAGTGATTTACGACTATTTACAGCCCGTTATTGAATACGATGAAAAATATAATAGTAAGCTTCTCGAAACATTGCAGGTGTATTTACAAACAAATGGCTCTAAACAGCAAACAGCGAATCAATTGTTTATTGTTCGTCAAACACTCTATCACCGCTTAAAAAAGCTTGAAAGTTTACTAGGTAAAAATTTTATGAATGGGCATAACCGCATTACACTTGAATTTATGCTACTAGCCAATTCATTGATCGAGGATAAGCGCTAGAAAAAAGTTGGCACGCTCAAAAGGCTATCTACCTTCCTAAGCGTGCCCCTTTATTACCCTTTCACAACTACATCCTGATACAGTTCAGGTCTGCGATCATCGTAAACAGGGATTCTTCCACGTACTTCATCGACAATAGAAAAGTCTACATCGATCACCGCTATTTCCTCGTCCTCAGCACCAACCCAAAGTACTTCTCCCCAAGGCTGAATAATCATGGATTGCCCATTAAAATTTTCTACCTTTTTTGAAATACGATTAACGGCTATGACAAAGCATTGATTTTCAATTGCCCGAGCCTGTAGCAACGTTTTCCAATGGTCAATCCTTGGAGTTGGCCACTGCGCTGGTACAAATAATACCTTTGCTCCTTGTAATGCATGGGCTCGTAACCATTCTGGGAAGCGAATATCATAGCAAATAACACCAGCAGCTTCAATGTCACCTAGAGCAAAACGATTCATTTCATTCCCTGCCTCTAAGTAAAGATGCTCGTCCATTAAACGGAAAAGATGTGCCTTACTATATTCCCCTACAAGCTCTCCATTACGTTCGAAGGTATACATCGTATTATAAAATTTGTCACCTTTCTTTGTTGAAACAGACCCCCCTACAATATGTACATCAAGTTCCTTAGCAAGTTTAGCCAAAAAGGCCTTTGTCCGCTCACCATTGATATCTGCTAGCTCAGACAGTTTTTCCAAAGCATAGCCTGTATTCCACATTTCAGGTAACACAATAATTTCTGCCCCTTGTTTTGCAGCTTCACGAATCTTCTCCTCCGCACGCGCAAAATTTTCTTCAACTTTGCCAAAGCCAACATTTAATTGAATACATCCGATTTTCATATCCATTCCTCCTCTAGACAATTAACAGAAAAAGTAATACTATTTGCTTCATATTCTTCAATAATAATTATTATATTCTGAAAAAGGTGATCATGCATGGAATTCTCGAAAAAACTACAGCAACTACCCACTCAATTTTTTGCAGCACTCGTTCAAAAAGTAAACTTGGCCCTAGAAGAAGGGCGTGATGTCATTAACCTTGGGCAAGGAAATCCCGATCAGCCAACGCCTACTCACATCATTCAAGCATTACAGGAAGCGGCTGAAAATCCTCAAAACCACAAATATTCACCATTTAGAGGTCTCGCTGAATTACGCCAAGCTGCTGCCGACTTTTATCAACGTGAATATCAGGTAGAACTAAATCCAGATACAGAGGTAGCGATTCTCGGTGGAACAAAAATTGGTCTAGTTGAGTTACCTTTAGCAGTGTTAAACCCTGGTGACACGATGCTCTTACCAGACCCTGGCTATCCAGATTACCTATCAGGTGTTGTACTAGGAGACGTCAATTTTGAAGTGATGCCACTTTTTGCCGAAAACGATTTCTTACCTGATTATGATGCATTACCTGATGAAGTGAAAGAAAAGGTAAAGCTTCTTTACTTAAATTACCCGAACAACCCTACAGGAGGTACAGCATCACTTGCGTTTTTTGAAGAGACTGTTCGCTTTGCGAAGGAACACAATATTATCGTATCACATGATTTTGCTTATGGGGCAATAGGATTTGACGGTAATAAACCAGTTAGCTTCCTTCAAGCAAAGGGTGCAAAAGAAGTAGGAGTTGAAATGTATACACTATCGAAAACCTATAATATGGCTGGCTGGCGTATAGGCTTCGCTGTAGGGAATGCCGAGATAATTGCTGCCATTAATCTTATTCAGGATCATCTGTTTTGTAGCCAATTCCCTGCCATTCAACAAGCCGCAGCAGTAGCACTGACAGGTTCCCAACAATGTGCGGATGAACTACGAGCTACTTATGAGCGTCGCCGAAATGTACTCATTGAAGAAGCTCGAAGAATTGGCTGGCATGTTACGGCTCCAAAAGGCTCCTTCTTCGCATGGCTCCCGGTACCACTAGGCTATACAAGTGAACAGTTCGCTGATCTTTTGCTCGAAAAAGCTGATATCGCTGTAGCAGCAGGTAATGGCTTCGGTCAATATGGTGAAGGCTATGTACGCGTAGGGTTGCTGGTTAGTGAGGAGCGCTTACGTGAAGCAGTCCATAGAATCGAGCAATTACAATTGTTTAATAGATAAATAAGACGTATCCTGTAGCTATCTCTAGCTACAGGATTATTATTATTTTTCAATTTTCCTTGGTTGCCCTAAACCATTTTCTAATGGATAAAATTGAGCATGACCTGTTTCATCATCCCATTTTCGAATATGTTGAATACCTTGTACCTCTGCCAACACTATGTCAGCAGTAATAACAGGGTTTCCCCCTTTTATTAAATGCCCACCTGATACAACACCCCATTGATCACTCATAGAGCCATGGAAATGTGTCTCATATCCACCATCTCGTTTACACACCACACCTGAACCTTGAATAAATTCTAATGGTCCCTCTTTTTCCATCACATCACTAAAACGAACTTGAATTTGAGCTGTTGCATCTGGCACTAAATAAACAAAGCTACTTTTTTGAAAGCTGCCAATACAGCTTACAATTGTGGCTGACGCTATATTATTCTCTTCGCAAAGCGCTTCAATCCCTTCAATGATATCTGTTCCTGTTAAAAAACGAGCACTAATAACCTTACCAAATGAACCTATACCATAATTAACTCTTACAGACATCGTTATCCCTCTTTTGCGTCGAAATATTATAATTATATAAAAAATTAAAAAATTATTTATTGACTTACTATACCCTATAAATTATATTAGTTCTATCGGAATTACAAAAAAATATTATAAATCTCTTATCAAGAGTAGCTGAGGGACTGGCCCTATGAAGCTCGGCAACCTCCTTTTTAAAGGAAGGTGCTAAATCCTGCAAACGAACTTCGTTTGATAGATAAGAGAGGACATCTTTTCATGAGCCTCTCTTAATTTGTAAGAGAGTTTTTTTATTTTCAAAAAACCGATAAAAACAATCTTGGAGGTATTTTCATGAAAAAGAAAAATAAATTTTTAGTAGGTTTAGCAAGTTTAACATTAGTAGCAGCTTTAGCAGGCTGTGGCTCTAAAGAAGATAGTAAAAGCCAAGCTGAAGGAATTGATGAAAAGAAAATCGTTGTAGGCGTCACTTCTGGTCCACACGAACAAATTGCAGAAGTAGCCGCTAAAGTAGCAAAAGAAAACGGGCTAGAAGTAGAGCTAAAATCATTTTCTGACTATGTTTTACCTAATACATCCTTAGCTGAAGGTGATCTTGATGCGAACAGCTATCAACACGAGCCTTTCCTGGATACATTTAATAAAGATCATGATACAGATTTAGTACCAGTGGGCAAAACGATTTTAAATCCAATGGGTATCTACTCTGAAAAATATAAATCCTTTGATGACATTCCTGACGGTGCAACGTTTGGCTTACCAAATGACCCAACGAATGGAGCGCGTGCCCTCTTTGTTTTACAGGAAGCTGGCTATATTAAGTTAAAAGATGGCGCAGACTTAACAGCCTCGATTCGTGATGTAGAAGAAAACAAAAAGAATTTAAAATTCATTGAATTAGAGGCAGCTCAAATTCCTAAACAACTTAGTGAAGTAGACGTAGCAGCTATTAATACAAACTTTGCATTAGAAGCTGGTATTAACCCTAAAGATGACTCTATTTTATTGGAATCTACTGATTCTCCATACGTGAACTATATTGTCGTGCGTGCTGAAAATGAAAATGATCCAACAATTCAAAAGTTCGTTGAGGCTTACCAATCTGATGAAGTACGTCAATTCATCGAAGAGGAATTCAAAGGTTCTGTAATCCCTAGCTGGTAATATGTTCAGGAAGCTTCTATAAGCCAAAGAATCTGCCGAAATCCCTCTATAGGAAAACGAGCAGATTCTTGCTTTTTAGAAGGTGGAGAAAGGAGCAAACAATCGCATGATTCAATTACAAAATATCTCAAAAGAATTCAAGTCGAAAAAAGGCATCATAAAAGCTGTGGATGGCATTAATCTTCATGTAAAAAAGGGACAAATTCATGGTGTAATCGGCTATAGTGGTGCTGGTAAAAGTACACTCATTCGTTGTGTTAATCTACTAGAACGTCCTACAGCAGGAAAAGTAGTGATAGACAATGTAGACATTACGACCCTTTCTCTTCAAGAATTACGTCAAACACGCCAAAAAATCGGGATGATCTTCCAGCACTTTAATCTAATAAAAACAGCAACAGTTTACAATAATATTGCAGTTCCCTTAAAGCTTCTAGGCTATAAAGAAGCGGAAGTAAAAAACCGAGTAGCTAAGTATGCTGAAATTGTCGGTTTAACAGATAAACTAGATAGTTACCCAAATCAACTTTCAGGTGGTCAAAAACAGCGTGTGGCGATTGCACGTGCCTTAGCACAGGAACCAGAGATTTTACTTAGTGACGAAGCAACAAGTGCACTTGATCCTGAGACAACGGAAGCCATTCTTGAATTGTTGTTAAAAATTAATCGTGAATTAGGCATTACGATTCTGCTCATCACACATGAAATGAATGTAATTCAAAAAATTTGCGATGAGGTTTCTGTTCTAGAATCAGGGAAAGTTGTGGAATTTGGCACAGCGATTGAACTTTTTGCGAAACCGAAACACCCTACAACGCGAAAGTTTTTAAATACAATTTCACAACGTAATTTATCCCCCTCTCTTATTGAGCAATTAAATGTTTCAGGAAGTGTAATCCGTTTAACATTCCTTGGTGAAAGTACTGGTAAGCCATTATTAGCCGAAGTCACTAAGGTATACGATGTACAACCAAATATTTTAACAGCTAATATTATTGAATTAAAAAACGGTATTGTCGGCAATATTGTGGTGCATTTACATGGCGAGACGCAGATTGTCCAAAAGGCGTTAGCGTATTTTTCAGAAAATGGTGTGGCAGTGGAAGAATTAGGAGGTGCGTTCAATGAGTAGTATCCAAAGTTTCTTTACAGATTGGTCAGATGTTATTGGCAAAGCAATTATCGAAACATTTCAAATGGTCGGAATTTCATTATTGTTCTCCATTCTGATTGGTATTCCATTAGGGCTATTAATTGTTTTAACACGACCAGGACAATCCTTTGAAAATAAATTTTTCTATCAATTTTTTAATCTATTTATCAATATTGTTCGCTCTGTTCCATTTATCATTTTATTATTCTTCATTTTACCTTTTACCAAGTTAATTGTAGGTACAACAATTGGTGTTAAAGGTGTAATCGTTCCGCTAGTTGTTTACACAGCTCCTTATATTGCACGACTGATGGAATCTGCGCTTTTAGAAGTGGATTCCGGAGTAGTAGAAGCCTACACAGCTATGGGTATTAAACGTCGCCATATCATTTGGCATGTCCTATTACGTGAAGCACGACCATCTATTATTTTAGGCTTAACGATTGCCACAATAGGATTAATTGGTGCAACAGCAATGGCAGGAATGGTTGGTGCTGGCGGTTTAGGTGACCTTGCCTATCGTTACGGTCATTTACGCTATGAGGTTGATGTGATGTATGCAACTGTCTTTATCTTAATCATCCTTGTGCAAAGCATTCAATCCATCGGTAACCGCTTCGCCGCGAAGTTGAAAAAAGATTAAGAGGAGAATGAAGATGACAAACGAAATTTATGTAGAGAAAAATGGCTATATTGCAACGTTAGTATTAAATCGCCCAGATAAACGAAATTCTTTATCAAGGGCAATGTTTCAAGCCATAGTAGACCAACTAGAGCTACTCAGTATAGATTCTTCCATCAAACTTTTAATTGTTCGCGGTGTCAATGATGTAGCCTTTTCTTCCGGTGCAGATATTAGCGAGTTTTTAGATGTTCGTTATGCTACAGACAATGCCAAAGCCTATAATGAATTGGCTCTAAAGGCGATCGATGCCCTCTATAAATTTCCGCATCCGACAATTGCTATGATTCAGGGCTTAGCAATTGGTGGTGGCTTAGAGTTAGCAAATGCTTGTGATTTTAGATTAGCAACACCTAAGAGTAGGCTAGGCATCACCGCTGCAAACATAGGTATTGTCTATAATTTAGAAAGCACGAAACGTCTCATCAATATTGTTGGTGTCGCTAAGGCAAAGGAAATTTTGTACACAGCTACTATTTTCACAGCTGAAGAAGGAAAAAATATTGGTTTAATCACGGCCCTCCACGAACCAGAGGATATTGATGAGGCGACATTGCAATTCGCTGAACATTTATTAAGTAAATCATCCATTGCAAACACAGGCATCAAAAAAGTGATCCAGGCAATTGTTGATGGTGAAAATGAAGAAAACGATGCGTTGGCACAGTTAGTTTTGGATTCATTTAGTTCAGACGATTATAACGAAGGTATTCAAGCCTTTTTAAATAAAAGAAAGCCTATTTTCAATAAATAAGTGAGGTAGTAACGATGACAAACATAACTGATGGCGATCTACTCTTAAAAAATATAACTGCACAAGCCCCCTTCCCCATTTGCTTTGCAGATTTAGAAAAGGCCGTAGCGGAAAAAATCGAAGCTGGACCTTTTGGCTATATCCGTTCAGGTGCTGGTGGTGAACAAACACTGCGCAATAATCGTGCAGCTTTTGAGAAGTATTCCATTGTTCCCCGTTTTTTAAATGATGTGTCAAACGTTGATACATCCGTTCATTTGTTTGGTAAAACATATCCAACTCCTTTTCTTTTTGCTCCTGTGGGCATGAACGGAATGGTTCACGATGAAGGTGAGCTTGCTGTTGCACGTGCTGCCCAGTTTTTAAATACCCCTTATATACAAAGCACTGTTTCCACTTTTGCTCTTGAAGAAGTTGCTCAAGCTGCGCCTTCTGCAACAAAATGGTTTCAATTATATTGGTCTACCAATGAAGAAATTGCTTTTAGTATGGCTGCACGTGCGGAGGAAGCTGG
Source organism: Lysinibacillus sp. HST-98 (assembly GCF_016757845.1). Classification (NCBI taxonomy): domain Bacteria; kingdom Bacillati; phylum Bacillota; class Bacilli; order Caryophanales; family Bacillaceae; genus Lysinibacillus; species Lysinibacillus sp. HST-98. The sequence goes on from NZ_JAENHX010000004.1 coordinate 301,476, forward strand.
ATTTGAAGCGATCGTTTTAACTGTCGACACCGTAATGCTTGGCTGGCGTGAAGAAGATGTACGCAATCAGTTTTCACCATTGAAGCTAGGCTATGCAAGAGGAAATTATATGAATGATCCCGTTTTTACAGCCTCTTTACCTGATGATTCATTCGAGTCCTATGTACAAGGTGTCTTGCAAAATGTCTTCCACCCAACACTTAATTGGGAGCATGTTCGAGAGTTAAAAAAACGTACAAATCTTCCTATATTATTGAAGGGAATTTTACATTCTGAAGATGCAAAGCTAGCTATCGACAATGGTATAAATGGCATTATTGTATCAAACCATGGTGGCCGTCAATTAGATGGCGTGATTGGTTCACTCGATGCCCTTCCTGCTATTGCGAAAGTTGTGAATGGACAAATTCCTATTATATTAGATAGTGGTGTATATCGTGGCATGGATGCCTTAAAAGCACTTTCTTTAGGAGCGGATGCCGTTGCAATAGGACGTCCTTTCGTCTATGGACTTGCCCTTGAAGGACAACAAGGCGTTGAAAAGGTGATGACCAATCTTTATGATGAATTAAAGGTTTCTATCGCATTAGCCGGTGCCACCTCTGTCAAAGGATTACGCAACATCACATTAGTCAAACAGGATGGGACTGAGGGTAAATGAAACAAGCACTACAAGGATTAAAGGTTGTCGATTTATCACAAGTCTTAGCAGGTCCCTATTGCACCATGGTATTAGCAGATATGGGTGCAGAAGTTATCAAAATTGAAAAATATCCAAACGGAGATGATACCCGTACAATGGGTCCATTCGTTAATGAAGAAAGTCATATGTATATGATGGTTAATCGTAATAAAAAAGGTGTCTGCATCAATTTAAAAACTACTGAGGGACTGGCTTTATTTAAAGAATTGATTCAATCTGTTGATGTACTTGTGGAAAATTATCGACCAGGTGTCACGAAAAAGCTTGGTATCGATTATGACACATTAAAAGCCATCAATCCAGGCCTAATTTACTGCTCTATTTCCGGTTATGGTCAAACAGGTCCATATAGTCAAAAGGGTGGCTATGATATTATGGCTCAGGGTCTGAGTGGCTTAATGCATATGACAGGTGAAGCAGATGGACGACCTGTAAAAGTTGGCTTTGCGGTGAATGATATTGCTGCTGCACAAACAGCCTTACAATCCATTTTAATGGCCTATATTTATAAGCTTCGTAGTGGCGAAGGTCAATATATAGATGTGTCCTTAGTGGAGTCAGGTCTTGCGTGGACTGTTTGGGAGGCCGCTGCTTACTTCGGAAAGGGTGAGTTACCTGAGCGAACTGGAACCGCCCATCGTGTGTCAGCGCCTTATCAAGGTTTCAAAACACAGGATGACTATATTCTAGTAGGTGCTGGCAATCAAAAGCTATGGGAGATTTTTGCCGTAAAAGTTGTCAATCGACCTGATTGGTTAGACAATCCTCTCTTTGCTACCAACTATTCACGTGCCCAACATGTGAGGGAGCTGGAGGCAGAAATTGAAAGCGAGCTAATTAAGCATAAGGCTATCTATTGGCTCGAACTATTGGATAAGCACGGTGTACCATCTAGTCCAATCTATTCCTATGACCAAACATTAAATGACCCTCATATACTAGAGCGTAACATGGTACTGTCCTATGAGCACCCGATTGCTGGACCAATGAGAACATTGGGCTTCCCAGCTAAGTTTTCACAAACGCCTGGACAGCTAACAAGTGCAGCACCTACATTAGGACAACATAATGAAGAAATTTTACAGGCATTAAATATTTCTGATCAAGCTATTCAACAGCTCAAGGCAGGCAAAATAATTGGGTCAAAATAAAGAGATTGTCTATTTTTAGATTAGATCGCTATCAGTTAGATTTAACCTTCTATTGGTCACTTTTTTGGTTCTATCCTTCACTTTTTTGGTTCTATCCTTCACTTTTTTGGTTCTATCCTTCACTTTTTCTTTTCTATCATGCAAAAAAGGCTTCCCCATCCACGAGGAAGCCTTTTTCTTATTGAATAACGCCTAATTCACGACCAATCTTCTCGTAAATCGCAATTGCATCATCAAGCATTTCTTTTGTATGTGCCGCTGTTGGCATATTCCGAACGCGACCTGTACCTTTTGGAACTGTTGGGAAGACAATCGATTTTGCATAAACGCCTTCTTCAAATAAACGTTTTGAAAATTCCTGTGTTAACTTTTCATCCCCAATGATGCATGGTGTAATTGGTGTTTCAGACGCACCAATATTAAAGCCAAGCTTCTCAAGCCCCGCTTTTAAATAATTACCATTATCCCACAGCTTATCGTGTAGCTCTGTTGAATCAATCAGCATTTGCACTGCTGCTGTAATAGCGGCTACATCACCTGGTGGTAATGCTGTTGAGAATAGGAATGGGCGTGAGCGAACTTTTAGCCAATCAATTAAATTTTTCTTACCTGCTACATAGCCACCTACTACACCAATAGCTTTTGATAATGTACCAATTTGGAAATCAATTTCTTTTTCTAATCCAAAATGCTTTACAGTTCCCTTTCCTTTACCTGTTACACCCGAACCATGTGCATCATCCACATACGTAATTAAATCAAACTCTTTAGCTATTTCCACAATTTCAGGTAATTTAGCAATATCACCATCCATTGAGAAGACACCATCTGTGATAACCATGATTTTATTGTATAAACCTGATTCCTTTGCCGCTTTTGCCTTTGCACGTAAATCCTCCATATCAGAGTGATTAAACGCGATGATTTTTGCCTTCGATAAGCGACATCCATCAATAATAGAGGCATGGTTTAATTGATCAGATAGAATGGCATCATTTTTATCCATTACAGCCGAAATAGCTGCCATATTACAATTAAATCCAGATTGATAAGAAATAGCCGCTTCTGTTCCTTTAAATTCAGCAAGCTTTTCTTCTAATTTCACGTGCAAGTCAAGTGTACCGTTGATTGTACGAACAGCACCTGCTCCAACACCGTATTTATCAATTGTCTCTTTGGCAATACGCTTTAATTCTTCATTTGTTGCTAAACCAAGATAGTTGTTAGAGGATAAGTTAACAAGATTTTTGCCACGGACCTGAATAATTGGACCATTTGCTCCCTCTACTGGATCGATTTCATTGTATAAGCCTTGTTCATGTAGGGCTTGTAGGTTTTCATCTAAAAATGCATTCAATACTTTTGACAAGCGTATCATCCTTTCCTAGGAAAACTGTTCTCGCTCCTAGTTTAGCACATGCAAGCCATTAGCTACATTACTTTGTTAATCTTTCGAATAGTGGCGCTGTTTTCTCGCGCCATAAAGAAGCCGAAAGACAATTATCTAATAAACGACGAACAGTATATTCAGCTTCTGCATATCGTTTAGAATGGCCCATTGCATCCTGTATAGCCTCTTTGTATTGTGCTCGCACTGCCTCGATTGCAGTTTCTGCTTCCTCTGAAAGCGCACAATGTTGACCAATATCAAATATCTTATCCCCTAACCTACCATCCTCTGGATTAAAGATATGAGGCTCTGTGCTATCAAAAATACAGAAATTGAGCTCTGGGATAATGACCATATCCACAGATCCTGCATCTAAGCCACACCAAACAATTTGTGCATCAAGCCCTCTTGCATTTGCTTCATCTGCTAAGCTTTTCATTAGTGAAGATTTGCCTGTACCTGGCTTACCTTTAATCATAAAGCGAGTCGTGATACTTTTGGTGATACTATCCACTGTATTTTCCGCACCTCTAGGAGTTAATGTTCCCAGTAAACGATGTGTCCGCATACCTGTTTTATTCAGAACAATGGATTGGAACACATCCGACTTTAAATTTTCCACCTGTTCATTTAATGCGTGCCAGTCCATACAGCTTTGTGTAACAACCTCCCAGTCATCATGTAGCTTAATTGCTTGATTCAGTTTCGCTATGCATTTTTCACGCCATGTTGCACGCTCTTGCATGGTCTCTGCAAGCTGTTCTCCAATCTTTTTAAGCTGTAGGTCCTCTAAACAATCGTAGAAAGACATGACACGATGCTTTGTACCGAGTAAAGTTGGCTCAATATTCCACTCAGATGCCCATACAAAAAGTCTGTTACAGCCTTTTATATAAACGGCCTCAACAACCTCCTCTAATAAAGCATGCTTAAACCACTCGACACCAAAACCCTGTTTCACATAGAAGTACCCTAGTTCTTTTAACAGTTCTGAACCTTTAAATGTGGCAGGCCCTTGCAAAAAATAAACGAGAGACGCCTCTTCCATCATTTCTTTATATAAATGCTTCACACCTTGGCCAGTCAATGCGTGTCCAAAATAATACGTTACATTTCCGTTCAAATGTCGTTCCTCCTTTAGCTTGTGCCCTGCATTATATGAAAGAACGCTAAAAAAAATGAAAAGCTACTTCTATCCTTTACAGATCTAAGTAGCTTCTTGGTTTAATAGAATGGCTTTATGCCCTCCATATTTCCAATACATTTCATCAATATTTTACGACAATACGGTAATGAATATTGCACAATATAGCCTGAAGTTAAGGCGATCAATACTGTCCCTACTCCAACTGGTCCTCCTAGAAGCCAGCCCACAATGGTTACAAGTACTTCAATTCCCATTCTTGCTGTTTTAATGGATCCACCAAACTTTTCGACAAGTATCATCATTAAGGTATCCCTTGGTCCTGCGCCCATATTCGGTGCAATATACATCCCACAGCCAAAGCTCAAAACAAATAAGCCAATAATAAAATATGTAATTTGTAAGCCATATACATCCGTCGAGGGTAACATCCAGTTAAATACATCAATGAACGAGCCAATTAACAGCATATTGAGCCAAGTACCTATCTTTGGCCATTGACGCAATACAATGGATGTTGAAGCAACTATAAAGAGTCCTGTTACAATAGACCATGTGCCAATACTTAACCCAAAATTTTGAAATAGACCTACATGTAAAACATCCCATGGGCTTGTGCCCACAATTTTCCCCTTTATCGACATCGTGATGCCAAGTGACATCACCATTAAGCCACCAATAAAAAAGGTCCAACGCCACCTCATTATTCTACGCATTCCTTATCCTTCTCTCTATGAATAATATTGCTATTACTGTATCATACTTTCAACCAAAATTAAGCTATAGTGCTTGAACTAAACCGTTTATCTTACCACATAAAAAACTACCCATTCTCTCACTCATGGGTAGTTGTAATTGAGGCAAGTTGTGCCTTTGTTATATTCTTCAGATCTTCTATTTGTACATGAATTTGCATACCAATTTTCCCGGCACTAACGATTATACTACCTTGTTCTTGAGCAGATACATCGATGACCGTTGGATATAACTTCTTCATCCCTACTGGTGAACATCCACCGCGAACATAACCAGTATGGCTAAGTAGATCTTTTACCGCTAACATTTCAATTTTCTTTTCCCCAACTACCTTGGCGGCAGCTTTTAAGTCTAGCTCTTCAGCTACTGGAATTACAAATACAAACAACCTTTGTGCACTTGCTTTTGCTACTAATGTTTTAAATACCCGAGCAACAGGCTGCCCTATTTTCTCAGCTACAGAAACACCATCTACTTGACCGTCCCCTGTTTCATATTCCATCACATCAAAATGAATTTTTTGTTGTTCTAATAAACGAATCGCATTCGTTTTCGCATACTTTGCCTTTGCCATGTCAACAATCTCCTATCTACAGCATCAGGCTATCAAAGAGAACATAGAATCCTTGTCTGGACGATAGCCATTTTTCGTCATTTGAACGTGAGCCGCATATCTTTCCGATGCCTGTTTAAATACTCTTAACTTGAATGCAGTCTCATAGTTCTTACCGAAAATTGTATCTGCAAATGGGTCCAATTTCAATTCCTTCGAGTAACGTTCAGGAACCTTCACTTCAATGATGTCACGTACAAAAGATGGTTCGCTTTCATTTGTGGCAACGTCATCAAAATTTGCATTATTTAACATATGCTGTATTTGAGCGTCAACACTTTGCGCCACACGTAAATCTAGAGGAGAAGGCTCTGCTGATGACAATGCTGCATTACGTACCTGCTCTAAAATGTGCAGTGTGTCACCTTGTTCTGAATCGGATATATTCGAGGAATCAGCGTTATCATTCATTCCTACTTTATAAGTTTGCTCATGGGCCCGTACATTCTTTTCAGTTTGCTGTAAATCTTCCATAATGGCTTTCTGCTGAGGAGTTACTTCTTTTGACTCTTCTTGCTGTTGATCGTACAAATCTTGGTCAGTACGTCCTAATAATAAATTTTCAAGTTCAATCAATAATGGATTTTTCTTTGGCTGAAAATACATCGCATTTTTTCTATAGGCATCTCCTGCCTCTTTACGCTGAAGTATTTTTTTACGATTATGCTGGGATGAAATTCTTTCTTGCTCCATTAGATTTGATATTTTCATTGTTTTCACCTCGCCCTTCTATCTTCATATGCTAATAAGTTAATAGATATGAACATTCTTCCTCACACTCTATCTATACCATTTTAATAGTTTCTGTACACTCATTATCGGAATTTTCACTATTAAATTCAAGCACTAATGACTACTAAGCTCCTAAAGAGATATTAATTATTTTCAAAAATAGGCAGAAAGAACCTCATTCAGCTCATATTTCCATATTCATTTATTAGCTCCATACACTTTTCAATAAAATTTATTACCATATACACTAAACAAATGGTGTTAATCAACATTAAATAAAAAAACAGCCCCTTCATACTGGACTGTTTTTCTCATTTTTTTGGTCTAATCAATATACCTTTATAGGCTAAGTAACCAAGCCATGCACCAATTGTATTTAAAATTAAATCATCAATATCTGCAGAACCAACGGTAAAAATAAATTGAACGGTTTCAACAGCAAGACTAGAAATAAAGCCTAAACAAATAATAACCCACGCTTTTCGGAATTTCTTCGATAGTAAAGGCAGTAAAAAGCCCATTGGAGTAAAAATTAATAAGTTGCCAAGTAAGTTAACGATTATAATTTCCCAATTAAAATACTGAGAGTAGTTTATATAACGGAGAATCGTTTCGAAGGGTATAAAATTAGTAGTTAATCGCCAGCTACTATAATCAAACAATCCTAAGTCACCTATAGAGTAATCTCCCTTTAATAAAATGACGACTACATCTACTAAGCGATCAATAACCAATTTATAAAAAGCCATAAATGAATAGATACTAAATAAAATCCAACCTGCAACCTTTAGCGGCAAATAATATGTATCAATGACATCCCGATATGGTAATGGGAGCTTGGCATTGTTTTGAACATCCGCTATGTTGTTTTTAGACAAGCTTAACACCCACTTCCCTTTTATTCCTTCCCATATTTTAATATGCTCAACTATAGCTTGCAAGTAGCTGAAAAAATTATCACCCAAAAAGGCTGTCTCCTACCAGAGAGACAGCCTTATAATAAGTATGTTTAAACTGGGTTTACCCCATGCTTACGTTGTGAGAATAATAAGTATTTTGACATATAAAGTTCTAAGCGATTTTCTAGTACCTTACGCAGCTCGTTAGGCTCAATCACATCATCAATGATAAGCTCTGAAGCTAAGCGATACACATCAATTTCCTCTTGATATTCTTTACGTTTCTCGGCAATGAAGCTTGCTTGCTCTTCTTTTGGAAGTTCTGCAATTTTATTGGCATAGACTGCATTGACAGCAGCTTCTGGTCCCATTACGGCAATTTGTGCATTTGATAAGGCAATACAGCAGTCTGGTTCAAACGCAGGGCCAGCCATTGCATATAATCCTGCACCATACGCTTTACGCACAATGACCGTTAGCTTAGGAACAGTTGCCTCACTCATGGCAAAAATCATTTTAGCACCATGACGGATGATTCCTGCTTTTTCTACCTGAGTACCAATCATAAAGCCTGGAACGTCTGCTAGGAATAACAGTGGGATATTGAATGCATCACATAGTGAAATAAATTTCGCCGCTTTATCAGCAGAATCATGGAATAGCACGCCTCCCTTGACGCGTGGTTGGTTAGCGATAATGCCGACTGATTGACCATTAATTCGGGCAAGGCCTGTAATTAATTCTGGTGCAAATAATTTCTTAACCTCACAAAATGAATCTTCATCGATAATACGATCAATTAGCTTATACATATCAAATGGAACATTTTGATTTTGAGGAATTAATTCTTCAATAGATTTATCAAATGAAGCCGGTGGTTTGGGAGCCTCTACCTTGCTACGCTCTGCATAGTTATTAGGGAAGTATCCTAAATATTTGCGCGCATAAGTAATAGCCTCCTGTTCGGATTTAACAAGCACATCTCCACAACCCGAAACGGAACAGTGCATTTTTGCGCCGCCCATTGTTTCTAAATCTACTTTTTCACCGATAACCATTTCGGCCATTCGAGGAGATCCTAAATACATAGAAGCATTCCCTTCTACCATCACCACGATATCGCAAAATGCAGGAATATAGGCACCACCCGCTGCGGAAGGACCAAATAATAAGCAAATTTGCGGAACTTTTCCTGACAGTTTGACTTGATTGTAGAAAATGCGGCCTGCGCCTCTGCGGCCTGGGAACATTTCAAGCTGATCTGTAATACGTGCACCTGCTGAATCCACTAAATAGAGTAATGGACAATTCAACTTTTCAGCTGTTTCTTGAATGCGAATCATTTTTTCAACTGTGCGTTTTCCCCAAGAACCAGCTTTAATCGTTGAATCGTTAGCTAGCACACAAACCGTACGACCATGAATTTTACCAATACCAGTGATAACGCCATCTGCTGGTAAATCCCCTGCTAAACAGTTTGCATAGAGCCCATCCTCCGATTGAAGACCATCATCAAGTAAAAGTTCAAGACGCTCACGTACAAATAGCTTGCCTTGTTGTGCATTTTTATCATGATATTTTGGTAATCCACCTGCTAAAATTTTATCTTTCATTGTAGGTGGTGTATTTTCTGTCGAGATATTGCTCATGTTTATTTCCTCCCTTTGCCCAATCGATTACACCAAAATGATTTCTTGGCGTTTTATTTCCCTGAATATTGTGGCGCTCGCTTCTCTTGGAAGGCAAGTAAGCCCTCTAATCGGTCTTCTGTTGGGATCAGTGCACTATATGCAAGTGATTCAATTTTTAACCCGGTAGCTAAATCTACCTCAACACCTTGATTGATCGCAACTTTGGCTTGCACTAAAGAGAGTGGTGCATTTTTTGCCATTTCCAGTGCAAGCTGTTGTGCCTTATCTAATACCTCATGTCCTTCATAAACATATTCGATAATGCCATAATTTTCAGCTTCTTCGGCATTGAGCCTACGTGCTGTATAAATTAATTCCTTTGCTTTACCAAGACCAATTAAACGTGGAAGTCGCTGTGTCCCCCCAGCACCTGGAATAATACCGAGTGAAGTTTCTGTTAAGCCAAGCTTTACATGTGTAGCAGCAATTCGTAAATCACAAGCTAGTGCCAACTCCAAGCCTCCACCAAAGGCTACACCATTTAGGACAGCAATGACAGGCTGTGCAAGCGTTTCAACTTTTGCCACAGTGGCACCAATCAGCTGCACGATCTTCTTCACTTGTTGATCAGACATTCCTTTACGTTCCTTTAAATCAGCACCTGCACAAAATGCCTTTTCGCCCGCACCTGTTAGAAGGACTACACGCACTGCTGGATCTCCATTGATTTGATCAAGCGTGTCAGACAGCTCATGCAGTAATTGAACCGACATAGCGTTCGCAGCTTCTGGTCTTGAAAGTGTAATAAGTCCAATACTATCCTCTAGTACTTCAAAACGAACGAGTTGTGTCATCCCTGATTTGCACTCCTTTCATTGCGGACAATCGCCATTTGCTTTGATGCAACAGCTTTGCCTAACTTCTCTTCAATAAAGAGTGCTGCCTCTAGCACCTTTTGTCGATCTACGCCTGTTTCAATGCCCATCTCATCAAATAAATACAATAAATCTTCTGTGGCTACATTACCTGAGGCACCCTTTGCATATGGGCAGCCCCCTAGCCCACCAAGCGCACTATCAAATTTGGTAATACCCATCTCTAAGGATTTCATAATATTGGCTAATGCGGTCCCACGTGTATCGTGAAAATGCATGGCAAATTTTTCAGCAGGATACCTTTTTAGTAATTCCTCTAAGAGAAACTCAACCTGCGTCGGTACACCAACACCAATTGTGTCACCAAGCGATATTTCAGTCACACCCATCTCCAATAATTTTTCCGTTACTCGTAATACCTTGTCAGGGTGTATATAACCCTCATAGGGACAACCAATAACCGTTGAGATATAACCTCGAACATGTTTCTTTGCAGCCTGAGCTCCTACTACAACTTCCTTTAATATGGGAAATGTATCTTCTATGGTTTTATTAATATTACTTTGGTTATGGCTTTCACTGGCAGACATAAAAATACTTACTTCATCTACTTCAGCCTGCAATGCGCGTTCTAAGCCCCGCATATTGGGTACAAGTGCCGCATAGGTAATATCCTTATGTCTTTTAATGGCTTGCAGAACCTCGACTGCATCTGCCAATTGAGGAATCCATTTGGGATGCACAAAAGATGTCACTTCAATATAATTTAATCCTGTTTGACCTAATAAATTTACTAATTGCACTTTATCAGCTGTTGAAATATGCGTTTTTTCATTTTGTAAGCCATCACGGGGACCAACTTCTTTGATTGTGACTTGCTTAGGTAACTGCATAAACAAGCCTCCTCTTATTCAATTTCTAAAATATCATCATCAACGTTAATAAAGTCTCCCTCATTGGCAATGATTTTCGTCACTACGCCATCCTCTTCTGCTGCAATTGGAATTTCCATTTTCATCGATTCTAAAATGGCTACATCTTGACCTGCTGTCACTTTCTCGCCCTCTGTTACGACGATTTTCCATACTGTTCCTGCCATGCTTGCTTTTACTGTTGCCATAATCATTCACTCCTAATTTTTTTATCATGTATTCGTCCCTCTTCGGAAACACGAATACATGATCATTGTTATTTTGTTTCTGCTAATTGCGGTAAATAATATTGCTCTACAAATTTTGTTGTCGTATACCCTTTTAAAAATTGCTCATGTGTGATGGTTTTTAAAAGCATCGGGATATTCGTTTGAATCCCCTCCACTTTATACACCTTTAGCGCTTGTGCTAATCTTTCACAGGCAATTTCTCTTGTTTCCCCCCACACTACCAATTTACTAATCATCGGATCATAGAATGGTGTTACCACTGAACCAGACTCTACGCCACATTCATGTCGAATTCCTTCACCGGTCGGTAATTCAAGAGTCGTAATGGTACCTGGAGACGGGAAAAATGTCGAAGGATTTTCAGCGTATATGCGCACTTCAATCGCGTGCCCTTCTTTAGTAATACTTTCTCTAGTAAATGTAAGAGGTTGTTTTGCCGCAATTTTTAATTGCTCTTCTACTAAATCAAGCTTCGTAATTTCCTCCGTAACGGGATGCTCTACCTGTAGTCTTGTATTCATTTCTAAAAAATAAAAGTTTTGATCTTCATCAACCAAGTATTCGATTGTTCCAGCATTGACATAACCAATATGCTTTGCCGCCTTAACTGACGCTTCTAGCATTTTTTCTCTTGTCTCTTGTGAGATGAACGGGGATGGTGCTTCTTCTACTACTTTTTGATTTCTTCGTTGAATAGAGCACTCACGTTCAAATAATGGAACAACATTGCCTTGATGATCTGCAATAATTTGCACCTCGATATGGTGAGGGTTAGCAATGAACCGCTCCATATACATCGTGCCATCACCAAAGAATGATTGTGCACGCTTTTGATTGCCCTCAAAAGCTTTGGCTAGTTCCTCGGCATTATCAACTAGTTGCATACCGATACCGCCACCGCCTGCAGATGCCTTTAACATAATCGGATAGCCTAAACGCTCCGCTATGCTAGTGGCTTCTTCTACATCCTTCACAGGCGCTTCTACACCCTCTACAATCGGTACACCTGCAGCTTTCATTGTTTTACGTGCCTCTAATTTACTGCCCATTGAAGCAATCACATCAGCACTTGGCCCGATAAACACTAAACCCGCCTCTGTACAACGTTTCGCAAAATTTGCATTCTCTGATAGTAAACCATAGCCCGGATGAACAGCCTCTGCGCCACTTTCTAGTGCAATTTCAAGAATGCGGTCGATATTTAAATAGCTCTGTGCAACCGGTGGCTTCCCCACACAGAAAGCTTCATCTGCATCTTTCACATGTAAGCTTTCTGCATCTGCCTCTGAATAGATAGCAACCGTATGAATATTTAGGCGCTTGCATGTTCTGATCACACGTCTAGCAATCTCTCCACGATTTGCAATTAATACCTTGTTGAACATATTCACTGCCCCTCCTTACTTTACGGTCATAACAAAATCTTCTCGTAATTTATATTTTTGAACTTTTCCAGATGCAGTCATTGGATAGTGATCAATAAAGAAAATATGTCGGGGAATTTTATGTCTAGAAATTTTATCTCGACAATAATCTCGGATTTCATCCGCTGTAGCCTGCTCCCCTTCTTTTAAAACAATCCAAGCTGCCGCCTCCTCGCCATAAACAGGATCAGGAACACCAGCAACCTGAACATCTGAAATTTTCGGATGTGTATAAAGAAACTCCTCAATTTCACGAGGATATAGGTTTTCGCCACCTCGGATAATCATATCCTTTAAACGACCTGTTACACGGACATAACCTGCTTCATCCATTGTTGCTAAATCACCTGTATGCAACCAACCATCCTCGTCAATCGCCAGATCTGTTTCCTCCTGGTTTTTATAATAGCCCTTCATCACATGATAGCCCCTTGTACACAGCTCTCCCTGTTCATTCGTCGGAGCTTCCTCGGTAGTTCCAGGAACAACAATCTTTACTTCTAGGTTAGGTAATGCGCGGCCAACCGTCTCCACCTTTAACACTAACGGGTCTTCCGTTCTTGTCTGCGTAATAACAGGTGATGATTCTGTTTGACCGTAGCATATTGTTATATCTTTCATGCCCATCTTCTCAATGACCGCTTTCATAACCTCAATTGGACAGTTTGATCCTGCCATGACGCCTGTACGTAAAGTTGAAAGATCGAAAGATGCAAAATTCGATAAATTCAGTTCACTAATGAACATTGTTGGCACGCCATGTAATGCAGTGCATTTCTCTTGTTGAACGGTTCTTAGTACCTCTTCAGGTGAGAACTCCTGTACCGGTACCATCGTTCCACCACTCGTTGTGATGGCTAATGTGCCTATGACACAACCAAAGCAATGGAAGAATGGAACTGGGATACATAGACGATCCTCTGGCGTTAAACGCATACATTCAGCAATATTGACAGCATTATTGACTAAGTTAAAATGCGTTAGCATTACTCCCTTAGGAAAGCCTGTTGTACCAGAAGTATATTGAATATTAATGACATCATCATAATGGAGAGATTGCTCTCTCTGATCTAACTGTTCCTCGGTTACTTGCTCGGCAGCTGTTAAAACATCTGACCAATTAAGTACGCCGGGGTATTTGGTTTCACCGATTAAAATAACATTTTTTAATAAAGGTAGTCGCTTTGATTGCAAATTACCTGGTTCACAATGTTCAAGCTCTGGACATAACTCTTGCAGTGTATTGATAAAAGAATGGTCCCGATAATTTTCAATTAAAAAAATCGTTTTAGCATCAGATTGCTTCAATAAATACTCCAACTCACTCGCACGGTAATTCGTATTTACCGTTACAATTGGAGCACCCATCTTCCCTGTACCAAATTGAAGCTGTACCCACTCAGGAACATTCGTCGTCCATACTGCGATATGGTCTCCCTTTTCAATTCCAAGAGCCATTAAACCTCTCGCTACGTATCGTGCTTGACGATTTAGCTGTTCATAAGTCATGCGTAAATTTCTGTCAGCATAGACCAATGCTTCATTCTGCGGGTACTTTTTTGATTGTTCATCTAGCAATTGACCAATTGTTTGATACACAAGTTCTGCCATGAAGATCCCCCTTATTTATGCTATTTAACTTAACTAATGATGATTAACAGCCAATTAGACGAGAAATAACAAGACGTTGAATTTCAGATGTCCCTTCACCGATTTCCATTAATTTAATATCACGTAAATGACGTTCTACATCGTATTCTTTCATATATCCAGAACCACCATGAATTTGGATTGCTTGATTACATGTACGGAAGCCCATTTCAGAAGCAAATAGTTTAGCCATGGCAGCTTCTTTGCCAAATGGCTTCTTTTGATCTTTTAACCATGCCGCTTTATGTACTAACGTACGAGCAAGCTCTATTTCCATCGCCATGTCAGCTAATTTAAATTGGATCGCCTGTAACTTCGAAATAGGTGCACCAAATTGCTCACGTTCCTTCGCAAATTTTAGTGCCTTTTCATAAGCAGCCTGGGCAATTCCAACAGAAAGAGCAGCGATGGAAATACGACCACCATCCAATGTATTTAAAAACTGGCTAAAGCCACGTTTTTCATCCCCTAATAGATTTGTTCTTGGGACACGAACATTTTCTAACACAATTTCACATGTATTGGAGCCACGTACACCCATTTTGTCATAATTACAGTTGATTGTTACGCCTGGTGTGTTGGTTGGCACAATAATAGAAGAAATAATCTTTTTACCATCCTCACGTTTACCTGTTACCGCAGTTACAATAATTTGTCGAGCATATCCTGCATTGGTGATCCAGCATTTCTCTCCGTTAATGATGTAGTCATCACCATCAATAATAGCTGTAGTACGTGTGCCCCCTGCATCTGAACCAGCATTTGGCTCTGTTAAACCGAATGACCCTAATGTCTCACCCTTAGCTAATGGAACTAGCCACTCTTGCTTTTGTTCCTCTGTGCCGAAGTTGTAAATTGGTGAGGCTCCTAAGCTAACAGCAGCTGCATAGCTTAACCCTGTGCCCCCACATGCTCGACCAATCTCCTCTACAGCTAAAGCATAGGACACCGTATCACCACCTGATCCACCATATTCCTCAGGAAACGGGATACCCAATAAGCCTAGTTCTGCCATCTTCTTAAAGCTCTCTATTCTCATTGTTGATGTCTCATCAACCTCACGAGCATACGGTTTAATCTCCTTCTCAGCAAAATCACGCACCATGTCTCGAATCATTTCTTGCTCTTTTGTTAATTCAAAATTCATCCCTAGTCCCCCTAATGTCGAATTTGCCATAGTAAATGTAGCTTAAGAACAATTGCTTACAGTTAATACCGACTAGTCGGTTTGTAAAAACAAATAATAAAACCAGTGTTTCCTACTGGCTACCCCTTTATTATAAATTGCTTTGCTTCTTCCATGGCTTGATCTGTCACAATTGCCCGTAATACCATATCGGTAAAAACATCTGTGATTTGCTCCATCGTTAATGGTCCTGATTGCTTAAACCATTTGTATGTCCAGTTAATCATCCCGACAATTGCCATTGTCACAATTGTACAAGGTAATTCGGTACGAAAAACCTTTGCTTCCTGACCCTCTGCTATCACTCTTTGTAAAATATCACGATAGTGATCTCGCTTTTTATGGATGATGTCACTATATTCATCTGAGAGTGAACGACTTTCTTCATAAAAAATCGTAATATGTGCTTGATACATATCAAATACTTGTGTCAGTGTTTGCAGCATGGCACACAAACGTGTGATAGGTGTATCGAATTTGTCATATGCAGCTTGCGATTGTTGAATAACATATGAAATAAAGACATCATGAATTTCATACAACAGTTCATCTTTTGATTTAAAATTATGATAAAATCCACCCTTTGATGCCCCAATATATTCCACAATACGATCCACTGTTACATTGTGATAACCATCTTGTTGAAACAATTCAACTGAAGCGTCTACAATTCTTTGTTTTAACGTTTTCTTTACCATAGGCCCTATCATCCTTCATCTAGCTCTATACTTCATCACTCCTTATAATCAGGAAAAACCATTAAACCTATAAAGTATTCTATTTTTTCCTAATTATAAAAATACTATGACAATACAAATATAACATTCTCAAAAATTGGTGTCTAGCACCGAATAGCTTTTTTATAAAGTTTCGAGCATAATTTTTACTTAAAACAGCATGAATAGATTTCGCAAACACAAATTAACTGTATGATATAGATCTTGCTTTCATCACAAAAAAACAAAAAAATTTCCCTTACGTTCACAAAAGGGAAATTTTTACTTTATAAAGTTTTTGGTAGTTTACGTAGCCACGAAATAATAACAGCAACAATTAAGGCGAAACCTAAGTAGCCCATTGTTGAATAGACTTTACCAACTAATGTAGTAAATCCTACTAGGCTTGCAGCAAAACCTATTAATCCTATAACTACAATAGCTACTTTAAAATATTGATGGTCTGGCGCAATAAATCGAACTGTAAATGAATAGAACATCCCCACCGCAGTATTGTACATCATGCCTAATAAAGCAATAGACATTAAGACACCTACTATAGGATGAATTTGTTTTGCTAATTCTAATGTTGGCATTGCTACTCCATCAATAACATTTATTTTAGCAAACATGGCTATATTGATTAATACAATTAAGAGACCAAGCATTAAACCGCCAAGTAGTCCACCTCTGCCAGCAACTTTGCGGTCCTTTACTGTTCCTCCCATTACAATTAACATTGCTGCACCAGCAGCGATATTATAGGAAACATAAAGTAACGCTCCCATTAACCAATTAGATGCTGCAGATGATTGTGCTTTCGCTAAAGTATTTTGCTCTGCAATAGATATATCCATCGTAAAGATAGAATAAATCAAAATAATAAAAATGATACCCATTAAATAAGGGGTAACCAATGCTATTAAATTAATAATATTATTAACATTTAATAGTAAGGTTAGTATAGTTATAACAACCATAAAAATACTACCAACTACTGGATTGATGCCAAACATCTGATGAAATGTTGAGCCTGATCCAGCAAACATGACAACAGCAACGCCAAATAAGAAAAACGTGATAACGATATCTAAAATAATGCCAACATATCGCCCTCCTATATGATAGATCACCTCTTTATGTGATGTTGTTTGTAAATCTGTTCCTAATTGAGCTAAACTCATTCCTAAAAATGCGAATGCAAGGGTAGCAACAATTGCACCTACCATACTGTACAAGCCAAAGCTAGTAAAGTACTGCATTATTTCCTGACCCGATGCAAACCCTGCTCCAACAATTAAGCCTACAAATGCTCCACCTATCTGCCAACTTTTTTTCATAGCCCACCTACTATTCTAATATAAGAAATTTAAGTCTATTTATTGATATGTTTTCTGTGCGACTGTGAAGGAATTAACCGTTTCCCTATTTATTT
Organism: Lysinibacillus sp. HST-98; assembly: GCF_016757845.1. NCBI lineage: Bacteria > Bacillati > Bacillota > Bacilli > Caryophanales > Bacillaceae > Lysinibacillus > Lysinibacillus sp. HST-98. Next base: position 318,943 of record NZ_JAENHX010000004.1, read on the forward strand.
CATAACCAATTCCTACTTGTTGTGGTACTTCAATATAACCATCTTTTACAACTACTTCTGGTTCGATAATATCCTTTTCCCAATATCGATTAGAGCCAGCAGTATCTCCCGGTAATATAAAATTTGACAACGTTGTTAAGGCTACATTGTGCGCACGACCAATACCAGATTCCAACATGCCGCCACACCATACTGGGATGTTATGTGTCTCACAATAATCATGTATTTTTTTTGCTTCTGTTAGGCCACCAACACGACCAATTTTTATGTTTATAATTTTGGTGCTCCCTAGTTCTACAGCCTTTCGTGCATCTTCTAACGAATGGATACTTTCGTCCAAACAAATTGGTGTTTCCATTAATTTTTGTAATGAAGCATGGTCGATAATGTCATCTGAAGCCAGTGGTTGCTCAATCATTGTTAAGTTAAATGCATCCAGTTGTTTCAATGTTTCAGTATCCTCTAGACGATAGGCTGAATTGGCATCCGCCATAAAGGCTACATCAGGAAATGTTTCCCTTAATGTACGCATAACCTCTATATCCCAGCCCGGTTTTATTTTGATTTTCATGCGCTTATAACCTTCCTTTACATAGCCGTCAACTAATGTTACTAACTCCTCGATCGAATTTTGTATTCCGATACTAATACCTACTTCAATTTTATCCTTTTTACCACCAAGTGCTGTTGCTAGGGATTGGCCAGTTTGCTGTGCATATATATCCCAAATAGCTCCTTCTATCGTCGATTTCGCCATATTATTTTTGCGAATCGGCTCAAATAGTTGACTCACTTCATCGGGGTGATGAATCTCTTTATTTAAAATAAGAGGAATGAGGAAGTCTTCAAGCATATGCCAGTTTGTTTGAAGTGTTTCTTCATTGTACCAAGGTGAATGAAAGGCAACTGATTCTCCCCAACCGATTAAGCCTGTCTCATCTTTTGCCTCGAGGACTAAAAAGTCCCTCTCATCAAACGTGCCAAAGCTTGTTGTAAACGGTGCTTTTAATTTCATCTTCAATTGTCGTATTGTGATTTCTGTAATTTTCATATTAAAATGCCCCTTCCAAATTTAAAGCTGCTTTTTTCACTAAAACATATTCGTTATAGCATTCTCGTTGTTGCAGTGAAATTGCTGCATACCCTGCTGAAAATAGTTGCTTTAGTATAGTTCTTGTTTTGAAACGCCAATCCAATGCTAAGCTAGGATTTTGTGCTTTTAAGGCTTGAAAGTCCTTAGGAACAGGTAGCGTATACAACCCTTCTACAAATTCGAAATTTTCAGTCATTTTTAAACATAATAAGCCCTGCTTTGTAAGTTCACAGCTTGCCACTGGTTTTGCATCCGCTACTTCTATTGTAATGTCGTTCACCACATAATCTGAAGTTAAATGCCAGCTCACCTCAAATCGATCAGAGGGTAGCCCTTTATTGAAACCATCCTGCATTTCACCGTAGCAATTTTCTATATAGGTATAGCAAATACCCTTTAATTTAGATAAATTAAGATAAGCATTTCGGGTTTCAAGAGGGTCAAATGTCCATACCATTAAGTCATAGCCACGTTCAATAGCAATAGCTCGCTGTTCGTACTTTAACTTTTCTCCTATGCCTAGTAATCGATATTTTTCATCAATCCCTAACATATGAGAGCATAGATAGCTTTTTCCTTCTCGAAAACCCGCAAAACCATAACTAAATCCGACTAATTTATCTTCTTGATAAGCACCTACAACGATGCCCCCATTTTTCACTGCTGTCAGCGTTTGATGGAGAGGAATAGCAGGCATTCCCCATACATTCAACTCTAATTGCTGAACCTGCTCAAGTTGTTCTATTGTTTTGATTTCTCTTATCTCTATCATAGCTATCTCTTCTTTCTATATCTTTATAATGTTCTCAAAATAGCCCTTGTAATAATATTTACTCCTACTAACAGCCGATCTTGATTAAAGGTCATTTGTGGATGATGTAAGCCAGGAGTAACCCCACAGCCTAATCCAAGCATTGTAGCTTTAAGCTTCGGACGTTCATAGGTATAAAAATGAAAATCCTCCCCTCCTGGTGTAACAACTGATGGAGCGCAAGCCTTTTCCCCAACGACATCAATAATAGCTTCCCTCATATGTTGTAAGGCTTCATCATTCACCAATGCTGCCACTATATGAGCATCTACCTGTAAGAATATCTTGGCACCATACATCGCTTCAACAGATGCTTTTACACGCTCTACCCCCTCTGTGATTACCTGCATCACTTCATTTGTTTGAGCTCGTGCATCAATGCTAAAGCTAGCTTTACCAGGAATAATATTTGTGGAGGTACCTCCTGCATTAAACTGTGTCATTTTGACAGAGGCAGAGATAGTTGGATCCGTCCAAATTTTTTGAAGACCTTCGACTATAGCTGCTCCAACCTCAATTACATTAATGCCGAGTTCTGGCCGTGCGCCATGTGCCTCTTCCCCAATAATGGTCCCTGTAAAAAGCTTTGCTGCTCCGTGGTATAATGCTGGCGCATACGAACCATCCTGTAATTCCTTTAATGGTCGAACATGAACACCAAATAAATAATCTAAATCATCTATAATACCTTTTTCGACAAATGCGCGTGCTCCTTGGGCCTTTTCCTCAGCAGGCTGAAATAGTATACGTACAGCACCTGACAGTAAATGCTCCATGTCCTTTAACAGCAATGCAGTTCCAATAGCCATCGTCATATGACCATCATGTCCACAAGAATGGTTAGCTTGAAAGACACCATTAACCTCCTGCCAAAGTGCATCTATATCAGTGCGGAACCCTACCCTAGGTGTTCCCTCCCCTATATCAACATAAAGTCCTGTCATATCTTCAAAAAGGTGTGGCTCCATTTGGGCCTCTCTTAATAAATTTGCTATATATTGAGTTGTATTGTGCTCTTGCCAACTAACTTCTGGATGTTCATGTAAATGTTTAAAAATATCTGTAAGAAGTGGCTGTAACTCTTGTAAAATTTGGTTCATATTAGTCAACTCCATCGGTTTGCTAAAAAGCTATTTTGAAAATCGTCATATTTTACGCGCTGATTTTCATAATAGTCATGATCTTGAGCAGTCATTCCTGCTATTAGTGTATTTAAAAATGCTATGAGTGCTGGCATAGCATCAATTGTTGAAACTTCTTGTTGTTGTTCATTCACAAAGGTGATAGTTGCATATTGAGTTATAGGTGCAATCTGAGAATCGGTTATACCAATAATCTCACATTTTTTTTCTTGTAATTCAGCTGCAAATTGGATCGGCTCTTTAAAGTAACGGTGGAATGATAAAATAATTACTACACTATTTTCATCAATCTCTTGAATAGCACGTATGACCTCACTTGTTTCAAAATTTAATAAAACAACATTCGGTCGCAAAAGATTTAATGTAAAATGAAGCCACTGTGCAGCTAAATGGGAAGAGCCATTCCCTGCAATATATATTTTTTTCTTCTCATGGAGCAATACTGAAGCTCGATTAAAGTCTTCCTCGTTAATGTTTTTAGCCATATTTAAAATGCGAGATGCATCCTTTTCCATCGTCTTTACATAAAAACGTGGATTTTCAAAAAGAGCTTGCTTCGATTGCAAATAATTCTGCAAACTACTTGCATTCCCTTCATTAAATAAATGCATGGTTACCTGACGTTGCAATTGTGCATAACCAGATAAGCCTAATGCGTAACAAAAACGGATAACTGTCGTTTCACTTACTCCGGCCTTTTCCCCTACATATGAAGCAGAGTGGATTCCTACTGTCTGTAAATTTTTTAATATGAATGTAGCTACCTTTTGTTGACTTTTAGACAACTCTTGATATTTCTCTTGAATCATTTGCTGAATTGTTTGATCTCTCATAAAAGAAGCTCATCCTTTTTTTATCTATACTATGAAGTCGTTACTTCATTTTTATGTACACTAGACTAACATAATAATTTTCAGAATTCAATATTTTTTCTGAAATTTATGTTTCCTTACTGTTACCTGCCTAAATCTATCCTCCGACATTTAATAAATTTCGCTTCAGTTAAACTGCGAACCCACTCAACCTATGCTATATTTAAAACCATGGAACTATGAAAGGGTGTTAACAATGGCAAAGAGCGTAGTAATTGCTGAAAAACCTTCTGTAGCACGTGATATTGCACGTGTACTGAAGTGTAATAAAAAAGGAAATGGCTTCCTTGAGGGAGATAAATACATTGTGACTTGGGCGCTTGGACATCTTGTAACACTGGCTGACCCAGAAAGCTATGATGTGAAATATAAAACATGGAATCTTGAAGATCTCCCCATGTTACCTGAACGCTTAAAATTAACGGTTATAAAGCAAACTGGAAAGCAATTTAATGCGGTCAAAAGTCAGCTTACACGTAATGATGTTAATGAAATCATCATTGCTACAGATGCTGGACGTGAAGGTGAATTAGTAGCACGCTGGATACTCGATAAAGTGAAAATTAAAAAGCCTTTGAAACGCTTATGGATTTCCTCTGTTACAGATAAGGCAATTAAAGATGGGTTTGCCAATCTAAAGCCAGGCAATGCATATGATAATCTCTATGCCTCTGCTGTAGCTCGCTCAGAGGCAGATTGGTATATCGGGCTTAATGCTACTCGTGCTTTAACTACCCGCTTTAACGCACAGTTGAATTGCGGACGTGTACAAACACCAACAGTAGCAATAATTGCTGCACGTGAAGATGAAATTAAAAACTTTAAGGCACAAACTTATTATGGTGTTGAAGCGCAAACAACTGATAACTTAAAGCTCACATGGCAAGACCAAAATGGTAATAGTCGTAGCTTTGATAAAGATAAAATCAATACACTGGTGAAAAAAATAGGAAATAGCAATGCCATCGTTGCGGACATTGAAAAGAAACCTAAAAAATCATTTGCACCTGGTCTTTATGATTTAACTGAATTGCAGCGAGATGCCAATAAAATCTTCGGCTACTCAGCGAAAGAAACATTGAATATCATGCAAAAACTCTATGAGCAACATAAAGTGTTAACTTATCCACGTACGGATTCTCGCTTTATTTCACAGGATATCGTTGCTACACTACCAGAACGCTTAAAGGCCTGTGGTATTGGTGAATATCGCTCCATCGCCAATAAACTGCTTACTAAACCAATCAAACCAACAAAGGCCTTTGTCGATGATAGTAAAGTATCAGATCATCATGCGATTATTCCAACAGAGGGCTATGTAAATTATTCAGCTTTCACAGATAAGGAACGTAAAATTTATGATCTTGTTGTAAAGCGTTTCCTAGCTGTTCTACTGCCTGCTTTTGAATATGAACAACTAACACTGCGTGCAAAAATTGGCGATGAAAGCTTTATTGCTCGTGGAAAAACGATTTTATCATCTGGCTGGAAGGAAGTTTATGAGCATCGCTTTGATGATGAGGACACAGCAGATGACGTAAAGGAACAAATACTACCACGCATTGATAAGGGCGATATTTTAAAAGTAAAGCTTCTTGCCCAAACTTCTGGTCAAACAAAGCCACCTGCTCGATTTAATGAAGCTACTCTTTTATCAGCCATGGAAAACCCAACAAAATATATGGCAACGAATGATAAAAAATTAGCCGACACATTAAAATCTACGGGTGGTCTTGGCACAGTCGCTACACGTGCAGATATTATTGAAAAGCTTTTCAATTCCTTCTTAATAGAAAAGCGTGGTGGCAAAGATATTTATATTACCTCTAAAGGTCGTCAACTACTCGACCTAGTGCCAGAGGAATTAAAATCTCCTGCCCTGACAGCAGATTGGGAGCAAAAGCTTGAGCTTATTGCAAAGGGCAAGCTAAAAAAAGATGTATTTATTAGCGAGATGAAAAATTACACAAAGGAAATTGTTACAGAGATTAAGGGTAGTGACAAAAAGTATAAGCATGATAATATCTCTACCAAATCATGTCCTGATTGCGGTAAACCAATGCTTGAAGTGAATGGCAAGAAAGGAAAAATGCTTGTCTGTCAAGATCGCGAATGTGGTCATCGTAAAAATGTCTCACGTACCACAAATGCACGTTGTCCACAATGTCATAAAAAATTAGAGCTTCGCGGAGAAGGTGATGGTCAAATTTTCGTTTGTAAATGTGGCTATCGCGAAAAATTATCAGCCTTTGAAGCAAGACGCAAAAAAGAAGGCGGAGGCAAGGTCGACAAGCGCTCCGTACAAAAGTACTTAAAGCAGCAAAACAACGAGGAACCTGTGAACAATGCACTTGCTGAAGCATTGAAGGGGTTAAAGTTCGATTAATTAAAAGGGCAAATTCACTCTTAATGTGAATTTGCTCTTTTATTATGCATACTCATCCCTTCAAAACATATCTTGAATTGACTGAATATTCTATATCGAGGGAGGTTTTTAATGGAAGCAAAAAATTTCAGGCCACGTAATGTGATTTTTATGACAGTTGTTGTAGGTGTTTCATTGTTAATTGGCCAAGCTATTTATGTCTTGTTTATTGATGTACCTTTCCCATAAGAAAGATTTATATCTTTAATTGACTAAGTAAATATTTTTCATTATTAATTATTTCTTGATGATTCGGTTTCCATTTTTGTGCCTCTAGATTATGCTGAAAGGCATTTTCAAATAATCGTAATTCCCTGTACAAAAGGCTTAATTGTAGATGTGGAATCCACGTTGAATAAGCACGCTTTTGGATAGTCATTGTATCGGCAGGAGCTTGTTGCAAGGCTTGAGAGTACCAGTAAATAGCCTCTTTATGTTTTAATTGCTCCATAAAAAATTGGCCCATTCGGCAACATGCTTCTGGCTTTGGTCGATCATATAAGAAAGATTGCAAAACAGCTTGCTGTGCTTGTTGATCATCATGTAAACGCCGATAGCATTCTCCTACATGTAAACAAGCCTCAATGCGATTATCTGTAGTGCCTAAGTTGCTATCCAAAAATAGATTGTATTGATTAATAGCTTCTAGGTAACGGTGATGTAATTTTAGTTCATTCGCAAAATGAAATGACTCAATTGCTGAAAGAGAATGTCCATTCTTTATTAATCCCTCATAAATACTTATATTGCGATGAATATCTTTCGTTAACGGTAAATGTGTGACAGCAATATCACTATGATAGAGCTGCCCTGACACCCTTAAATTCTCATGAACAGCACCTTCCCATTGAAAATGATTCGCCCTTTTTACTAGACGAAACTTTCGTTCACTACACTCCACTTCCCCATCACAATCAAGCGTCAAATAATAATCCATTGTTACAGCATCAATAGAGGGAAATAACGATTGCTTTAGTTGGCTGAACTTGTGCTGATTTTCCTTTGTCATAACATCATCAGCATCGAGCCATAAAATATAGTCTTTTGTTGCCTGCTGAAAGGAAAAATTTCTAGCTTTAGCAAAATGATCACACCAGGAAAAGTCATAAATTCGAGAGGTAAAATTTTGGACAATCTCTTTTGTACGATCAGTTGAACCAGTATCAATAATATTCATCTCATCCACGAGGTGCTGAACCGAATCTAAGCATCTTTCAATCGTACATTGTGCATTTCTAACAATCATACATAAACTAATCGTTGACATCTGTCCCCTCCTTAGCAATGGTTTAATTTATGCTAATGCAGTAGTTTATCGAAAAAATTTTTCAATTATCACCTAACTCTGTAAATTTATAATTAAAATAAAAAAACGAACGCGATCTACGTTCGTTTCTTCTAGCAATTGAAATTGAATCAAGATAAATATTGCTCACGCCATGTTAATTGTTCTTCGTCTGTAAGCTGTTGCTCTAAATGATGATCCCATTGATTGAGTAATGTATTCCAAACTCTTGCAAATACTATATCCTGTTCCTTATCATAAAGAACAAACTCTAAACATGGGCTATCATTAATTTGTTGAGCTTCTGTTTGAACAATTTTTGCGATGACTTTCTGAGAGCTACCTTCCTCTTCTTCATCCGCTTCCTGTAAAGCTGCAATCACCATGGATTCCTCAAATTGTTCCTGTTGTTCTGCCTCTTTGTCAATATAACGATAGAGCTCTGGCAATTCATCATATTCATCATTACTCGTATCGATAGTGAGAAACGATTGATGGCAGGGACTAAAGTAAAGTGTAGAGGTTTCTTCCTCTAGTTCTTCTTCAAAAATACCTCGTTCTAGCTGCTTCTGTCCTTTTTCAGTTAGCCTATAGAAATCATCTTCATTCTTCACAAGGTTTACTCGAATCATTAAAGAAACCAAGTCCTCAATAAATAATGGGTCTACCAGCAATAGCTCGCTCAATTCCTGTGCGTTGCTAAAATCCGCCTCTTGAATACTAAGCAGAAGCATTGTCATTAAGACATCCATTGTTGAACGACGAACAGGCTCATAGGTCACATCAACTGTTCGAATGGGAATACACCATTCAGCCATTTTGACAATCTTAATATTACGATTCTGCTGAAGCTCACGCATTAGTCGTTGTTGTAATTTTGACAATCTATATCACCAATCCTTCATGATTACGTAAGCCATCGTAGGATTTTACTGTTTTTAATAAATTCGCATACATCTCTCTTGTCTCTTGATGTTTTGCACGTTTTGCAAACATTTCTGCACTTCCCACAAGCAGTAGTAACTCACGGGCACGAGATAGCGCGACATTTAATCGACGATAATCTCTGGCAAAGCCAATATCCCCGCCTTTAGGTGTATTACGAACCATGCTCACTAAAATGACATCCATTTCCATCCCTTGGAATTTATCAACAGTCCCTGTTCTAAATTGCAGATGTGGTAGCTTTAATTCTTGCTGAAGAAGGCGATTAATTTTCTTTACCTGCTCACCGTAGAAACTGATGACACCAACGCTTTTTTGAGCATCCTGCGGCATACGCCCTGCTTCTTTTGCTGCCTTCACCGCTTCATTGAGATCTAGTAAAATACGTCTAATTGTGAGCAATTCTCCTTCATTAAAACGACTCGTTCCGCCTTTTACTTGCTCCTCTAAATAAGGTTTTTCTGTTGGAATATCAATCCACAGTAAATGGTCATCACGTTTTATAAACTGCCCTTCTAAGCCATGATCTCTTGCTGCATCCGAATCTGGTAAGCCACATTGCAAGCCATTTTCTTCTTCCGCATAAAATGGTGTGATACTTTGCATGATTTTCTCATGCATGCGGTATTGCAATGCTAGCATTTGCTTATGTGTTGGTGGCAAATTATTAAATAAACGCTCAAATAATGATTCACGCAACAGATTTTTTAATTCCTGTGCGCCTTCAAAGTTTGGATTTTCTTCTAGCATTGCCTTTAATGTTTCCTCCAGCGTATCATCCCCAAGTAATGGTGGTAGCTGATGATGATCACCTACTAAAATAACTTTTTTCCCCTTTAGCATTGGTAAGAGCAATTCAGGTGGTGTTGCTTTTGAAACTTCATCAATAATAACCACATCAAAGGTCGGATAATTTTCCATAAACTCCTTACTGGCAGAAGCTACGCATGTTGTACCAATAACGTTCGCATGACGTACATACAGTTTTCGAATTTCATCTAAATCATACTCTGTTGCGTTTTGTAATTTTTCACGCCATTGTTCTTGTAGTTTTTTGTGAAGAGGTAGCTGTTTTTCCTGACGTTGGAATGCTTCGATTGCTTGCTTTGCAGTTTGAATAGCTTCCTTCACCTCTTCAGCAGTTCGTTCTGGCATAGATTGTAAAAGCTTTGTATAGGTAGCTAGTTGCTTTTCTTTCTTCAATCCAGCTATATTAATATCTTTTATTTGTTCTTCTATAAGCGTTAGCTGCTGTTCTACTTCCTGCAAGTTTGTTTGGACAGTCAGTAAAGAGGCTTGTTTAGGAACAAGTTGTACTTTAGCCTGCTCCACTGCCTCAAGTTGCTGCTTTGCTTGTAGAAGAGACTCTCTAGCTTGGGAGGCAAGAATTTTTAAATAGTCTACAGATTCTTCTGGTTCTTCAGTAATCCGAAAGGCGTTTGCTAATTGTTGTAACCGCTCAGTATGCTGTAAAAATGGTTGAAGCTGCCGCTGGTAACTTTGCACATCAAAGCTAGTTATTGCACACTCCTGATGAATTAAAGTTACAAGATTTTTACGAAAAGTTTCGTATTCCTGATCTTTATGCTCTTGCTGTTGCTTTAGTGCTATCCCCTTTTGCCAAACAAAATCACGACGCATATATAACCCGAGCAAATAACTTTCCATAACATCACTTGCGGGTGCTTGACCATCTTGAAAAGCCGTGTTTAATTGTGCGAATACACCAGTAAGGTTTTGCAAAGAAAACGATTGTACTGGTTGTAGTCTACTTTTAGCAAGGGCACGCTCCTTGACTTCATGCGTGACCAAAGCCTCTAACTTCACAATTGCCTTTTGTAAACGAGCATTAATCGTGGACCATGCCTCTAAATCTTTCGCATCCTCTAAATGCTGCAAGCGATCGATTTGTTGCGAAAGTACATGAGAAGGGCGAATTTGATAATGTTGTAAAAAACGCTGAATAAGCTCAAATGAGGTTAATGTATATATATATTTTTGCGCTTCCTTCATGATTACTAGACGATTGCTTTCGATTTCATATTTCTGCTGTATCTCTTCAAATTGCTGTGTTAACTGGTGCTTTTGTTCTTGTAGTTCTTTATATTGAGCAGCAGCCTCTAGATGTTTCACTTTTTCAGTAGTTTCCTGAATCATACCCTGTAGTTGCTCGACTGAAGGGTAATCAGCAATTGTCTGTTCAAGCTGCTGTACAATTGGCCCAATTTGTGCGAGCTGCTTTTCATAATGCTCTTTTTGAGTCTCACATGTTTGTTGCTCTGTTTTAGCAACCTTCAATTCTTTTTTTAATGCTTGAATCTCCTGCTGTAAAATGGGTTCTTCAATAGCTGCCTGCTCTTTTGCAGCCATTTCCTGTGTTAATTGCTCTAGCCATTGCTCTAATTTCTCTAGCTCACCTTTTGCTTTTACAAGGTTTGCTTCTAGCTCTTGCTGACGTTCTGGAAATATTGTAATTGCTTCTTCAATCGCAGCAAGTGTCTGCTCACGCCACTGAAGTGCCACATTTTCCTCTATAAATTTTTTACCCTCTTCCTCAATACTTTCCGTTCTACCATAGCGTAAAATTCGGATTTCTTGATTGGACAGTAAGCGTCCTAATGCATTATCTACAGCTAAATTAGACTGTGAGGCAACAAGTGTTTTTAATCCTGCTTTAACATTTTGCTGACAAATCTCTGAAATGACAGTTGTTTTCCCCGTACCAGGTGGACCCTGAATGACATACAAATCCTCAACTGATAGTGCACCTAAAACGGCTCGTCGTTGATATTCATTTAAATTATTATGAAATTCAATATCTTCGCGTAGCTTGGATGAACGAACTGTAGGACGTCTCTCAAACAGTATTGTTTCTAAATTAGGGTTTACTGCCTCACCCTTTTCTAGCTTTGTAAAACCATTACGTAGTCGTCGAATTTGGCTTAATGTTGCAAAATTACTAAAGCTCGCTTGTTTTGAACGAAGATTCAGTCCATCCTTGCGAGCCAAATCCTGTATAAAAGGCTTTACATCAATTTCTACCGTTTGCTTTCCTGCATTAGCCTTTATAACCTGTCCTATTTCGCCTCGAATTCCTTGAATGCTAACACTTAACCCCTCTAGCTTTTTCCATTCTTTACTCTTTATGTAGGGACATACAATGGTTAAGCGTGTAAAGTCTTCATTGAAATAGCTTTGCTTAAATTCTGTATGAATATCATCAATGGTTGCATCTCGTTCTTGTATTTTTAAATAGCCTTCCCAGCTGGCTATACGTTTTTTTACATACTCTGTACGTTCTTCTGCAATCGGTAGCTGTCTTATTTTGGTGTGCAGCTCAAGTGGAATACCTGCTCCATTATTAGGTTTCGTCACAAATTGTAATGCGGCTGCTAAGCGACGATTTGTGTTAATAGGTCCACGCATATGGACAAATCGAATGTTGGTTGCCAGCAATCCTTCCACCTTTAGCAAACAATCCATAATAACCGTTTTCTCAGCAAGAAAATCGCTTAATTTTTCATTGTCCTCCGCATTAAAATAGATGGATAAAAAGGTTTCACCAACTGTTTTTGCTTTTCGTTTTTCAATATAGACAGTAAAAGATCTTTGTAACGCAAAAAAGGCATGCTCGTTTGCTGAGCATTCCTCTACCGCTTCCTTCGCCTTATTGGTCAAAATAAGATTACAGCGTTGTTTTTCTAGTAAAGCGATGTCCTGCATGAGCAGCCCTCCTTTCTGAGTCACTAAAGTTTTATTTTATCACATCCTAAAACAATACTTACAAAGAAAAATCCCCTGCACAGTGATTTCTTACCACCGTACAAGGGCTATCTTAATGTTGGTCAATTGTTTCCTTCGGCAAGTTCTTGCTCATTTCACAGTATTGAACAAATACACGAGCTAATTCACGTAAACGACTATGAACGTCTGCGTCTACAATATTATTATCTGCATCAAAGTGTGATGTATGTGTATACACATAGTTTGGCGTAACAAGCGCTCGGAAGTAGTCTAAAATAGGTTTTAGCTGATTTTCGACTACAAGATGATGCTGGTATGTGCCTCCATTTGCAACAATGGATACAGGCTTATAGCGCATTGTTTTAGGGTGTAAGAAGTCAAAGGCATTTTTCAAAACACCTGGAATAGACGCTTGGAAAATAGGCGTTGCAATAATGTAAGCGTCTGCCTCCTCAAATTGTTGAATCATTTTTTTCATATCATCATTTAATGGGGAACCATCCACAATTTGATGCTTATATTGACTAAAATGCATCATTTCTAACTCGAAACTAGCATCTAATTCTTTAATATATTGCTCCACTTGCTCTAAAATAGCACCAGTTTTAAGACCAAACATCGTGCCATCTACGAGTAAAATTTTCATCTTTACTTTGCCTCCACATTCATCTTCTACAATAATATTGTAACAAATGAAAAGTGGCTCGGAAAGGATTGTCATGACAATTGATATAAATTCAGTCTTTAGACGGAACGAGAATTTAATCCCTAAATTAATTATCCTGGTCACGTTGTCGGAAATGGACCTCCTTATCAATGACCGTTTCCTCAAGCTTATATTTATCTCGATTAATGACAACCTCCCGATTAACTTTCTCGCCTTCGTTCAGCTTATTCCAATCAAATAATGTTTCTCTTGAAATGTCCTCTTCTGGTATTTCCGGATACTCTAATGTTGCTAACTCATCTGATGGATAAATAGTGACTGGCTGTTGTTTACCATATAGGGCAATGATAATCATAGCCTTTGCCACTTGTGTAGCTTCAATCGCTCTAGAACGTTTTAAAGGTCCAATCAATAAAGGCTGTGCAAGCTTTAATAATTTTTCTCCTGCCTTTTCTCCTAATCGAAATTCATCACGGTTCCCTACTAAGAGTGAGGGGCGAATAATGGAAAGTCTTTGTAAGCCTAGTTCCTCTAAATCACGCTCAAGTTTGCCTTTAACTCGATTATAGTAAAATGGAGAATTCTCATTAGCTCCCATTGCCGTAATCACAAGAAAATGAGGGATTCCACGTTTTTTTGCTAAAGATGCAATTGCTAACGGGTATTCAAAATCTACCCTTTCAAACATTTCACGAGAGCCTGCCTTTTTAATGGTTGTACCTAAGCAACAATACAATTCATGAGCAAATCCTATATCGTTTTCTTCTATTCTATCAAAATCACGAATTTTCACTTCTAACTTTGGATGCATATAAGTTAGCTTTCTTCGTGCAATAACTGTTACTGAAATATACTCATCATTTTCACATAATTGTTCAACTAGAGCGGAGCCGGTTAAACCAGTCGCCCCTACAACAATCGCTGCACGCATACTCATTTTTTCTCCCGTCCTTCTACTTATTAATAGTATATCAATTACGGCTCACTCTAAAAGCTCGCCTTTAAAATCCTTGACACCCTGCGTAGACCTTATCTTGACACATCAGAGTTAAACAAAACATGCCATCATCTCATTTGTAGAGGGATTTTTCTGAGCCAAGATAAAGACCTTCCAGTTGTTATGTATATTCCTACAATTCGCCTTTCTCTATATATCGACCATTTTTTGATAATTAAAACTGATTAAAGATAGCTATTTTAGAAGATTCCTCTAGAGACATTCATGAGCAAATCCTAAATTTTACACATACTTGCTCTTTCTTCGCCATAATTTAAAGAGACAGAGGAAAGGATGGGATACATTTGCAAAACGAAACACACGCAATTGAACCAAAAAAAACGATTGTTTTCATTATTGAAAGCTGTATTGATAAAGGGCTGTATCCTTTTGAACGGGTTTCAACATTAGCTAAACTACTTTCGAATGAGAAGGTTTTTATCTTTGTAAAGACTCCTTCAAATGACGGAATCCAAATTTTAATGAATGAAGGAGTTTCTCCTATTCTATTTGATCACTTTAACGAATTACCTAAGCAAATCAAAGGACTTCAACCTGATTTAATTGTTAGAGATGGGCGAAATTCTGAAGGCTGGCAAGTAGAAGAATTACGACCTTTCTGCAAAACAATTATTCATTTTGATGATTTTGGTGAAGGTGGCCAAGCCTGTGATTGTGTACTACTAGCACTCTATCAAGAAGTAAAAGATTATTTACCAGCACATTATATTGGTGGAAGCTTTGTTTTTGCCCTGCCAGATGCTTATCAGCATTTCGATAATATATCTGATAGTAAAACACCTGAAAATCCGCCTCATATCGTTGTCGCTTTCGAGGATGGGGACGAGCATAATTTAACGTATCGAACACTTCGACATCTAACTCAACTTCAAATACCACTACAAATTACAGTTATGATTGACGAAAGCTATCGCCATGCAACGGATGACTTGCAAATGATGGTACTTAGTCGTCGCAATACTGCTATTCTTCGAGATAAAAATGCACTCCTCAAACTACTACCTAAAGCAGATGTCATTATTTGTAATGCTAACTATACACCTTATAAAATTGCCTCTTATGGCGTGCCATGCATTACACTTGCGCAAACTGAAGCTGAACTTTTACATGCTTTCCCTCGTGAGCATAATGGCTTTATCCATCTAGGACTTGGTCGAAAAATGAAGCAATCACAAATCCAAAATGCTGTCATGGAATTTCTTTTACACGAAGCTCGCAGTGAACGAGCAGTGAGAAAACAGCGACAACTCAATCTTGCTGGTAATAATGAAACACTTCAAGCATTACTGTTAGATTTTGCTTATGATCGTCATAATATCGCTTCTACTTAGTGCTACTTCTAAGATGATTATGATACAATATATAAGAATTTTTCACTCCAACACCTCTTACAGAAGTTGGGCCATAAGTAAATTCAACAAGTACCCGATTGATTTTAAAGAATAGGCGGTGGGGGATTCTTAAAACCTCCATCGCTTTTACACGCATTCACTATAAAAATAGTCTCAAAAGGAGTAGTCTTCATGCCAACAAAAAGTGATATTGAATACCAAATTAGAGAGTTAAAAATGGACTATATGAATTTACAAGGTGATATAGAAAAGTTGGAGTCTACTGGGCACAACGATCAGGTAGCTAAGGCAGAGCAACGTCTTGCGAATATGGAAGCTCAATTAGCAGAACTTAACAAGCAGCTTGCAGAACTATAAAATGTAAACAAGAAAGATAGTTGGAGGAACAGATATGGCAATATTAACAGTAGAAAATTTAGGTCATTCTTTCGGTGATCGTACACTCTTTAAAGATGTATCGTTTCGCTTAGTAGAAGGTGATCATATTGGACTTGTAGGAGCTAATGGTGTTGGTAAGTCTACATTAATGGGCATCATTACAGGTCAAACGATCCACGATACAGGAAAAGTTGAGTGGCTTCCTGGTACACACTATGGTTATCTAGACCAACATACCGTATTAACGGCTGGTAGAACAATGCGTGAAGTGTTACGCGATGCCTTTTTACCATTATATAAAAAAGAAGAAGAGCTGAATGAAATTACAGGCAAGATGGCAGACGCAACGCCTGAAGAATTAGAAGTACTTTTAGAACAAATGGCAGAAGTACAAGATGCATTAGATGCAGGTGATTTTTATACATTAGATATGAAAATTGAAGAGGTGGCACGTGGACTTGGACTTGATGCCATTGGCTTAGAGCGTGATGTAGCTGCCCTCTCTGGTGGACAGCGCACAAAGGTACTCCTCGCTAAGCTTTTATTAGAAAAACCTAAAGTACTTTTACTAGATGAGCCGACGAACTATCTTGATGAGGAACATATTACTTGGTTGAAAATTTATTTAAAGAACTATCCATATGCCTTCCTTCTAATCTCACATGATACAGAATTTATGAACGAAACAGTGGATGTCATCTTCCAATTGGAATTTTCAAAATTAACTCGTTATACTGCAACATACGAAAAATTCCTTGAACTTGCTGAAATCAATAAACGTCAGCATATTGAAGCCTATGAAAAGCAACAGGAATTCATTAAGAAGCAAGAAGATTTTATAGCTAAAAACAAGGCACGGTACTCCACTACTGGTCGTGCAAAATCACGTGCTAAGCAACTTGATCGTTTAGAGCGAATTGATCGCCCAGAAACAGCTGTAAAACCAGAATTCGGTTTTAAAGAAGCCCGTTCATCTAGCCGCTACGTTGTAGAGGCTGAGAACTTAGTGATTGGTTACGATAAAGACAAGCCATTACTTCCTCCACTATCTTTTGCGATTGAACGAGGAGAAAAAATTGCTTTAGTCGGTATGAATGGTGTGGGTAAATCCACATTATTAAAAACAATGTTAGGTAAAATTAATGCGCTTGGTGGGAAAGTAGTCCGCGGTGACTACCTATATCCTTCCTATTTTGAACAGGAAGTAAAAGCTGAGAAAATCACGCCAATTGATGATGTTTGGAATGCTTTCCCTTCTATGGAACAAGCCCAAGTACGTGCAGCTTTAGCAAGAGCTGGCCTAAAAACTGACCATATTACACGTCCGCTTAATTCATTATCTGGTGGCGAGCAAGCCAAAGTGCGTTTATGTAAATTAATGATGGAGGAAGCTAACTGGCTTCTCTTCGACGAACCGACAAACCATTTAGATGTAGATGCAAAAAATGAATTAAAACGTGCCATGAAAGAATTTAAAGGTACCATTGTGCTAGTAAGTCACGAACCTGATTTCTATGAAGGACTCGTAACAAAAGTCTGGAATGTTCAAGATTGGTTTACTTCTGGACAACAAGACCAAGACTAATTATTTCAAGGGCAGCCTCAACATGTTATGGGGCTGCTCTTTTAAATTTTTTAACTTCGATGTATAAATAGCCTCATTTAAACATACTATAATCAGTGGACTAACAATTTTACTCCTACTTCCAACTAACTCTCTCCTACAAGACAACTTAGAATTCTAGTAGTCCCTATTAACTCATCATCGATTTTATAGCTTAAAAAGACAAATTCTAAAGAGTTAACATAAACTTACATCATTGTAAGCTGAATAAACGAAACTTTTTACGCTTATCTTCGTATATTTTAATATAACTGAAAAAATAATAATACGATTGAGAAATTTTTTCAATTAACTATTGATTTATATATAGCTTACTAGTAAGATATATATATAAACTATTAACTTACTAATAAGCTATTTGTAAAATATAATCTAAAAAAGAAAGCGAGGAATGAAGAATGACAGTTACAATTTACTCACAAGCGAGCTGTTCTTCATCCAGAAAAGCACTTAAATGGTTAAAAGATCACAACATAGAATATAAAGAAAAACGTATTACATCTCACCCACTTACACTTGCAGAATTCAAAGAAATTCTAAGCATGACTGAAGATGGCACAGATGAAATCATTGCAACAAACTCAAATGACTTTAAAAACTTAAATATCGACATCGACCAACTTTCTATTCAAGAGCTATTTGCTATCATTCAGGCACACCCAAGAATGTTACGTAGCCCTATTATAATAGATGAAAAACGTATTCAAGTTGGCTACAATGAGATGGACATCCGTCGTTTTATCCCACGTAAAGTACGTGCTTACGAATTAAATGCGATGACAAGATTGGCACAAGAAAGTTAAAACAGTTTTGGAGATGACCTTCTATGGACCAAGAAAAACAAAAAGCCATTACCTCGTTGTTTGAAGTCGTTTCATCTATTGAGCGCAAGTGGGCAAACGAGTGGAATAATCATAATGTACTCGGCTTTTCAAAATCCCATATTTTAATCTTAGACTACTTATCGCAGGAGGGCCCAAAACGCCCTTCTGCTATTGCTGAGCGGTTAAAAGTAACTACTGGTGGCGTCACTGTTTTAACAACCAAGCTGATAAATGGTGGCTTTATTGAAAAAACACAGCATGCCACAGACCGCCGTGCTTCTCAACTAGTCATTACGGCTGACGGTGAAAACATATTAAAGGAATCTCGTCAACAAGTGAGTGAAATCATTAATAATATGTTTGGTATGCTAACAGCGGAGGAACTGCAAACCTTACGAACTATTTTTTCTAAATGTTTATTGGATGTGGAGACAAATCGGCCAGATTGAAGCACAATAAAAAGATGCATTTGCAACTATTTGCGAATGCATCTTTTTTGATTAGTCGACCAAATACTTCCGTCTAAGTACCGTGATGTGCGACCAATCTGCTTTATTAAGCTGGTAGCACAGATTCCACAATAGCTGTATCTGACATGAGCATTTCTTTTAATCGAGCCTTTGCACGGAATAAACGAGATTTCACAGTACCAATGGAAACTTTCATAATTGTAGAGATTTCTGCAAGTGAATATTGGTCTATGTAGAAATACCATAAAGTCTTTCTATAAATGGCATCTAATTGCTCCATTTTATCTTGGACTAGTTTTGTCACAATGTCCTTTTCAATTTTTTCTTCTGTAGAAATATCGTTATTGGGAACCAAATCTAGAATCGGTACGTCTAATGTTTCAGGTTGGTTCATCATATACTTGCTACGTCGTACTTTTTTACGATAGCGATCTCTAAATGTATTCATTGTAATAGTTGTCAGCCAAGCTTTAATATGCTCTACTTCGGCCACGCTATCTTCATAGCGTACAACCTTAACCCAAACTTCTTGCATTAAATCTTCAGCTTCTATATTATTGCGAGTTAGTTTTAAACATAAATGATATATATAACGATTGAATTCCTCGTATACGCCTTCTAATTTTTCATTCATTGTGTATGCCTCCGCTTCTTGTTCTTGCTTCTATACACATTCTCGCAAAATAATGTATTACACTCTATCGCATTGGCTTTCAATTTCATTACAATCGTGTAAGCTTAATCGCTTTCACTTGTAATATTCGTAAAAATTGTTTTACTACTATACTGCTTTCCCTTCAAAAAAGCTTTTGATGACAATCGTTACCTATTAATTAAACTATATTTTCAATAGTATTTATTGTCAGAATATTAATCAACATTTGAAGAAACAAAAAATGCACTCCTAATAGAAGTGCATTGGTGTGTTAGCTTAGCAGCCCTAGACGAAAGGCTGAGGCAACGACCTGTGTTCGATTCTTTGCTTTGAGCTTTGTCATCAGACTGCTTACATAATCCCTGACAGTATGCTCACTTAAAAATAATAAACCAGCAATTTTTTTATTATCATATCCTTCGGCAAGCAGGCCAAGTATCATCGATTCCCTTTCAGTTAAATGAAGCACTGTATTCTTTTCTACCTTCTCGCCCTTACGTGATAAAAATAAACCTAAACGCTTCCCTACTTCCTCAAGGAGAGTTAATTCTTCCTTTGTACAATCAAATTCCTCCCCTAGCTGATCAAATGTTAGCCATCCAAATAATTGATCTTCACACAAAATGGGAATAAAAATAATCGAGGATAAATTAAATAATTGGATATGCTCTTCTTTCACGTAATTTTTAGGATTTTTTAAATAAATGGGTTTTCTTGAACTAAGTATTGTGTTTTCTCCAGTCAACTCCCCTTTCATGCTTTGCACCTTAGGTAGCTCTGCGCCAATAACTCCATAAAATTGATTGGACCATGGGACATATGCGTAAAATACACATCTTTTATAACTAAAATACTCTTCACATTTTTTTAAAATAAGGGCTAAATCTTGATAACCTGAAGAACTAATGAGCAATTTATCAAGCCTATCTAATAGCTGTAGATGCCTAATTTTTTGATTTTCAGTAGTTATGTTACCAGTTTGGTTATCTTCCTCACAGCCATAGTATAGCTCTACAAGTAACGTAAATGTCGATAATACATACATGAAGATGGCGTTCGTTCGACTACTCTTCTGTTGAATCATAAAAGTAATCAATGATTTCTCAAAAATTAATTGAAATAAATTAAAGCTCTTCCTATCAATAATGGACAACTGTGATTGAAGCCATGTGTTAAAAAAATACTTATCATCATTATTTAGTTCATCGATATTTGCATGTGTCATTAAACGCAAAAATGAATCTAATAGCATTGCTGCTCTTTTTCGATCTGCCCCAGTTATAGAAGATTCTAGATTAAGGTAAATAATTGTATTCTCTTCAATTTGCTTATGATGAATTTTAATAAACAACACAAACTCTTGGAGTGTTACTTCTTCAATTGATTGAAATGGATGCGTCATAGGAAATTCTTCTCCTTCACACTAAAAATACCCCTATAAATGGAGGATATTCACTCACTATATTATACAGCATCTTATAGGATAGTATTTCAAATTGAAAGGAGTAAGATGAAGGTAACGCTAGACAATGCGAATACTTTTGAATCCTCAGGCAACCATATAACCAGAAATAATGAAAGGCGTGTGTTTGAAATGAGATTAGAAAACAAAGTGGCCATTATTACAGGTGGAGGTACAGGAATCGGGAAAGAAACTGCACTATTATTTGCTAAAGAGGGAGCAAAAATAGTTATTACTGATATAAATGAACAATCTGGGAACGATACAGTCCGTGATATTCAAACTATCGGCGGTGAGGCAGTATTTATCCGCCACGATGTTAGTAATGAAGAAGACTGGAAAAAGGTTGCAGATGAATCAATAAAAACATTTAAAAAAGTGGATATTCTTTTCAATAATGCAGGTATCTATATCATAAAACCCCTTGCAGAAATCGAGCTTTCTGACTGGAACCGCTTAATGTCAATCAATGTGACAGGTGTGTTCTTAGGCATGAAACATATTATGCCGCTTATGGCTAAACAACATAATGGTTCTGTTATTAATGCTTCCTCTATTGCAGGCTTAACAGGTGCTGCTGGTCACGTATTATACGGCGCTAGTAAAGGGGCTGTTCGCATTATGACAAAAGATGCTGCTATGGAGTATGCTCCATACGGCGTACGTGTCAACTCCATTCATCCTGGCTACATTGATACAGGTATGGCAGACTATGCATCAGCAACAACAGGAAGCTCAAAAGATGAATTAGGTAAAAACTTATTCCCATTAGGACGTTTAGGCTCTGTAAAGGAAGTAGCGCAAACTGTATTATTTTTAGCTTCTGATGAATCTTCCTTTTCAACAGGTGCAGAATTCGTTATTGATGGCGGAGCAACAGCAAAATAACATTACTAAAGGTGGTCATTTATATGAAACTAAAAGATAAAGTAGCAATTGTTACAGGTGGAGCTAGTGGGATTGGTGAAGCCACAGTTCGTCTCTTTGTAGAAGAAGGCGCTAAAGTCGTTATTGCCGATTTTTCTGATCGTGGACAAAGTGTTTCTGAAGAATTAAATAACAATGGTTTTGATACACTTTTCGTAAAAACAGACGTAACAAATGAAACGGACATTCAAAACATGATAAAGGAAACCGTTACTAAATACGGTAAACTTGATATTATGTATGCAAATGCAGGCGTAGCTGACGATGCACCAGCACACGAGCTTTCTTTTGAAAAATGGAAAAGAACAATTGATATTAATTTATCTGGTGTATTTCTTTCTGATAAATACGCCATTGAACAATTCCTTGCTCAAGGAACAGGTGGCGTCATTGTTAACGCTGGTTCCATTCATAGCTTCGTTGCCTTACCAAACCCTACAGCCTACTCATCTGCAAAAGGTGGCGTTAAATTATTAACACAAAACCTATGTACTGCTTACGCTAAACAGGGTATTCGTGTAAATGCAGTGTGTCCTGGCTATATCGACACTCCCCTATTAGCTGAGGTCGATGCTCAGAAGAAAGAATATTTAGCATCCCTTCACCCACAAGGTCGACTTGGTAAACCAGAAGAAATCGCTAAAGCCGTTCTCTTCTTAGCAAGCGATGACGCAAACTTTGTTAATGGTACAACGCTTCTTGTTGATGGTGGTTATACTGCTCACTAATGAGGCCTTGAATAGACTTGCCTGATAGCTAGTGCATTTTAATGATGCATTCTAGCCGTTAATAGTACGAAGCGATCTGGCTGTTGTATCTGAACACTTCACTGAAAAAATTTATAACCCACTCAAGTAAGACTCAACCACAATTGCTATTTAGCTCTTGTGGTTCATTTTGTAGGTGCTATGTGTAATCTTTCAATTCAATTTAAGCTTCCTAAAAGCAAATTGTGCTATACTATTTCTATTATCGAAATATTAGAAAGAGGGATGCTTAATGACTAATTTACAGCAAATTGATGCTTATTTTGCAGAACATCGTGAGGCACATTTAAATGAATTGAATGAATTTTTACGTATTCCAAGTATCAGTTCTTTATCCGAGCATAAAGTGGATATTCAACATGCAGCTGAATGGCTAGCCAGTGCGTTTGAAAAACTAAATCTTGAAAATATCTCCATTACACAAACAGCTGGGCACCCTGTTGTTTATGCGGATTGGCTACATGCTGAAGGTAAACCAACTATTTTATTTTATGGTCATTATGATGTTCAACCTGTTGATCCATTAAATTTATGGGACAGTGAGCCTTTCAATCCTACAATTCGAGACAATAAATTATTTGCTCGTGGTGCAAGTGATGATAAAGGACAAGTCTTTATGCACTTAAAAATGATTGAGGCATTGTTTGCTACAACAGGGACATTACCAGTTAATGTTAAATTCATTTATGAAGGTGAAGAAGAAATTGGTAGTCCACATCTACCTGCCTATGTTGAGCAAAATAAAGAAAAACTAGCCGCCGATTTAATTTTAATTTCCGATACAGGTCTTTATGGTCCTGGGAAGCCTGCGGTATGCTATGGTTTACGGGGCTTAACGGGCATTCAAATTGATGTGCGTGGAGCTAAGGGAGATTTACACTCCGGTCTTTATGGTGGTGGCGTACAAAATGCTATTCATGCATTAGCTGAAATTTTAGCATCCTTCCGTGATGAGCATGGTACAATTCAAGTTGAAGGTTTCTACGACAAAGTGTTGCCATTAACAGAAGAGGAACGTGAGGCTTATCTTGCGCTTGGCTTCGATGAAGAATCTGTTAAACAGGAAGTTGGCGTAAAAGAATTATTCGGTGAACAAGGATATTCTTATTTAGAACGTACTTGGGCCCGCCCAACCCTAGAGGTTAACGGTGTATTTGGTGGTTTCTCAGGTGAAGGCATCAAAACAGTGCTACCCGCTGAAGCTGGCGCTAAAATCACATGCCGTCTTGTACCAAATCAAGAGCCAGATGAAATTGTAGCACTTTTAAAAGCACATGTTGAAAAGCACAAACCTGCTGGTGTGGAAATCAACATTTCTGAATTCGATAAAGGCCGTCCATTCCTAACGCCTTTCGATCATCCATTTATCCAGGCTGCTGGACGCTCTTATGAAAAAGTGTATAATGTGCCAACAGCATACACACGAGGCGGTGGATCCATCCCTATCGTCGCTGCGTTTGATGAAATTTTAGAATTACCTGTAGTGTTAATGGGCTTTGGTCTATCAAGTGAAAACTTCCATGCCCCAAATGAACACTTCCATTTAGAAAACTTTGATAAAGGCTTACGTGTTCTGAGTGATTATTTATATGAGGTTTCAGGATTACAAAAATAAATATCGATTAATTAAAAAATCCCCTCACTTTTAAAGTGAAGGGATTTTTTGTTTGATTACTCACCAAAAATTGTAACGATTTCAGCTGCTTGTTTGCGTTCTTTGCCTTTTGGCACCTCATCAAAATAACCAACTTGTAGCATAGCAATGACACGCTCACCTGGCTGTACCTTTAAAGCTTCACGGAATTTTGGGTTATCTAGGAAGCCTGGTGTTTTCCAGCAAGAGCCTATTCCTCTATCCCATGCCAGTAACTGCATGTTTTGAATAAATGTACTTGCCGCTGCATAATCTTCTAAACGTTCTTTTTGACGTGCATCCTCTGGCACGATAACAAAGGCATAGCCACCTGGTAATGTAAATTTCAACATCTGCTTCCCTAAATCTTCGCTTGAAAGCTCCTGCCATTTAGGAATTGTTAAGTCCCGTAACAACTGATGAAGGTTTGTTAATTCCTTTCCACAGGCAATAACTAATCGCCAAGGCTCGCGATTACCATGGTTGGGAGCCCATACTGCATCGTCAATAATAGCCATTAAATCCTCACGCTCTACAGGCTGGCCATTAAACTTTTTAATGGAACGGCGTTGAATAATTGCATCTCTAATAGATAAAATTTGTTCGCTCATATATCAATTCTCCTTCTACCATAAGACAACATATTAGAGTTTATCTCTTCTATCTTTCACATTATCATATATTTGTATGCTTTAAAACTACCTGTTCCTAGGCAAAGCTGTCATCTATATGATAGAAAAAGTAGGTCATGCTTGGCGTATAGGCGGTGGAATCCTCGTAAAAATAAGGTCTATTAATACTATCTGAGGTATGGGCATTCACATAAGGAATACCATTTTGAATACTTGTCACAATAACGGAGTGGTCAATTCTCCCATTCCCTTGAAAATCATAAAAAATGACATCTCCAAGCTCTAGTTCCTCTGCATATTGAACACGTCTACCCTTCAATCCAGTTGTAGATCCTTCTAAATACCATCTTAATGAATGGGCAACAGACCAGCTAAAGCTCCAGTTCCCTTGCTGAATCCACCAGCCTTTCTCTCTACTTGGTGCACCTCGCATCGGTGCCCCCCCTGCAAGTAAACACTGAGATATATAGTTTGTGCAATCTACATCAAAATTTGGAAAAGCAGGATTGCGTCTGTTCCACCACAAATTAGCATATTGAACTGCAGCCTGCCTATTATACATTTTTGCCACACCATAACCTCCTCATGCCATCATATGTCTATTTAAGCGTTTCTATTAGTTAGGTCCTTCCTCATAATTCTTATTGAAATCCATTATATTCAGCATGTTCCTTTCCAATTTCAAGAACATTTTTGCTACAATAGGGTTTAAAGATATGTCAATTTTATTTTATGACCAGAAGGGATGTTGAATGTGAGGCAGCATGCTGAGAAAGAGATTTTACAGCCAACTCTTTTATGCGATAAAAAAGGTAATTTAAATCCAGCAGCCATCGGATTTGCACGCAAACCACTTATTAATAGCAATTTAAGCGGCCATCTCATGCGCAAAAAGAAATGGAACTATTGGTGTGTCTACGGTGATGAAATCTTGTTTTCAGCTACGATTAGTCATCTAGATTACGCAGCAGTCTGCTTCGTTTATTTCCTTGAATATGAAACACAGCGCTATTTTGAAAAAACGATCACAATCCCCTTTGGTGGTAAACTAAAAATGCCTACACAGGTTTTAGAATCTGTTTCATTTAAAAATAGTGAAATGATGATTGATTTATTATATATACAAAATGAAACACATCTATCTGTTTCCATACCAAACTTTGACGGAGATGTTTTACGAGCAAAGCTTATCATTCAGCACCCACCAGCTGACGAAACCCTAAATGTAGTCATTCCTTGGAATCGCAAAACATTTCAGTTCACAGGCAAGCATCACATACTGCCAACATCAGGTGTTGTCACAATTGGTACTCGACGGTTTAATTTCTCAGCTGAGGAGAATTTTGCTGTGTTGGATTATGGACGAGGTGTATGGCCACGTGAAGCGTTATGGAATTGGGGAATGGCCTCTCAACGAGTACGCGGACGACGGATCGGGCTTAATTTAGGAGGTAAATGGACAGATGGCACAGGCATGACTGAAAATGCTGTTTTTGTTGATGGTAAAATGACAAAAATACATGAAGATTTATTATTTCACTATGATTCCGAAGATTATATGCAGCGTTGGAAAGTAAAAACTAAATTTTCCAATCAGGTCTCCTTAACCTTTTCACCCTTTTTTGAGCGTATAGCCCAAACGAATGCCAAACTAGTTAAATCAGAGGTACATCAGCTATTTGGCTATTACGACGGTTCTATTTTACTCGACAATGGTGAAACACTGGTTATTCAACAAATGCTCGGATGTATTGAGGAACATCGTGCAAAATGGTAAAAACCCTCTAGAAGACGGTGCTTTCCGTGGGTATTTTGAAAATGCAAATGATTCCACGGAAGCTTTTGTCTCTTAGCTGTCCACTTTTGCTCTAACTAAGGGCTCTTACTATTTTTTCTGGATCATCTGTAAATATCGCCTGTACACCGAGCTGTTGCAAACGTCGAGCATCACGTTGTTCATTGACGGTATACACACGGACAGTTGCGCCTTCAGCGAGAGCTAGTTTAACTGATTTACGAAAGGAAGTTGGCAAACTTACATGTAACGCCTTAGCTGGTATAAGAGCAATGTAAGTTGGGAAATCCACCAGCACCTCTGCAAACAACGCTGCACTTTCTATATAGGGCGCTACTTTTGATATTGTTTGCAATGATTCATGATTGAAAGATGAAATGATCACCCGCTCTGTCATTTGCTGTGCTGCTACTTCTTTGAGCACGAGCGCTTCTATTCCTTCATAGGCAATAATGTCTGTTTTCAGTTCAATGTTGATACGATGATTGGTACCTGCAAATAACTCCAACACTTCCCCTAACGTAGGAATTACTTCATCTCCGAACTCCCGTGAAAACCACGAACCAAAATCAAATGTACGTAATTGCTGTAATGTAAAATCTTTTACATAGCCTGAGCCATTGGAGGTACGATCAATGGTCTCATCATGAATCACCACTACCTCTTTATCTGCAGTTAAATGAACATCTAGCTCTATCCCTGCTATAGGGAGCTTTGATGCTGCTTGAAAGGCAGCCATCGTATTTTCTGGATAGTTTATCGAAACACCTCTATGTGCAAATATGTCCAAATTCAATAACCTCCTCTATTATTATCAAAGAAAAACCTTCCAGCCCCATGTAATAGTAGCACAATTAACTTTTTGCTTTCACTTGCTGGTAAATATTATATATAGTAGTATGATAATCTACTTTGAAATTGTAAGTACCTAGGAGGTGCTAAAAAATGACTGTACAACATCCAGATTTTCAGGCTGAAGTAGAGCGGTTAGCGTATACCCAGGGCTATATGCAACAAATATTAGACGAATCACAACGAGATTTAAAATCTGCTCAAGAAAATATCCGTAAATCTATGGCCGATCTTGATTACTTAGATTCGAGTTTAAGTTATTTAAATATCTTAACAAATGCCAGATTTTTTGAAATGGCACGTAATCAAAAAGAAGGTCTAGAGGCCGTTCGCAAGAAGCCCTATTTCGCTAGAATCCATTTCCAAAAAACCGGTGACCCAGAAGAATTCCTTTACATTGGGAAGACATCACTATTTCATCGTGAAACCCATGAGCCCATTATTGTTGATTGGCGCTCACCCGTAGCTAATGTTTATTATGATGGACGTCTTGGTGACATGGAGTACGATGTCCGTGGTGAAGTTCATAAGGGACATCTCTTTGCTAAAAGGCAATACAAGATCGAAAATGGCGAATTACTCGATATAAGAGATATTGATCTAACAACAAATGATGAACTACTACAAGAAGCATTGGCTGGAAAAGCTGATGTTCGTCTAACTGAAATTGTTTCAACAATTCAAAAGGAACAAAATGAAATTATTCGAGCACATCTTCGTCAACCAATTATTGTGCAAGGTGCTGCTGGCAGTGGAAAAACAACCATTGCTCTACACAGAATATCCTATTTCCTTTATACAATGGGTGAACATTTTAATCCTGAGCAGCTCATGATTTTAGCACCGAATAAGCTATTTATTGATTATATAGGCGATGTTTTACCAGAGCTTGGCGTCGATAAAATATGCCAAACTACTTTTACAGACTACGTTCTTTCTGCCACAAAGTTAAAGCTTAAGCTTCAAAATTCAAATGAGCAATTAGAGTTACTCGTTGCTGGAGGTAGTCATCAGCCTACTGCCTGGATTGCTGAAATGAAAGGCTCACTTTACTATCGTGATGTCATCGAACGCTATGTACAAAAGCTGGAACAAAAGATTGCAGAGCAATTCGAAGATGTCTATATTGAAAAATACTGTATCATGCGTGCTTCCCACCTGAAGAAGCTGTTTTTATATGAATTTTCATATATGCCTATCGAAAAGCGACTTGAGCATATTAAAAAGGTCTTAGCAAGCCATGTACGTCAAAAAAAACAGGCTGTTTTAGCTACACTCCATAAAAAGTATGATGAGGCATTGGGTAAAGCCTTAAATGGAATTCGAGATGATGAAAAACGGCGACGTGTTGTCACAAAATTCATTGATGAGCGTGATGAACGAATTCCTGCCATTGAAAAAGAAACGAAGACAACGGCATCAGCTTATATGCGTCGCTTTCCAAAACATAATATTAAAACACTCTATCGTTCCCTTCTCACCGATGCAGAACTATTAGCAGAACTCACCCCTGAATGGCATTACCTTGAACAGCAACAATTTTTGCAGGCACATCGTAAAGAACAATGGGCACTCGAAGATTTAGCTGCACTATACTATTTACAAGCACGTTTAAAAGGCATTGCAGATGAATGGAAGATGCGTGTTGTCTTTATCGATGAGGTCCAAGATTACAGTTTATTTCAGCTTGCTGCTTTAAAAGCAGGTCTTGATACAGATATGTTCACTATGGTTGGTGATTTAGCACAAGGTATCCATAGCTATCGCTCATTAACAGCCTGGGAGCCTGTCCAAAGCTTATTTCCCCGTGCAAGCTTCCGCACTTTGCAAAAAAGCTATCGAACAACAATTGAAATTATGGAAGTCGCGAATCAAATTCTAGCACAAATGAATGAACAGCTACCTTTAGTAGAACCCGTTGTGCGTCACGGTAACGTACCAAGCTTTATTCAAGCGGAGCAATTCGATGCCTTCAAAATTAAAGAGATCTTTGAAGCCATTCGTCAAAATGGCCATCGATCCATTGCTTTAATTTGCAAAACTACTGCAGAAGCCATTACTATGCAACAGGCTTTAAAAGACAATGATATTGCTTCACAACTACTAACGGAAAATGAATCTATTAATCAAGAAATGTTACTTGTTGTGCCAAGTCACTTAGCTAAGGGACTTGAATTTGATGCCGTCATTGTAGCTGCCTACGATACACCATTTTACGATACACCCATTGACCGAAAGCTACTTTATGTAGCTCTTACACGAGCCATGCACGAGCTATACTTAATCGGACCATCCAAAGAGACATTTTTATTATAAAATTAATAAGTCGCTAAAAGGCGACTTTTTCATGTTGTTGAAAAAAGAGGATGTCGCTAGCAGACAAAGACCTTTTGGCAAGGTGAGGGGTTGATTTCCGTTCTACAAATGTCTTTACTTTTTTCATACTAGCATAGCTCAAATAGGTCACTATCTGTCTTCTTAGGGAGATAGGCTCTTATTTTCAATTTGGAGAAGTAATTCGTTACAACACCCCTCAATAAAAGGAGTAGTGCAAACCCTTGCAAAAAAGGTAGTGGGTTGGAGTGGAAGGCTACTTGACTCCCTGAGATAGCGAGACAGGCGAGCCTCTAAACGGAGCGGTGCAAGAGAAAGCGGCTCGGCGCTCACCCATAGGAAAGTAAGTGGCCTGCAACAGAAATTCATTTCAGTTGTCGCAAAAATTCTATTGATTATTTTGTTTTTTAACACTTTGAAAAAGTCGCCTTTTCGCGACTTTTTTCTTTGCATTATTAATTTCTTGGTGGTAACTTATAAAACTTTCCTTTGGATAAATAAGCTTTAACAACTTTCCACCATGAACTAGGGGCTTCCTTTGGAGGCGACTTCTTTTTTGGCAATGCTGGCATGCGCATGATCACGACTCCTTTCTTAAAGCTTATTAATATTATATGAAGATAGTAGGTAATTATGATAAAAAAGGGCGATGAGTTAATATTAAATACCACTCATCACCCTTTTTCTATTGTTTTACATAATAATCAATTTGCTGTGCTTTCATAAAGCCTGCTTTTTCATAGACCGAAAGTGCTTTTTTATTGTCTACTTCTACATCTAGCATGACAAACGCTGCACCAACCTTACTCGCATAATCCTTTGAAAAGGAAAGAAGGGCTGTCCCAATACCTTGTCCTTCACAATTTGGATGTACAGCAAGTGCTGTTACCCACTGGATTTCATTTTCCTTAGCTGTAGTCACTGTTCCAACAACTGCACCATCTCTGTAAGCAATCCAAAGCTCTCTTCCATTTGTTGATGTATTAAAAGCAATAAGCTCTTTTGATTCTTCGGGTAGATCTCCAAAAGCCTCACAATAAATAGTAATCAGTTCAGCTTGTTCTCCGTTATAGGCTTGAATATTTATATCACCTCGTAATGTAACGGGCTCTGCTTTTGTTTCTAGAGTCGTTTCTGAAAAACTATAAGTAAACCCTTTGTTTTCAATAAATGTGTGCCCATAAGGGGAACCATCAATTACTACAGCTAATTGACCCTCTGCCCCTCTTTCTTTTAGCCCTACTTGTATACCCTCAACTAACGCAGTTCCAATACCCTTTTGTCGATATGCAGGTGTCACCACTAATGACCACTCATATGTATGAAGTCCCATTAAGTCGATAGCACTAGCAGCACCAACTAGTAAATCCTTATCATCCTCATACGCTAGTACCATAAAGCCTTTATTCTCGAAAGAGCTAGCCATCGGTACATTCATAATGGTGTCATATACTCGATAATCTTGAACTGTTGCTTCTTCACATAATAACTTTACTTCTTTCAATGTTTCTCCATCTAATGGAAAAGACACTGTCATCACTGAAATATTCATCATTTACTCCGTTCCTGTAACAGACTATTGCCCTATTGTAGCAAGAATGAAAATAAGCTGGCAACAAAATATATTAATACCCGCTATTAATCAGAATTTTACTTCAAATATTAGAAAAATAAAAGGATTTATACTATAAAAATTCAGTAAAATGACTGAAATTTACTAGAAAAAATAGCTATAAAATAATATACTAATTTTTCGAAAATAGAGATATTTATTCTGTTGCAACCTGTTACTTTTAAACTATATACCACTTCCTAATTTAATAAAAATTTTACTAATTATTCAAATTAATAACATTTTAATTCAATAAAAAAGAGCAACTTCAAATGAAATTACTCTTTTTCCATCTATTCCTCAAGATGGTGTGAGGATGAATGTAGCATTTGTGCATAAAGACCACCTGATTCGATTAGCTTTTGCTGAGGTCCAGCCTCCACTAATTCCCCTTTATGCATAACTAAGACCATATCAGCATTATGGACAGTATTTAAACGATGTGCAATCACAAAGCTGGTACGCCCTTGCATTAACGTATCGAGTGCCTCTTGTATGGCTAGTTCTGTCACAGTATCGATACTGCTTGTCGCTTCATCCAATAGTAAAATTTTCGGATCAGCAATAAGTGCCCTTGCTATAGAAAGTAATTGCTTTTGGCCTTGGGAAATCTCGCGTCCATCCGCTGCAAGAATAGTATCATACCCATCCTTTAGTTTCATAATGAATTCATGTGCATTAGCTTGCTTGGCCGCTTCCTCAATCTCTGCATCACTCGCATCCAGTCTACCATATCGGATATTCTCGCGAACAGAAGCCTCAAACAAAAATGGATCCTGTAAGACAAAGGCCATTTGTGAACGAAGGGATTGTCGATCAATTTGCTGTACATTTATACCATCAAATAATATCTCTCCCTTTGAGACCTCATAAAATCTTGCAATCAGTTGAAGGATTGTCGTTTTACCAGCCCCAGTTGCACCAACAAGGGCTACCGTTTGACCAGGTTCCACTTTAAAGTCTACATCTTTTAGTGTGTACCCCTCTTCTTCTAGTTCATATTTAAAGTACACCTGCTTAAACGTTACATGTCCCAATAGCTGATGCTTTTGTGCTGACACATTTTCTGCCTCTGGTTGTTCATCAAGCAAGGAAAATACACGTTCTGCACCAGCAATAGCTGAAAGTACCGTATTAAACTGGTTTGCTAAATCATTTAAAGGACGTGTAAATTGTCGTGCATATTCAGTGAATATAACAATTACCCCTATCGATACATGTCCATATAACGCAAGGATTCCTCCTACACCGGCTACAATGGTAAAGCTCATATTATTTAAGAAGTTCATAACTTTAGGAATATAACCTGAGTATGTCTGTGCCCAAAAACCAGTTCTTTTTAAGCGCAAACTTTTTTCACGAAATTCTGTTTTCATTCGCTCCTCTTGTGAAAATGCCTTCACAATCCGCTGTCCTGAAATTGTTTCTTCTATCATCCCATTTAAGGCGCCAATAGCTGCCTGCTGTTCTTTAAACAGTGGTGCTGTACGACGTGTAATCCATCGCATCGCCCAAAACATCAGTGGAATAATGATCATCGTCAGAACTGTCAGCAATGGGCTTAGACTGAGCATAATAATGACGGTTCCTCCAAGCGTAAGTACACTTGAAAATACCTGAATAAAGGAACTATTTAATGTTGAGCTGACAGCTTCAATATCATTCGTCATTCTACTCATCAATTCGCCATGCTGACGACGATCAAAGAATGCCACTGGCAGTCTTTGAAAATGAGTGAATACACTTGTCCTTAATCTATAGATCGTTTGCTGGGCGATGCCAATCATCCAATAGTTTTGTAGGAAAAGTGAAACGGCTAATAACACATAAATACCAATTAATAAGCCAATCCCCTTACCTAAGCCTGAAAGCTTGCCATGCATAACATAGTGATCAATCATTTGACCGATTACATAAGGGCCAACTAAAGCTAATATGGAGCTAATCATCACTAATAAGAGCACTACAATGAGCAGTGCACGTTGTTCGTCGACAATTTTCCATAACCGCAGCAATGTACTTTTCCAATCAGCTGCACGTGGCCCCTTCTTTTTCTTCACAGCCTGTTTCACATCATCTTTTGTCAAAAGCGGTTCATAGCCAAAAGGTTTCTGGAAAAATCCCATTAATCCTCCACCTCCTGTTGAGAGATAGCTATTTTTTTATAAAGCGAGGAAGTCTCTAATAGCTCTTCATGTGTGCCATAAGCAACTACTTTTCCAGCATCAATCAGTAAAATGCGATCTGCACCTTTAGCTGTACGTATTTTTTGCGTAACAACAAGCATCGTTGCTTTTTCTTCATTCAATGCCTCCCACAAAGACTGTTCAGTTTTAACATCTAAGGCACTAGTACTATCATCAAGCATTAAAATATGTCCTTTTCTCAAAAGAGCTCTAGCTATAGATAACCTCTGTTTTTGCCCCCCCGATAAATTAACACCTTTTTGCCCAACCTTTGTATCATAACCATTTGGAAAATCTTCAACAGATGCATGAATTTGCGCCTGCATTGTAGCCTGTAATACAGCATCCATTTTAGCCTGTGTATCTCCCCAACGCACATTA
The DNA here is from genome assembly GCF_016757845.1 of Lysinibacillus sp. HST-98. Taxonomy (NCBI): domain Bacteria; kingdom Bacillati; phylum Bacillota; class Bacilli; order Caryophanales; family Bacillaceae; genus Lysinibacillus; species Lysinibacillus sp. HST-98. The sequence continues at coordinate 352,829 of NZ_JAENHX010000004.1, forward strand.
TCTGCAATACTTCCTGTAAATAACAATGACTGCTGAGGGACATAGCCAATCACTTCCCGCAACTCTTGTAAATCCCAATGTTGAACATCCTGACCTTCCACAAGTATTCGGCCTTGCGTTACTTCATAGAACCGAGGAATGAGCTGTAATAAAGTTGATTTCCCTGCACCAGTTGCCCCCATGATCGCTAGTTTCTCGCCAGACTTAACTTGAAAGCTTACATCTGACAGAACAGGAACATCTCCTCCTGGATAAGTAAAACTAACATGGTCAAAGGTTAATTCTCCATATTGTGTTGCATGACATACTTCTTCTAAAAGGGACGTCTCTTCAACCTCATTTTCAATGGAAAGGATTTCAGCCATACGTTCTGCAGATGCCTTCGCACGTGCATAGAAGATAATAATAAAAGCGAACATTGAAAATGAGCCTGTCATACGCATTGCATAATTCACAATAGCCACAATATCACCAAGTGGCGTTGTTCCTGTAGCAATTTGTTTTGTACCAAACCATAAAACAGCGAGCAGGCTCATATTCATAATGAATAAAAGAACAGGCATAATATATTCCATTATGCGTAAGGCCTTCACAGTATCAACCTTTAACCGTGAAGCAACTTCATCAAAGCGTGAAGCCTCATATGCCCCTCTTAAGTAAGCCTTTACTAATCGTATCGCCTGTAAATTCTCCTGTAAAACTCTGTTTAAACGATCGACCCTCTTTTGTACACGCCCAAAATAAGTCACACCTTTTGCCACCATAAAAAGAAGAAAAATAAAAATGATGGGTGCACCGATAACTAAAAATAATGCTAATTTCGGATTTACGACAAAAGCCATAATAATGCTTCCTATCACAGCAAGTGGCGCTCGAAGCATAATACGCAAGCTCATAAACAGCACCATTTGTACTTGTGTGACATCATTTGTTAATCGAGTAATAAGTGATGCAGTGGAGAATTTTTGATAGGTTGCTAGTGTAAAGGATTGAATCCTATCAAACATGGCATTTCGAAGATCATACGAAAAGCTTTGAGCTGTATGGGAAGAAAAATAAGAATTGATAACGCCCGCCAGAAAGGCAACGAAAGATAGCCCAAGTAAAACAGCCCCCCATTGCAAAACCATTCCTTGATTTTGTGCCCTTACTCCCTCGTCGATTATTTTTGCCATAATGAGTGGCTGCACAAGCTCTACAAATAACTCTAAAAGCATTAAACATAAAGCAAAAATAGCTGTCCATTTATATGGCTTTACATAGGAAAAAACTTCTTTCATATTCTTTCCCCCTTGTTGGTAGATAAAATTTAAAGGTAGTCAAAAACTACTAACATAATAGTATATTTATGCTTTTTCTCCCGCTATTGAAAGCCATGTTACACAAACAAGCATAACGAAAACTCCTATTAATTGCCAAAAACCTAAAGAAGTACCGAAAATAATAACAGAGATAACCATTGCTGTTAATGGCTCAATACTAGAAAGAATGCTCGTTTCAACTGCCGAAATGTATTTCATACTACTTAAAAATAATATAAAAGCTACTGTTCCAAAAAATATTAAAGCAACTAATAACATTAAAATTTTAAAATCTACTAGAACAATCCATTGAGTGGACTGCTGCCAAACACGGCTTACTAAGCCTAAAGTGAAGCCACCCACCAGCATGCCCCAGCCCACTACTAAAAGCACACTCCACTCCTTCATTAAGCGTGCAGGATACAAGGTGTAAAATGCAAATGTTAAGCCTACTCCTATTCCCCATAACAAGGCTTTTGGACTAATAAGCAAACTTTCAAATGATGCATTCGTTAGTAACAGAAATAACCCTATAAGGGTACCAATAATACCTAACACTTGATATTTTGGTGGCCATTTCTTTAAACTAAGAGAGACATACGCGACAACAAATATTGGCGCTAAAAACTGTAGTAAGGTAGCAAGCACAGCATTACTTTCATTAATTGCAGCAACAAATGTAAATTGTACACCAAGCATACCTGCAATACCAAAAACGATGAGTTGCCTCCCCCATAGTTTGTGCTGCCAAATTCCAAAAATATTTTTTCCTGTTAACAATAAATATGTAAGTAGTAATATACCTGCAACCGATAAACGGATTGTTAACATAAAGGATACTGTCAAAGGTGTATGATTAAGCAACCACTCCATTAAAGGGCCAGTTGCTCCCCATAACATAGCACCCGAGACGATAAATATTATTCCTTTTAAACGTTTCATACCAATCCTGCTTCCTATATACGTACTAAAAATTGTTACTTTTCTTCAAATCATTTCTTGTATTTCACTAGAAAAGTCCTATTATTTTTTACTATCAAATATTTACAAATATATTCATAATGACTAATTCCCGATTATTATCTATAATATTAGTATATATTGATTACCCAAGGAGATCGAATAATCATGAGTCATATGCATAAATCATTTACGATTGATGAACATTATTTAAATTCACTTCCTTTTCCTGCAATTATCATTAATCAAGATGGACAAGCAACAGTCTGGGGAAAGAGTGCTGAACATCTGATTGGCTTATTAGCTAATGATATTAAAGGAAATACTACTCCATCTATACACGAAAATCTACTGCGTCAGCTTCCTGTCGAAACATTTCAATCTATTTTACAAAATGAGGACAGTACGTATCTAGAAAAAATTCAAGTACACACAACTTCAAATGCAGAAATAACAACAGCGCTGCTAGCTAAACCTTTTACAGATGAGGGAGAGCGTTTTATTCTATTGATTTTTATGCTACCAGAATTAATGACGCAGGCTATCTCTCAATGCAATACCTTTGTAAATCTTAAGCAAGGTTTAGATGCGACCTTTATGACTGTTACACTCGATCACGATGGATTTATCTTGGAATGTAATAATGAATTTCTAAAAACAAGCCAATGGACACCAAAGCGTGTTATCGGTAAAACCTTTTGGCAACTGTTCCCTGATAATGAAGTGAGTGAAAAAATAACACATACGATCTGGCGTAATTTAAATAATGGTCATACATGGCAGGGAGAAGTTGAAAAAATCACAAAAACGGGGCAATCCTATTGGGTGCTACTAACGGCTATCCCCCTCGTTAATCTTGAAACAAATGAACAACAGTTTATCCTAATTGAAAAGGATGTAACGAAATCAAAAACGATTCAACACCAACTTGAAAAAATTGCTTACATCGATACAGAAACTGGTTTGATGAATGCGCATCGACTTGAAAAAGTAATCACCAATATGATTGACGATGAGAGACACTTTTCATTTGTTTATCTAAGTATTGATAAATTTTATACACTTAAAGAATTACATGATCAACAAATCGATCAAAGCCTTATTGTTGAATTTACAAATCGTATAAAAATGTATTTCCAAGATAGCACGATGGCTCGTATAAATGAAAATGATTTTGTTGTCATTACGCCTTTAAGTGAATGGTTTATTCAAGGCTTTTTATCTTACTTACAACAACATCCGATTTATAGCGACAATATTGCTGTACCAATTTCTATTAGTGGCGGCATAACTAGATATCCTGAGGATCAATCAACATTCTCTCAGCTTATGAAGGCATCCATTGCTACTATTTCAACAGTCCGTGAGGCTGGCGGAGATAAAATTGTTTCTTTATCAACAGCAACACATAAAGCTTTAAATCGTAAAGCATTAATTGAAAAGCGCCTACTCCAAGCACTTGACCAAAAGAACTTGAAGGTACTCTATCAGCCACAAATCGATGTGTATTCTGGAAAAGTTACTGCTGTTGAAGCACTTGTACGTTGGGAAGATGAGGTAATAGGTGTCGTAACGCCTGATGAGTTAATTCCTATCGCTGAAGAAACAGGTTTAATTAATAATATTGGGTCCTTCATGCTGGAAAAGGCTTGTGAACAAGCCTTACTTTGGAAAAAGGCAGGCTATGATTTAAAAGTATCTATTAACTCTTCTGTACGCGAATTCCGTGATAAGAATATGGCAAAATCTATACTTGAAATGATTACAAAAACAGGTTGTCCAGCGAACCTATTACAAATTGAGATTACTGAAAAATTTGCTTTAGAAGCTGAAGGCGCAACGTCTATTGCACAGCAAATGCGTAAGCTTGAAAACGAAGGCATTTCCTTTGTTTTAGATGATTTCGGTACTGGCTACGGCTCATTTAGATATATGCAAATTTTACCAATAAGTACATTAAAAATCGATCAAACGTTTACAAATTCACTCTTGAAATCCGAAAAGAGCCAAAAGCTTATGAATGGTATGGTACAACTAGGTAAATCCATGGAATTGAAAGTAGTCGCTGAAGGTGTAGAAACAGCTGAACAAGCAGATCTATTAATCACTTACGGCTGCGATGCCATTCAGGGCTATTATATTAGCAAGCCTGTTACACCTGAAGAGATTGAACTATTACTGACTAAACAATAATAAATGAAGAAGGAAGGCTGCGTTTACGTTACACGCAGCCTCCTTCTATTTTTTATAAACCTTTTGTAATTTTACTTTACTTGAACGCACTGAGCGGAATATGAGTTGAATAATTACTTCTGCAAAAACTAGTCCAATAACAATAGCACCTGTAATTAAAAATGCCTTTAAGCCATATTGCAAGCCTTGTAAGTAATCATCTTCTACCACATTTCTCATTGCATTATAAGCCATGCCCCCTGGCACTAATGGTATAATTCCACCAACAATGAAAATAATCATGGGTATTTTAAAGCGTCGGGCATATAAATGAGCAACAATGGCAATGACAAATGAGCCTAAGAAAGAAGCTTTGACAACATCCATCCCTTGCTCTGTTAGAACATAGTATATGATCCAGCCAATTACCCCAACGAGTCCGCAATGAAGTAGTGTTTTTCTAGGAACATTAAAAATAATGGCAATCCCAGCTGTCGCAAAAAAACTAACTATTAATTGTATAATAATGTCCATCATCTGCATTTTGTCCGCCTCCTAAAATCCTAGTGTGACGGCAATAGCTGCACCAATAGCAAAGGCTGTTAAAAAGGCCTCTGCTCCCTTTGCCATCCCTGACATAAAATGACCTGCCATTAAATCACGAACAGCATTTGTTATCAAAATACCTGGTACGAGTGGCATGACGGAACTAATAATAATTTTATCAAGTTCAGTACCATAACCATACTTTACTGCAAAGAAGGCAACAAAGCCGAGGACGAGTGATGCTGTAAATTCAGAAAAAAACTTTACCCTTGTTAAATGATTAATGATTACAAGTACTAGGAAACCTAGCCCGCCTGCTAAAAAAGCTATCGGAAAATCCGACCATCCACCCTTAAACATAATAAGGAAACAACCACTAGCAAGCGCAGCTGCCAAAACTTGCAAATAAGTTGGTAAAAAATAATTTATTTTTTGTATCGACTTTAACTCGTCATAAGCTTCTTCTAATGTTATGATGTGAGATGTGAGTCTACGAGATACTGAATTTACCAAGGCGATTTTTTGCAAATCTGTAACCCTACTGGGAATTGATGTAATTCTTGTTGGCTGTGTCTTGCCTAACGAAAAAATGATGCCAGTTGGTGTGGCATAACATTGAGCATTTGGCATATTTTGAGAATGTGCCATACGCAGCATCGTATCCTCTACGCGGTATGTTTCTGCACCACTTTCAATCATAATGCGTCCTGCAAGCAACAAACAGTCAATCGTAAGTTCATTATCCGCATCTTGTAAGACCATTGCAGCTATCTGCCTCCTTCAAAAGGTTCCTTGCCAATATTAACGAACTGCCAATAAAAACTCAACTGAAAATTTTTCATAAGCAATGGATTATCTTTCAATTTATTTTTACAGTTACACTAATATTACGCATGTGTTTTTTCTATTTTAGTAGGTATTTTACAACCTCTTAAATAGAAGTACAACTACAATTAATTCGCTGATTCTTGAAGAAAAAGTGATCTTAATATATTTCCACAAAAATACATAAAAAGATTCTAGATTTGTATAACTTTTTTAATGACTGGCACGTCTGATTGTATAGAAAATAAAAAAGAGGGGAGCGTATCCAAAACCATGCAGGAACGCAGAAAAAGACGCGGTCCAATAATTGATTTCTTATTACTAAGCCTTATTGTGACCTTAACAACTATTATACTTTTTATTATCCTTTCAAAGGATGACTTCAAGTTTCAAAAGATTAGTGCTTCAAAAGAATCGGAGACGGAATCGGTGAATAGTCATTTATCGACCGAAAGTTCTGCGTTTCCAGGCATACGTATTGTTACAGACGTTTCAAATGACAAACGAACACCATTTGCTATTCATTACCCGCAAACAGATAACGAGGTTTTTAATGATGCCGTATTACAGTACATATCGGATTCAAAAGAAAACTATCTAACATCGATGAAGAAAAATAAAGATAAAGAAGCTATGGGTGAATTAAATATTAGTCTTGAAACTTTTCCATACCGAGAGCATTACTATTCCTTTGTGCTAACAAAAATGCTATATGTAGGAGGAGCCAATCACGAAGTCTCCACAAAAACATTCTTCATTAACAACGAAACGGGCGAACAAGTTACGATCCAAACGCTCTTACAAAATGATGAGAATAACTTATCTACGTTGGCTGTAAACGTCCGAAAAGATTTGCAAAAAAACCTCCAATTAAAGGATGAGCTTTTCAACGATGAATTATTAAAAGCTACAGAACCAAAATGGTCTAACTTCAATCGCTTTGCTATTGTTGACGATTCATTACAAATCTATTTCGATGAATATGAGATTGCTAGTGGAGCAGCAGGTATCCCAATAGTGAAACTACCCCTTTCGCTTATTAACCCATTGTTAGCCTCCGAATTTCAAATCGCAATGGAAAATGTAAAACCCATTAATCCACCACCAACTGGTGATCCGAATAAAAAACGTATTGCTTTAACATTTGATGATGGTCCACATCCAAAAGTGACGGAGCAAATTTTAAATATTCTTGATAAGTATCACGCAAAGGCTACTTTCTTCATGCTCGGTAGTCGTGTACAATACTATCCTGACATCGTAAAGGATGTTCTTGCGCGCGGTCATGAAATTGGAAACCATTCGTGGAACCACCCTGTCTTAACAAAGCTTACGCAGGAACAAGTGATGAAAGAATATAACACTACTGCCACTGAAATTGAGAAGGCAATCAATCAAGGTGCCACAGTTTTTAGACCACCATACGGTGCAACTAATGACACCATTAATGCTGAGATTCCTATCCCTGTAGTGCTATGGTCAATCGACACATTGGATTGGAAACATCGAAATGCACAGCAGCTATTGCCACACGTGAAAAATAATTTACACAATAATGCCATTGTCTTAATGCATGATATTCATCAATCTACTGCAGACGGACTTGACGCTGTTCTCTCCTATTTACAAGAGCAGGGCTATGAATTTGTGACTGTATCCGAGATACTGCCATATCGCCAATAGTATTTACAAAGAAAAGTCCAATGAATTTCAATATTCATTGGACTTTCCTTTTTGTTGAAAAAAGATGGTGTCAACGGCAGAATAATAACTTTGCAAGGTGAGAGGTTGATTTCCGTTCCGCCAGCATCCTTTACAGGGGCGTCCGATGAACCGCTTCACTCACTTACGTTCACTCCAAGGTCTCATCTGTCATTCTGCAAAGGACTTTCCTTTTCATAGTAGCATAGCGATCAAATAGCCCATTATCTGTATTCTTAGAGTGAATAAACTCTTATTTTCAATGAAGAGAAGTGATGGGTGACAACACCTCATCATAAAGAATAATGAACACCTTCACTATCGTTGAAAACCGTTGCTAAAAAGATAACAGGATTGGAGTAGAAGGCTGCTTGATACCTTTCAATTGACTGTTTTGTTTTTCTTATTATTTTATTGTTAAAGTATCTAAAGGCTTGAAGTCATTTAACTGATAGCTCTTCACTTCATTACGCGCTATTGTATACAGCGTATCATCTATATAAACAACACGTTGTACAACCTGCTCCCAATTTTCATAGGCTTCATTATTATTACGATTGATTATATTTCCTTTCAATACAATCCCTTTCTCTGCAGTAATCTCATAGATTTGAGCACCATGACCTTGATAGACAACTTCGTCTCCCTTACCTGCCTCATACAGTACTACAGGGAAGCCAAAATAGTTGAATTCCTTATTGCGGAATAGCGCTTTAGGATTGTATTGCACTTCAGAGGAAGAACCTTTCCCACCAATTTTTACGGTTGATTGCTCTCTCGGATTTCGGAAGTCTGATACATCAAATAGGGACATCTTCATATTGGTTGTCACAGTAAAATTACGTTTTGTATACGAATCATAGCGTTGCTCCGTATCATAACCAATACCAATTAAATGCGTCTCATCTAATGGATGTAGGTAATTACTGAAGCCAGGAATCTTCAATTCCCCTAGTACAGCAGGCTTTTTCGGATTCGCTACATCAATGACAAATAGTGGATCCACTTGTTTAAATGTCACCACATATGCTTTTTCTCCCATAAATCTAGCTGAATATATCTTTTCTCCAGGCGCCATATCTTTTACTGAACCAAGCGGTTTTAAATGTTCATCCAAAATAAAGAGATGGTTATAGGAAGTACTTTTCTCATTCCACGTATTACCTTCTGTTGTAAAGATTCGGAAGTTCCCCTTATATTCATCCATTGAATACTGATTTAGCACAGTTCCCTTTACTTCCGTACTTCCGACAAAGTTCAAAGTCGTTCCATCTACATTCCACTTGAAAATTTGGGTGTCGGCTGACCTCGGTAACCAAATCATATCCATGACGCGCTTTTCTGATGAAACATCAATATTACTTTCATACATTGGTGTCGTTAAATACAGGGCATTCTCTGACATATAAAGACCACTACTTCCACCTAAATACCCTTTCGTATTGGCCGTTGTCTTAGCTCCATTTTTTAAATCGACAGCTGTAATTAAACTATACGTACCATCCATCGTATTTGGTAAGATTGAGATTTTTTCTAAAGGCAGACTTTTGTACTCTAATCCTGCCATACTATCAAATGTTTTAGGCTTTAAATCGGTTTTATTGTTTTCTTGTAGCATCCAGTAATTTGGATACATATTTCCGATTAAATATAATGTGTCATTCGTTATGCGAATATCCTGCAAGAAGCCTTCTTGCCCAACATCACGTACATGCTTTGGATTGCTTGGATTTGAAATATCATAAATTGAGGCTGTTACCATAGCTGTGCCAGCTTTTTCAATATATTGATCCCCGATAGCAATTAATAGATTGTCATATAGCGCAAGCTTAGAAATATATTGGGAATCTTTTAATTTGATACTTGTAGCCACCTTTAAATTTTTAGGATCTTTAGCATTCACAACTGTAATGCTCTGATCTTTTGCATTGTAAATAAAGCCATCTTTGACAACTACAATGTCTCCCTCTTCTACCCCCTCTACTTGATTATTAGTTGTAGACTCATTATTAGCGGTTGCTTTATCTTCACTTGCTGTACTTTGTAAGCTCTCTTCTTCTCTAACTTCTACTCTTTGAGTTGTTAACAACTTTTTAAAATACTGCTGTAACTCTTTCTCCGATTTAACGGCTGTTAATGTCTCGATAATTGTAAATGGAATTGTCTGCGAAGCTATTTTCAGTCCGCCTTGTGCAAAGGCCTCCTTTTTTACATGCAATTGATAATTACCTGGTGCTAACTTTTTCACCACTATCGTTTTTTGATCTTCCAGCAATTCAATTGTTGCAGGTACTTTGTGTCCTTTTTCCGTAGTGATATAGACATATTCTTCAGTTATTTTGTTTTTCTTTAAAGCAACTGAAAAAGATGCTTGCCAGTTTTGTGTTGCCATACTTGCGCTAGCCGCCTTTGCCGTCACATCTGTATTCACTATCCATGTAAAAATACCAGGCACGATAGCTAGAACGATAATCAGCATAATTGCGAACCATTTACTTTTCATCATTTTTCCTCTCCTTCATATACTTGTTTATTAATTAGACTAGTAAAAAAGAGGAAAGTTACATTTTTCTGAAATTTTCTAAGTAAGTTAAGGCACTACAAAAAACGAGAGGGAAGTGTTTCCCCTCTCGTTTATTCTTCAAATGGCCATTTAGGCAACATATTTTTTAAAGGCTTATCTTGGCGTCTTCCCAATACATAATCCGCCTGCATAATCGTATGAATTTCGCGAGTCCCTTCATAAATTACTGGTGCTTTGGAGTTTCTTAAATAACGGGCAACTGGATACTCGTCTGAATAGCCATAGGCTCCATGAATCTGTACCGCATCATCCGCAGCCTTATTCGCAAAATCACAAGATTGCCATTTTGCCAATGAAGTCTCTCGAGTATTTCGAACACCTTTATTTTTCAATTCTCCAACACGATAGACAAGGAGACGACTCATTTGATAGCCTGCTTCCATATTAGCTATCATTCGTCCTACAAGCTGGTGCTCACCAATAGGTTTGCCAAATGTTTCCCGTTCATGACAGTACTTCACACTAGCCTCTATGCAAGCTTGGATCAAACCAACAGCACCTGCCGCTACTGTAAATCGACCATTATCTAGCGCAGACATGGCAATTTTGAAGCCCTCGCCCTCTTCACCTAGTCGGTTTTCAATTGGCAAGCGTAAATCTTCAAAAAAGAGCTCACCTGTATTACCAGCACGAATACCATATTTTCCTTTAATCGCTTTAGATGTAAAGCCAGCCATGGAACGTTCTACAATAAACGCACTAATTCCATGATGTTTCTTTGATTTGTCAGTATAGGCAAATACGATAAAGTGGTCTGCAATATCACATAAGGAGATCCACGTTTTTTGCCCATTGAGGATATAATGATTACCATCACGTACAGCAGTTGTTGTCATGGCAGCTACATCAGACCCTGCCCCTGGCTCTGTGAGACCAAAAGCTCCAATTCGTACACCTTTAGCTTGTGGAACAAGGTATCGTTGCTTTTGCTCTTCAGTCCCCCACTGCATTAGGGTCATACTATTTAAACCTGTATGGACAGATACAGCTGTGCGAAATGCCGTATCTCCCCGTTCAAGCTCCTCACATACGATAGCAAGTGCATTATAATCCATGCCACTACCTCCGTATTGTTCAGGAACACAAACCCCCATTAAGCCAAGCTCAGCCAGTCTGGACCAAATCTTGGCATCAAAGCCACCTTCAGCATCCCATTTTGCAATATAGGGAATGATTTCCTCATCAACAAACTGTCTTACTGTTTTTCTTAGCATTTCCTGCTCAGCGGACATTTCAAAGTTCATGGTTAGCACCTACCATTTCACAATCATAGCAGACTTGTGTGATGTCTCTTTAATGACCACACCTCGTTTAGCCATCTCTTCAATATACGTATCACCTGGCACGATTGCTTCAGGCGGGAATACACCATGCTCTGTAATAGCACCGGCACCAATCATCTGAGCAACAACTGATATCGTATTTGCGGTAGCACGTGCCATAGCTGTTTCATTAATTGTCATGTCTTTACGTACAACCATTTCATATTCATATGTCACCTGCTGTTGGGCTTTTTCACCCGCTACAATAACACGTAACAATACAGCATCAGGTTTTGTGCCCAATTCAAGTTTCTTTTTGAGTGCCTCTCGTACAACTGCACGAACAGGCACTTCTTGATTATCCACTTCTACCTTATTCGCAGAATCAAGGAAACCTAAGTCTGCTAAAAGTTTAAATTTCTCAGCATGGCCTTTATAACGGATGGTTTTATATTCTAATGTGCGGACATTCGGGAATGTCTTATACAATGTGGAGATACCACCAGATGTATAAAATGCCTCAAGCACACCGAAATCATCAAAATAAATAGGTTCAACGCCTGATAGGGATGGAACTTCTTCAAGCTTGCCCTTCTGAATCGTTTTTGAAGGCTCAGTATAATGATCGAATACGCCATCTAAAGAAAATACGCGTGTATAATGAAGCGGAGGCTTTGGCTCAGTTGGAATACCACCAACAAATAGTTTAATAGATTCTACTTCATCTAATTTTGAAGCACCATAGCCCGCTAGAATATTGACCATGCCAGGAGCAACACCTAGGTCAGGAATGATTGTAACACCCTTTGCCTTCGCTTCCTCATGTAAATCTAATATCTTCTCTGTAACGCCACCGATATGACCACCTAAATCAACGGAATGGACACCCGCCTCTATAGCTGCTCTTGCTACTCGTTCATTGAACGAATAAAACAATGCATTGACGGCAACATCACCCTTCGAAATAACGTTCATTAATGAATCGTCACGTTCTGCGTGTAGCTCTACCACTTCTACCTTATTTGTATCTAGCGTATCTACAAAGTCCTGTGCAACTTTCACGTCGATATCACCTAAATACACACGCTCCACTTTATCGTTTTTTATTAAATCACGAGCTACCTCTTTCCCCATTAAACCTGCACCTAATACAACAACTTTCATCAAGAACATCCCCTTTCGTTGATCTGTTACTCTGTATCGATTTGTGCTCTTTGTAATTTACCGCTGTAGTCTACATAAATACTTTTCCACTCTGTGTATACATCTAGGGCTGCTACACCTGAATCACGGTGCCCATTTCCTGTCCCTTTAGTACCTCCAAATGGCAAATGGATTTCAGCACCTGTTGTGCCAGCATTTACATAAACGATACCTGTGTCTAAATCACGTTGCGCGCGGAAAATTGTATTGACATCCTGTGAGAATATTGAGCTAGATAAGCCAAATTTCACACCATTATTTACTTCAATTGCTTCTTCCAAACTTGCCACTTCAATTAGAGATACGACTGGACCAAAGATTTCTTCTTGAGCAATAATCATGTCAGGCTTCACATTCGTAAACAATGTTGGCTCATAATAGAACCCCTTATCATAAGGTGGTTCATTTAGTATCCTGCCACCTGCTAATAATGTAGCACCCTCTTGTTTACCTATTTGTACATAGTGATTAATTTTTTCCAATGCTGCTTTATTAATCACTGGCCCGATTTTTACTCCCTCATCTAGACCATCCCCAATTGTGAGCTTTTGCATTTCATCTAAGAGACGTTTCTCTAATTGTTCTTTTACATCTTTATGCACAATGACTCGGCTACATGCTGTACACCTTTGCCCAGCAGTACCAAATGCGCTCCATAAAATTCCTTCTGTAGCTAGCTGTAGATCAGCATCATTCATGACAATAACAGCATTTTTGCCACCCATCTCTAAAGAAACCTTTTTCAAATGCTTCCCGCCAAGCTCAGCTACTTTACTGCCCGTTGTTGTAGAACCTGTAAACGAAATAACCTTGACGTCAGGGTGTTCAATTAATGCTGTGCCTACTGTAGGTCCTGTACCAAATACGATATTAGCAACACCATCTGGTAAGCCTACTTCCTCAAAAATTTTACCCATTTCATAGGCCATCATTGGAGTCTCATTAGAAGGTTTCCAAATGAATGTATTCCCTGCAACAATGGCAGGAAATGACTTCCACGTGGCGATAGCAACAGGGAAATTCCAAGGTGTAATGAGTGCTACAACGCCTATAGGTGCCCTTACACTCATAGCAAATTTATTGGCAAGCTCAGACGGTGTTGTTTCACCAAACAATCTACGTCCTTCACCAGCCATATAGTATGCCATATCAATTCCTTCTTGGACTTCTCCTCTAGCCTCTTCAATGACCTTGCCCATCTCTTTTGTTAAAACGGTCGCCAAATGTTCTTTTTTCTCTTTCATTTTTTGACCGATGGCATATAAATAATCTGCACGTTTTGGTGCTGGTATAAGTGCCCAGCTCTTTTGTGCTTGTTTAGCAACAGCTACAGCCTCGCCTACCTCATTCGAAGTAGAACGTGGAATGGTAGCAAGCTGCTCACCGTTTGCAGGGTTCGTCACTGCTATACTTTGTAAATGTGAATGTGTGATCCATTTACCACCGATATAGTTTTTAATCTCCACTACATACACCCCCTGAAATACTCTATGATGCCTCAGCTGTTGTACCAGTCGTATTCCATAGGTATAAGTCTATGAATTTAACCAGAATCCATTTCGCCTTTGGATAATTGCGTCCGAGTAGTGGAATGTGCTTGCACGTTTCACTATCCGTGACAGTTACCAGTGGCTTTATCTCCATACAATCAATAATTGCTCCCCACCAAAAGAATAAATGTCTCATTAGGAATCTTGGAGTGAACGGAGATAAAATATGTCAAAATTCCGAATTTTCAATAAAAACCACACCTTGTCATACTAGCATTTCCATAATAATCGGTGACAACTGCCAGAGGCTTTATTTCCACTTAACTTCCTTACCTCAATAGAGAGGATGACTTCTAATCTTAGAAGCCTCTTAAGGTTATGTATATTCACAATACCCTTAGTTAAATGAAAATAAATAATACACATTCTAGTTTTTTATATTCGACATTTTCTAACTAATTCCCTTTTTTTCTAAAATATTTAATTTTCTATTGAAACCAATGTAGCTTATAATCGTATACAATATCATTAAATTTATTTTTGGAGGAATCCCTTTATGAATAATCATGAAATTGACTACAAGTTATTTGGTGACGACATGCAATATGTGCAAGTTGAGCTTGACCCTCAGGAAACAGTGGTTGCAGAAGCAGGAGCGTTAATGATGATGGATGATTCGATCCATATGGAAACTATTTTTGGTGACGGCTCAAGAGGTGGCTCACAAAGTGGTCTAATGGGTAAATTATTAGGTGCCGGAAAACGCCTAATAACAGGTGAGAGCTTATTCATGACAACATTCACAAACGTTGGCTCAGGTAAGAAGCATGTTTATTTCGCATCACCATACCCAGGGAAGATTATTCCGATGGATTTAAGCCAATTAAACGGTAAAATTATCTGTCAAAAAGATGCATTCTTAGCTGCTGCTAAAGGGGTCTCTGTTGGCGTTGAATTTCAGAAAAAAATTGGAGTAGGCTTCTTCGGTGGTGAAGGCTTCATTATGCAAAAGCTAGAAGGTGACGGCATGGCGTTTGTTCATGCAGGAGGAGCCATTCATGAAAAAACATTACAACCAGGTGAAGTTTTACGTGTGGATACAGGATGTCTGGTAGCAATGACATCCAATGTAGATTACGATATTGAAATGGTTGGAGGCGTAAAAACAGCCCTGTTTGGAGGCGAAGGAATTTTCTTTGCTACATTACGTGGTCCTGGAACAGTGTGGGTACAATCATTACCATTTAGCCGTTTAGCCAGTCGTGTCTTTGCAGCTGCACCTATTTCGCAAGGTGGAGGCGGTCAATCTAAAGGTGAAGGCGGTATCGGTGGCTTATTCGATTTATTCAATAGATAAAAAAATGGAGCATATCTTTCACCGATATGCTCCTCTTTTTAATCAATTCGATTGGATATTGCCTTTCCTTGTCCATAAGCAGTCAAAGCTTTTACATTTAACATTAGCATTGCCGTTCTCGTTTCTAATGACGCGCTACCGATATGTGGCAGAGCTACTACATTTGGAAGTGTTAATAAAGGATGATCCATCGCAATTGGCTCTTGTTCAAACACATCTAGTCCTGCAGCCCAAAGCTTCCCATTTTTCAGAACATCGTACAGCGCATCCTCATCAATAATTCCACCACGTGAGGCATTAATTAATACCGCATCTTCTTTCATCAAAGCAAGTTCCTTTGCACCAATGAGTCCTTCCGTATCACTATTATAAGGTGTCATAATCACAACAAAATCAGATTGCTTTAATAGATCCTCCAGCGAAACATACTGGAAGCCATACATTTCTTCTGCTTCATGACGACGTCTGCGATTATTATACAAGATTTTCATATCAAACCCTTTTGCTCTTCTAGCAACAGCTTGGCCAATTCTCCCCATGCCAATAATGCCAATTGTAGCTCCTGAAACATCCTTGCCAACCAGTTGCATTGGATACCAGCTTTTCCATTTGCCCTCACGTAAATATCTTTCACTTTCTGGAATTCTACGAGCAGTTGCAAGCAGTAAGCCAAATACTAAATCCGCAGTTGTATTAGTTAGAACTCCGGGCGTATTTGTCGCCATAATGCCTCGTTTTTTTAAAGCCTTCACATCGATATTATTATATCCAACAGCTAAATTCGTCACTAATTTTAAGTTGGGGGCATGCGAAAGTAATTCTTCATCTACTTGATCGGCTATCGTTACCCACAGTACCTCACAGTCAGCGACAGCTGCTAGCAATTTTTCACGTGGAATCACAATTTCTTCCTCATCCCATTGTGAGATTTCATAAAATTCCTGTAACAGTTCAACAATATGTGTAGGAAACTTACGTGTTATAAATAATTTCTTTTTCATGCTCCAAACACCCCTCTACTCAATTCCCTAATTCGCCTATAGCGTAACACTTAAAACAAGCATTTTCTAGGGTTTTGTAATCTTCCTCTTTCTATAAAATTTGTTATTAGCTAATTCATCAGCCTATTAGTTGATTTATCCATAAAATAAGACCTTTTATCTTAATTCACATACTAAAAAACTATGCATAGACAGTATGCATAGCTATGTTTCTTTTAAAACTCTCTTATTGTTGTATTTAAGCGATTAGCTGCCCTCGCTAATTCTTCCGAAGATTCACCAATCGATTCAATAATAGTAGCTAATTCAGATACTTGATTATCAACTTTTTGGAAATTCGAGATCGAATTTTCTACAGAACCAGAAATCGCATCAAAAGCTTTTAGAGATTCAGCATTACGTTCGATACTACTATTTACAAGCTCCTGTATGTTCTGAATAGCTTGTACAACTTGTGTTGTGATACCATTTGACGTCATGATTAACTCAGCAATCTGTTCAACAGAGCTTTTCGTTTGATCTGCAAGCTTGCGTACTTCGTTTGCAACAACTGCAAATCCTTTACCATGCTCACCAGCACGTGCCGCCTCAATTGCAGAGTTTAACGCAAGTAAATTTGTTTGCCCAGAAATACTTTTCACAATTTCTACAACGGCATTTATTTTCGAAGAGGAAGCATCTAATTGCTCCACCATATTTGCCATTTCTACGGTCTTATGATGAATCTTCCCTGTTTGCTCATTAATGGATAGTATTTTAATATAGCCTTCACTAGACACTTTTTGCATTGATTCTGCCTCATACATACTTTCCTTCAAAGAAGCGTTGACACGCTTGGCGCTATATACAAGTTCTGTTACTGTTTCAGTCGTAGTTTGTGATTGAACCTCTAATTGTGTAGAAATTCCGCCTATAACATCCTTTACATGGTCCCTAACATTATTGCGTTGTGTTTCAATTAGTATACTTGCGTAGCTATCGTATTCTTCTAAAACGATTTGTTGTTCAAAATTACATATTTTACTGATAGCATCACAAAACTTCTCTTCTTCGCCCTTTGGTAATCGTAGTTCATAGACTATTTTGCGAAGTGATTTCTCAAGTATTTGAAATGCAGCTAAATACCATTTCGGATATAAATTAATCTTTACATGCATTTTTGCCACACGTCTTCGCTTCTCTAAAAAGGCTTCATCTATTCGCCCCTCAAACATTTCAATAATATGGTGACGTAATGTCTGACGTAAACGTTCGCTGGAGCTATGTGATTGAATGACCTTTTGTAAGGCAGGAACACTTTCTATTGCATGATAAAATGCAGCTACCACTTCTACTACATTTCTTTCTACATATGGTTTTAAACTATTAATCAGCTGAAGATCATGCACACTTAACCCTACAAGATTTAATTGTAGTAAACGGTCTGGATCTTCTATAAAAATACCGATTGTTGTTTCATTGCTTATTTCAATTGTACTTTTCTTAGATCTATTGATAAGTTGAAACATTTTCTCCACCTCATATATTTAATCAAATATCTTACTAAGTCTATATTCCTACTTTTTATAAAAAAACAACAAATAATTAGACACTTTATGTATCAATTATAATCTCAAAACAGTTAAATGAACAATATGTAGGTAAATGTTGTCTAATATTATTATAATTTGCTATTAATTTATGCTTCGATATGATTCTTTATGCTCATTTTTTCTCACTTTATTGAAAAAACGGATGGATGATACAATAATTTTGACGCAAAAAAAGCCACTGCTTCTTGAAGAAGAAGCGTGACTTATTGTTTACATGAAAATGATAACGCAAAGAACTGCGGCTAAAACTAAACGATAAATGGCAAAAGGCATTAATTTTACCTTTGAAATAAGCGCTAAGAAAAACTTAATGGACAGTAATGCAAAGACGAACGAACTAATAAATCCTACAGCATAGAAGCCGAAATAGTCCATTGATAAAGTATCCCAGTTTTTCAAAACGGATACGAGGCTAGCTCCTGCCATGATTGGCACAGCCATAATGAATGTAAAATCAGCTGCAACACGGTGACTCATACCAAATAGTACCCCACCCGAAATCGTTGCACCTGAACGAGAAAAACCTGGCCATAGAGATAGGCATTGTACTAGCCCTACCTTAAATGCTAAACCATAAGAAATCTTATCTAAAGAATCAACTTTTGGTTTTCTCGGTGCCAATTTATCTGCAGCAATCATTAGAATTGCTCCTGCCACTAGTGCATATACAACATGTTCTACTTTAAAAAGATGGTCGTCAATAAAATCCTTGAATGCAAAACCTAAGACAACTGCTGGTAGCATACCAACAATAACATGCAATAAGTTAAAGCGGCCATTTATGGACTTAGCTTGACCTTCAATATTATATAAACCAACTAAGCTTAGCATACGTTTCCACATAACTACGATAACTGCTAATATGGAACCAAGTTGTACAACAATTTTAAATGTGTTGGCAGGATATTTCCCTAAAAACTCTTCTGTCTTTAACCACATATCATCCACGATAATCATATGCCCCGTAGAAGATACTGGTGCAAATTCTGTCATACCCTCAACAAAGCCTAATATTAATGCTTTTAATAACTCTATAATTTCCACCATGTCACCTTACCTTTTCTAATCAAATACCCACTTATTATAAAATACTACGTTTGTATATACTACTGCCATTTCACCTAAGAAGCCGGTTGTTAGATTATCACATTCTATTTAAATGTTATATCTACTACCCAAAGCTCTGATCTACTGCCAATTCGCATCGGTGGGCCCCAGAAGCCATAGCCTGATGAAACAAGTGTATGCATCTGTTCCTTCAATTTATAACCATAATCCAGTTCAAATACACGAGCTGTTATATACTGATTCGGCCACAGTTGTCCCTTGTGTGTATGACCAGACATATGTAAATCAACGCCCATTTTTGAAGGCATGTTCAAATCGTCAGGTGTATGATTCATTACAAGCCATGGTAAATTAGCAGATGGCTTTAGTACCTCAAGTGGTTTTCTTTCTTTATTCGTTCTGTCCTCTTGCCCTGTTAATATAAACGCCTCTTCTATAAGAATTGTTTCATCTAGGAGCATTTTCACATTGGCATTTTCCATTTCCTTAATAAACTCAGGAATTTTTTTGCCATAATATTCATGGTTACCTAATATACCATATGTTCCATATGTAGATGTTAATTGTTTCATGACATCTGCCATACCCTCTTGAACAAACCATTTAGGGTCATCGTCCACAATATCCCCAGCTAACAACACAATATCTGGTTGTGCTTCATTAGCTAAACTGACAAAACGTTGTAAATGTCGTTTATGTGATAACACACCTAAGTGAAAATCAGATGCCACAACAGCTCTTAGTGTGTTTAAATCACTATCTTGTTTATCAACAGTTATTTCTAAATGACGAACAACTGGAGAGTAGGCTAAATAGGAGCCAATAATACTTAACAAGAATAGGATTGCTACTCCTATACTACCTATTATTTGCACGTTTTTAAAAGGTGTAAGCCAAATAATGAATTGTGCAACTAAACATAGCAATAAGCCATATTCAAAGATAAACATCCAATAATTACTGATTACAGAAAACACTCGTAATGACTCGTGTAATCTTCCGATTATAATACTAAAAGCAACCATATATAGCACGATCCAAAATAATACTGGAAAACGAAACCACCCCATTGCTACAAGCCACTGCTTTACTCCCCACCCTAAATAGAAAGTCAAAGCACTATAAATACTAATTAAAAGAACAGCGCCGATTACTTTTGGCATAACCAAGTCCTCTACTTTCTTTCTATAATTTAATTGATTATACCATTATACTTATCAATCATATTGCTTAAAGCACTTGAATAATCTTCTAAAGAAAGTAGGAACTTGTCCCTTTATTCTATGACAAAATTAAGTTTACCTTTTCATTTCATTCGTTACTCTCGTTTTACATGACATTTCACTGTATATAGATGACATTTTCGTCATTTACATATTAAATACCACTTTTATTTTCACATTTCTTCCAGTAACATAGTAGATGAACGAGCAAATTTGCGTATTTACGAGGAAAAAGGGGTGCTATTTCAAATGACACGTTATAAATTTGAAACAACAGAGCATGAGTTATTTCGCAAAACCTTTCGTAAGTTTTTAGCTGAAGAAGCTGAACCGCATTATGCACAGTGGGAAAAGGATCATCTTATTCCGCTTTCTTTTTGGCGTAAGCTTGGTGATATGGGGTATCTTTGCCCACAAGTAGAAGAACAATATGGCGGACTGGGCTTGGATTTCAGCTTTGGCGTCATTATACAAGAAGAACTTGAACGTATAGGCTCAAGTCTTATCGGGGTTGGCCTGCATAATGACATTGTTGTCCCATATATCGAAGCATATGGGACACACGAACAAAAATCTCGTTGGCTGCCAAAATGTGTTACAGGCGACTATATAACAGCTATTGCAATGACGGAGCCTGGTACAGGTTCAGACTTGGCTAATATCAAAACGTCAGCCATTCGCGATGGGGACCATTATATCGTAAATGGTCAAAAAACCTTTATAACAAATGGCATCCATACAAACTTAGCGGTTGTCGCAGTAAAAACAAATCCTCAAGCTGAGAAAAAACATCGTGGTATTAGCCTACTTGTTATTGAAGAGGGCACACCTGGCTTTACAAAAGGAAGACAGCTCGAAAAAGTTGGTATGCATGCCCAAGATACAGCTGAACTCTATTTTGAAGATTGTCGAGTGCCTGTTCAAAACCTACTTGGAGAAGAAGGCAAGGGCTTTCATTATATGATGGAAAAACTGCAACAAGAGCGATTAGCAGTAGCGATTGCCGCACAAACAGCCGCTGAGGATATGCTTACGCTAACGCTAGACTATGTGAAATCACGTCAGGCTTTTGGCAAAACAATTGGTGACTTCCAAAATACACAATTTAAAATAGCTGAAATGGCTACTAAAATTGAGCTTGGTAAATCCTTTTTGGAATCATTGATTGAAGAACATATTGCAGGCAATGATGTTGTGACAAAAGTTTCTATGGCAAAATACTGGATTACCGAAAATGCACGTGACCTTGCTACGCAATGTATGCAATTGCATGGTGGCTATGGCTATATGGAGGAATATAAGATTGCTAGAAGATATAGAGATATACCTGTTATGTCGATCTATGCTGGTACTAATGAAGTCATGAAGGTTATTATCGCCAAAAATTTAGGCCTATAATAAAAAAGGCGGCAGAAGTTTGCCGCCTTTTTACCATTAAACTGCTGGAATTCGAACGATTACTTTAAATAAATCGCCATCTACATCAATGCTCATTCTTGCTCCGTGTAAATCGACAATGGATTGTGCAATGGCTAATCCAAGCCCTGAGCCCTCTGTATGACGTGAGGCATCTGCACGTTTAAAGCGTTCAAATAATTCTTCAGCATCTTCACTAATTTCATACTTTGCTACATTTTTCACCGTAAATTCAGCATCGCCATCTGCCGTACGCTTAAATGTCACATAAACACGCGTTCCCTCTAGCGCATACTTCAAGACATTGACAATTAAATTATCAATAAGTCTCCACCATTTTTGACCATCCACATATGCAAAGATTGGATCATGAGGCATGGTCATTCGTAAATCTAGTTGTGACTGTGTTAAATCCTCTTTATGCTCCCCTACAGCTTGCTGGATAAGCTGTGTTAAATCTACTCGACTGCGGTGAAGTTCAATATTACCGCTTGCCATTTTCGATACTTCAAAAAGGTCTTCAATCAGCACTTTTAAACGTTCAGACTTTTTATCCAGTATATGAATGTATTGTTTCCGTTCTTCCTCTGTAATATTTGGCTTCTTCAATAAATCGGTATACGTAATTATTGAGGTTAAAGGAGTACGTAAATCATGACTCACATTTGTAATCAGCTCTGTTTTTAAACGCTCACTTTTCGCCTGCTCATGCATGGACGTACGCACACCTTCTCGTAAATGATTGAGGTTTTCTGCATGACCTGTAAGCGGAGATTTACCTTTTACCTTTACATCACGGTTTAAACGTCCTTCAGCCATATCCTTCGTATCTTTCATAATACGATTTAAATAACCCATTCTTGATAAGAAAACAATCATAGCAGGGAACCCTATCAGCATACAAATACCAAGCACAAGGACTGCAAAGCTCCCTACTCCAGTCATGAATGCAACAAGGCTACCTCCTCCAAAGAATGCTGCGGCTATCATTACAATTGAATGCAATGCAATTGAACGATTAATAAATAAGTCAGTCATCGAATCGCCAAGTGACCATAAATAACTCGATTTCACATTCTCCTCTAGCTTTTTCAAAGTATCTACTCTTGTATACAACCATATTAATTGTACGAAGAAAACACTACCAATTACCATTAGAACAACTATTTTAAAGGCAATATCAAGTATAAAACGAACATAATTATTATTATATATTGAATTATATTCTATAGATTCAAAAACAACTTGTGCTGAAAAGAAATACATAAAGGCTGTTATTAATAAAAGAATAATTTGAACATCAATTTTATACTTTGTTAATAGATCTTTTTCCTTCATGCTCATAACTATCTGTAATAAGTCCTTACGCCCCCTCCATACAAAGACGGCCATTATAATACTTGTGATCCAAATAAAGTAATGGGTATATTGATTGCGCTGAAACTGTTGAAATTGTTGGTATCCTCCTTGTATCAAATCTTCTGATATTACTGCTTTTTTAGAGATAGCTATTACACCTGTATATTCTGTCGTTTCGTAAAGGTCATCTACATTCACATACGTTTCTGTACGGTAAAAAATATCTCTTAAATTATCACTGATATTCCATGCATATAGCGGTTTTCGATCAGTATACTTTATTTTATAGGCACTACTTTCAGAAACATCACCAGAACGGTAAATTTTACCATTTT
The DNA here is from genome assembly GCF_016757845.1 of Lysinibacillus sp. HST-98. Lineage (NCBI taxonomy): Bacteria > Bacillati > Bacillota > Bacilli > Caryophanales > Bacillaceae > Lysinibacillus > Lysinibacillus sp. HST-98. The sequence goes on from NZ_JAENHX010000004.1 coordinate 376,224, forward strand.
CTGTATTTGTCAACTCATATGACCAATAATCATAGGTTTTACTAAAGTTTTTGGATTCAGTTTGAGCGGCTTTGATATATTTATCAATAAGTTCTTCTTTTTCTGCAAAAATCTTCTTTCGTACATGCTCATCATCTTCAAAATTTGCGGTAATATCTTTAATTTTAGTATCCCGTTCAGTCTCTAGTTTTGTCTTTAATTCTGTAGCATTGGCATCTACAGCTTCCTGAATGCGCTGTTCATATTGTGCTTTAATATTTTCGATTTGCTGCCCTAATGTACCATAGTAATTACGATGATCATCTATTTCAGTTTGGGTAATCTCAATTTTATTTTTCAATTCCTCTGCATTCGGTACATTAATTACTAACGGTCCTAGTTCTGCAGTGAAATTATCGATTTCATGCTGGAAATTTTCCGATTCGAAATATGATTTCCCAATATACTGGTACCCCACATGATAAAAAGTAAAGATACCGAAAACTGTCCAGATTAAACACATTAACACGAGAAGAGATTTCCATTTTTTCACCATAAGTCTTTACACTCCTCTAAAAAATTCTTTCTAGTAACTGTAAAACCTCTGAGGAGCGAGAATTGACAATTTGATAGGCATAAACACCAAAATAAATGAGTCCAACAACGCCTGCTAGAAATCCTGCAATTGTCATATACTTCTCTAGTTTATTTTTCCATTTTATAGCCAACGCCCCATACCACCTTTAGATAGCGTGGATTTTTCGGATCAGCTTCAATTTTCTCACGTATTTTCCGAATGTGAACAGCTACAATATTTTCAGCATTATAAGCTTCCTCATTCCAAACACGTTCATAAATTTCACGAATCGAAAACACACGCCCTGCATTTTTCATTAATAGTTCTGTAATTTTATATTCTATCGGGGTTAGTCGAACTGGTTCTCCTTCTAGTACAACTTCTTTTGCCTCTTCATCAAGAACTAGTCCGTCTATTTCCACTTTTGTAGCTCCCTCACTATAAGTTCCTAGCTGCACATAACGGCGCAGCTGTGATTTTACACGTGCCAATAGCTCTAATGGATGGAATGGCTTTGTCACATAATCATCTGCTCCTACCGATAATCCATGAATCTTATCGCCATCCTCCGCCTTTGCACTTAGCATGATAATGGGGATATTGCGCTCTTCCCTAATTTTAAAGGTTGCTGTAATTCCATCCATATTTGGCATCATGATATCTAAAATTATTAAATGTACTTCATTGTTCTCTAGCTTTTTTAATGCGTCTAAGCCATCTGCTGCTTTAATGACATGATAGCCTTCATTTTTTAAATAGATTTCAATACCATCACGAATATCTTGATCGTCATCTGTAACAAGAACTGTTAATTTCGTCATGATATACACCTCGCTCTCAAATATAAGTGTATCTTCTAAATCTTAAAAACCAGCTATTATAAAAATGAAGAATTTCTTAAGGTTTTAGCTTTTTTCTCCCACCCAATGTTAAAACAACAATGCCACCTAAAAGCATCGCTACTCCAAGCCAGGAAACTACACTTAAGTGTTCTCCAACTAAAAACACACCAAGAATTGCAGCAGTCAAGGGTTCTGCTAATGAAAGTGTTACAGCTGAGGATGAACTAATTTTTTGTAGTCCACTTAAAAACAGGAAATACGCTACGCTTGTACACATAATCCCCATAAATAACATTGTCCATAAGTTGTGCACATTTACTAACCAGGAAAATCCACCTTGTAAAGAAAACGGCAGTAAAAACAAAGCGCAAATGGAGAATGTCATAGCAACTGCGGGTAATGCCTCTTCTTGTGCCATTAATTTTTTACTTATGTTTGTGTAAAATGCAAAGGATAAACCTGCACAAAGCGCTAATATGAAACCGCCAACGTGAACAGAATCCTCTCCATTATTCATAAACAATAAAAGACATCCGATAATGGCCATCAATGTAGCAAGTCCCCATACCGCTGTGGGACGTGTTTTCCATACTAGCCACTCTAAAACACCAGAAAACACTGGTGCACTACCAATAGTAGCAACAGTTCCAATGGCTATACCTGTTAGGCGAATGGATGAGAAGAAAAGACCTTGGAAAAGCGCAATACTAGCCGCAGCTAAAATTGTCCATTTCCATGACCACCTTAAAAAGTTAATTTTCCTCATTATAATCGTAATAACTAATAATAAACTGCCACCAATTGCAGAACGAACCATGGCCACTGCTGTTGGAGATACCCCTTGATCCAAATATGTTTGGGCAGTACCTGTCATTCCCCATAGAATAGCTGCTAGTAATACAAACAATGAATTTAGCATTTATCAACTCATCCCCGCTTCACATCTTTATCCATACTAATCATACATATTTATCCAAAATCAAACAATTATCATTTTTACTTTTCTTTTAATTCCAATAGTATGTTTTCTCATGAATGGACGTTATAATAAAAGCAGTAAAAGGAGCGAATCGTATGTACAAATCAATTGAAGAGACAGCTATAGATCTTGGTATGCCTGAGGATCAAGTAATGCGTCTAATTTACGAAGGACGCATCCGTTCTGTTTACGATGGCCAACAAATTTTAATCAATAGTGGACAATTCAGCACTTATTTTAAACAATTGGAACGTATAAAAGAGGAAATTGAAATTTGGCGTGCTACTCCTATTCCAGAGGACATAGACGTCAAAGATGAAGACTAAAAGCCCACCATTCATACAATTGAACATTGTTGAATGGCGGGCCTTTTTTAAAGCTTTTATTAGATTGTCACAACAAATCCTGCTCTTTTCCCAATGATTTCAGCATAATCTTCTACCATGACACTCGCTGTTGGATACATCCCTGCTCCAGGACCGATTAATGTTAGTGTACCAATATAGTTAGTCTCTAATGCCACCGCATTGAACACATCATCGACTGGATAAAGTGGATGCTCTTTATCAACTAGTTGAGGACCTACTTTTGCAATAATCTTACCATCAGCTAGTTTTTCCACTTCAGCTACATGACGGTAACGTAGACCCTTTTCACATGCTTCATGAACTTGTTCAGCAGAGATACTATCGATCCCAATTACCTCTACATCTGACCAGTCAGGCTGCTCACCAAAAGCTAAGGCACTTAATATCATTAATTTTTTAAATGCATCCTGCCCAGATATATCATTATATGGATCTGCTTCGGCATAACCTAAGCCTTGTGCCTCTTTTAAAGCTGTTTCGAACGACCAGCCCTGTGCACGCATTTTTGTTAAAATATAATTACATGTGCCATTTAAGACACCTTGTATACGACTTACATCATTTACAAGTAAGATATTCTTCATTGTTTTTATAACAGGTACGCCACCAGCAGTAGTAGCCTCATAGCCTACAAAAACGCCATTTGCTTTTGCAAGATCCTGCAACTCCAAACCTCGTTTGGCAAACATCACTTTATTGGCAGTAATAACATGACACTTATGTTCCACCGCTCGCTTTAAATAACTGTATGCAGGTTCTTCGTTCACAATTGCTTCAAACACTACCTGCATACCTGGCTCTGCTAAGACTTCATCCATACTTGTTGTCATCAAATTTGCTGTGCCTGGTACACGTTCACGACTAGCATCTGTCACTAAAATCTTCGCTAACTCTAATTCAATACCTAATTTATTTTTTAGCTCTTCTCGTTTTTCATTTAAAATATGGTAAATCCCCTGACCTACCGTTCCAAATCCTAAAATCGCTGCCTTTATAGTTGCCATTCTTATTATTCCCTCCAACTTACATTCCGCAGTTTCATTAAAGCTAACTCTCCATGGGGTTGTGTCATGACAATTTGACACCCACCGCAGTCTTTAGCCAACAACTCTCTTTGTATGAGTTTCGCTATTTATATATGTGTTAGTACACATACAAATTCAAATAATTCAAAATTTAACTTAAAGAAAATTGTAACGCAAATACACACTTTGCACAAGAAAAATCTTTCTAGGAAGGACATTTGTTTTCTCTAGATGTGCAAAAGAAATCGGTTTCATTCCCTTTATTATACGTTTTATTAATCAATCTATAAGATTTGAACAAATATTGACTATTTACATTTCAATATATGAATGTCTTTCTTCTATTATATATATGTATGCTCAGACACTCATTACAATCCCTTTAAAGAAAAAACTCATTCCCTGTAGCAGCAGAGAATGAGCTTAAAAATATGAGGGGGTTTTAACTTGCTTTTGAAAGCAATTGATAACGGTATTGTGCTAAAGCTTGTTGAACAAGACTAATCTCTTCTTCTGTAAAATTTGGTATTGCATACGTACGTTCCACTAATTGAAATGTACCATACTTCAAGTAAAACTCTGTCGCAGGAAGTGAGATATGGCTCACACCATACTGTTCATATGCCTCAAATACTTCCTTAACAGTAAAGTCTTCTTCAGTAAAAACACGTTCTTGAAATGCTGTATGACCAAATACTTCCTGCCATTTTCTTTCGACTGATGTAAGAAGGTGTTGAATGGATTTATTGTTGACAAATACATGCCCTTCATTTAGCTCATATATTAGATAGGATACAATGTTTTGCGCACTATAGATGTTACCCATTTTAAACACTCCTTTATCATCAGTTTTTGGGAAGAGTAGTCACTGGCTAGGCAACTACTCTTCTATATATTCAAAAGTGGGGGAGCACTTATGAAAACATTTACCTTTTTTTAAAAATTTTTGTACTGTTAACTTATTTCTTAGTATATAACGTGGATTTAACAAAGTCAATAATACATATAAAATTACTTGGTATTATTTTTTATAAGGTTCTGATAATTAATGGGTGCAGTAATAGATTGATGTAGCAACGTTTAACGCATTACCAAATGAGGCTAATCGAATGAGAAAATACGTTAACGTCACAACATTTTACCATTTGCTTTAAACTTTAAGCTTCTACTGTTTGTTCAGTTGTTGTAGCCTGTGTAATGGCTTGATCTAAATCAGCAATAATATCCTCTACTGCCTCTAAACCGATGGATAAGCGAATGAGCGACTCGGTTACACCAGCTTGAACTAATTCTTCTGCTGATAGTTGCTGATGAGTAGTGGAAGCTGGATGAATAATTAATGACTTTGCATCACCTACATTTGCTACATGTGAAAATAATTTCACGCTATCAATAAGCTTTCGCCCAGCTTCTCGTCCACCCTTGATGCCAAATGTAAGCACTGAACCGAAGCCATTTCTTAAATATTTTTTTGCTAACTCATGTGTCGGAAAATCTTCTAGGCCATTATAATTTACATACTCCACAGATGGGTGGTTTTGTAAATACTCAGCCACTGCCAATGCATTTTCATTGTGTTTAGGGATACGCAGATGAAGCGTTTCTAACCCTTGCAATAAATTAAAGGCAGCATCAGCACTTAATGTTGGACCAAAATCACGTAATAATTGTACACGTAGCTTTGTAGCAAAGGCTGCAGAAGCTGTATCAATTCCATAACGTAGCCCATGGTAAGAGGCATCTGGTTCAGTAAAACCAGGGAATCGACCGCTAGTCCAATCAAACTTACCAGCGTCTACAACAACGCCCCCTAAAGTTGTACCATGACCTCCTATCCATTTAGTTGCAGAATGAACTACAACATCTGCGCCGTATTCAATAGGTGTAGAACCATAAGGAGAAGCGAACGTGCTGTCAATAATTAATGGTAGACCATTATCATGTGCAATTTTAGCTACTGCTTCAATATCTAAAACCTTTAAACTTGGATTACCATAAACCTCTGCAAAGACCGCTTTTGTTTTATCAGTAATCGCTGCTTTGAAATTCTCTGGGTTTGTTTCATCTACAAAAATTGTTTTAATACCATAGTTTGGTAATGTGTTAGCAAATAAATTATACGTACCACCATATAAAGAACTAGCTGCTACTATCTCATCACCCGCTCCAGCTAGATTTAAAATGGAAAATGCGATAGCTGCTGCACCAGATGAAAGTGCTACTGCTGCTGTTCCACCTTCCAATAAAGCCACACGTTTTTCAAACACATCAACTGTTGGATTGGTAATTCGTGTGTAAATGTTCCCTGCTTCCTCTAAGGCAAAAAGACGTTGCGCATGAGCAGTATCTTTAAATACGAAAGCAGTTGAGCGATAGACTGGAACTGTGCGAGAACCCGTCACTGGGTCTGGCTCTTGACCACCATGCAACAGCAATGTTTCTGGTTTAAAATTTGTCATTGTGTACCTCCAAATGGTTATTTTTTTACGATGGTACCGGAGATGAGGAGGATTTTTCTGTAGAAAACAAAAACCCTCTTCAGCTAAGAAGAGGGTTGCGGTTGCAAGTTTTCCTCCCCTTATCTGCCAGATCCAAGTAAGAATCTGTAGGAATTAGCACCTTAGTAAGCTCATTGCTTACTGGTTGCCGGGCATCATAGGGCCTATCCCTCCGCCGCTCTTGATAAGAGTATGAGATTCAATTTCCATCGTTGTTACACAGTATAAACATAGAGTTTTTTTCTGTCAACATGTAAATTTTATTTTTTCCGAAACTTCTGTCTGCTCTTATACGTAATATGAACGCATACACTATTTTAAAAAATTTTGAGAGGAGTATTTTTATGGTAAAGGCCGTGATCATTTTTCTTATGATTGGCTATTTAATAGGCTGTATTCACGGCTCTAAAGTGGCTCAATTTTTATCGGGGGTTGATTTAAAAAAGGCAGGCCACGGTAATGCTGGTGCCTCTAATGCTACTCTTTCCCTTGGCTGGAAATATGGCGTTTTAGTAGCCCTCATCGATATAGTCAAAGGTGTTGTGGCTATTATAGGTGCGCATTTTTATCTAGCTGACGCCATTCATTTAACAGAAGAACAAATTTGGCTGCTTACTTATATTATGGCTGCTGGGGTTATTTTAGGTCATAATTTCCCCTTCTACATGGGCTTCAATGGCGGGAAAGGAACTGCCTCCATTATTGGTATTTTACTTGCTGTTGATTGGAAGATTGGTTTATTTGCACTTATTTTATTTGTTATTTTATCCTTTGCAACAAATTATTTAATTGTTGGTGTTCTAGAATTTTATCTCGTGTTTTGTACAGCAACTTATTTATGGATTCCTGGCATTGGCCCAACCATTATAGCTCTTCTTCTTTTTGGCATAGCCATCATCCTGCACCTTGAAAATATTAAACGATTAGTCAATGGCACAGAGCCTAAAGTAACTTCTGCCTTTAAGAAAAAGAAATAATATTTCATGGATATTTTTGTATTCTTTGTGACCATGTATTTTCTCTTTATCTACTCATATTGCTGTAAAAAACACAATTTTCACATCGATTTTTTTCTACAATAAAATCAACATATTCTTATCTTAATAAAACATTATACAGGCCGATGTTATGGATAATAATCGTCATTTTTATTGCAGAAAGGATGAGAAAATATGTCTTCCCCAAAGCAAGCAGCTACAAAACTTAATTTAAAGCCACTATGGATTGGCTTGGCATTCGCGTTACTAATCATTATTACCTTTTTACCTAACAATGGTGATTTACCTATAGCTGGGCAACGAGCTTTAGCCATTTTAGCTTTTGCAGTCATCCTTTGGGTTACAGAGGCCGTTTCATATCCTGTGAGCTCGGCCATGATCATTGCACTAGTAACTGTTTTACTAGGACTCGCTCCGTCAATGGATAATCCAACTACAGAGCTAGGAACAGCTAGCGCATTAAAATTATCTTTAAGTGGCTTTAGTAATTCTGCCGTTGCTTTAGTAGCAGCAGCTCTTTTTCTAGCCGCAGCAATGCAAATTACTAATCTACATAAACGACTTGCACTTTGGATTCTTTCACTGGTAGGAACGAAAACAAAAGCTATCGTATTTGGCGCTATTTTAGTCTCTATCGTCCTCGCATTTTTTGTACCTTCTGCTACAGCACGAGCTGGCGCAGTAGTACCGATTTTGCTTGGAATGGTGGCAGCATTTGGTTTACCACGTGATAGTCGGCTTGCTGCCTTATTAGTTATTACTTCGGTACAAGCCGTTTCCATTTGGAATATTGGTATTAAAACTGCAGCAGCTCAAAATATGGTGGCTTTAAACTTTATCCAAGAGCAATTTAATGTGGATATTTCATGGGGTGCTTGGCTACTTTATGCCGCCCCCTTCTCAATTATTATGTCGATCTTTTTATTTTTCATTATGATTGCTTTAATTAAACCTGAGACTAGCAATATCGAAGGTGGTAAAGAGGTCATCAAAAAACAGCTTGCAGAGCTTGGCCCATTAAAGGCTCCTGAAATTCGTTTAATCATTACATCCGTAGTTTTACTATTTTTCTGGGCAACTGAAGGAAAACTACATCCATTTGATACGACAACAGTCACAATTATTGCTATCGCGATTCTATTAATGCCTAAAATCGGTGTGTATTCGTGGAAGGAAGTTGAGCCTCATATTCCATGGGGAACAATTATCGTCTTTGCGGTAGGCATTATGTTAGGAACCATTTTACTAAATACGCAAGGTGCTGCATGGTTATCAGATAAAGTTTTTGGTTCACTCGGGCTAGATACTATGCCTTTACTAGCAACCATCGCACTCGTAACTTTATTTAACATTTTGATTCATTTAGGCTTTGCAAGCGCAACTAGCTTAGCCTCAGCACTTATACCTGTGTTTATCGTTTTAGCCTCCACATTAACGGCTAATGTTGATCAAGTTGGTTTTGTTATTGTGCAACAATTCGTCATAAGCTTTGGCTTCCTATTACCAATTAGTGCACCACAAAACATGCTTGCCTATGGTACAGGCTCCTTTACAACAAAGGATTTCTTGAAATCTGGAATTCCATTAACCATTATCGGTTTCCTTCTCGTACTTTTGTTCTCTGCAACGTATTGGAAATGGATTGGATTATTATAGAACTTTCATTAAATTAAAACGTAAAAGCCTTGAAGAAACAGACTATTTGTCCTTCAAGGCTTTTAAGATAAGACTATTGTTTCGTAAAAGCAGGATCCTTCATCGTACCGTTTTTCGCATAGTTAACGTGCCATGATAGTGCTTTTTCTAGGTCATGTGGTGTGTGATGTCCACCCGTTGCCTCATTGGCATCATTAAAGTACTGCCACAGCTGCTCCCTATAATCAGGATGTGCACAATTATCAATGATAAGTCCCACTCGTTCTTTTGGAGCAAGTCCTCGTAAATCTGCTACGCCCTGTTCAGTTACAATGACATCAACATCATGCTCCGTATGATCCACATGCGAGACCATTGGAACAATACTCGAAATATCTCCACCCTTAGCATAAGACTTTGTCACAAAAATTCCTAAACGTGCATTACGAGCAAAGTCACCAGACCCTCCGATACCATTCATCATCTTTGTACCAGAAACGTGTGTGGAATTCACATTGCCGTAAATATCTAATTCCAATGCTGTATTCACTGAAATTAATCCGAGTCGACGAATAATTTCAGGCTGATTTGAAATTTCTTGAGGGCGCAGCACTAATTTATCAGCATATTTTTCAAAATTCCCATAAACACGGTTTCCTACTTGCTCAGAAAGGGTAATAGAAGTAGCAGATGCAAAATTCACTTTCCCTGCATCCATTAATTCAAATACTGCATCTTGGAGAACTTCTGAATAAACTTCTAAGTTCTCAAACTCAGAATCTTTAAAGCCGAGCAATACAGCATTCGCTACTGAGCCTACCCCAGATTGAATTGGTCGTAAACTTGTTGTTAAGCGACCTACTTTAATCTCTTCACGTAGGAAATTTAATAAGTGATTAGCCATAACATCTGTCTCTTCATCAGCTGGGACAATCGTTGATGGCGCATCTAATATATCCGAAATGACGATGCCTTTTACTTTATCTAAATCTAGTGGAATTCCAATTATACCAAGACGATCTGAAACATTCTGTAAAGGAATTGGATCACGTTTTCCTTGTTGTGCAGGTACGTAAATATCATGTATACCTTCTAATGCATCAAGCTGTGCTACGTTTAATTCAATGATGACTTGGTCTGCTTCTTGCACAAAAATGGGAGAGTTACCAACTGAAGTTGTAGGAATTAATAAGCCTTCTTCTGTAATAGCAGCCGCTTCAATGATCGCAAAATCAATTGGTCCAATAATACCTTGACGAACAAGCTCAGCATTATGGGAAAGATGGGCATCGACAAATGTGATATCACCGCTATTGATTTTATTACGAATGCCAGCATCTGCTTGGAAAGGACCTCGCTTACGAATGACCCCTGCTTCTGCTAAATATTGGTCTACCTCAGGTCCAAGTGATGCACCTGTAAAGACATCTACTTGAAAATCCTCTTTTTTCGCTTTCTCTACGAGTGCAAGAGGTACAACCTTTACATCGCCAGCACGTGTGAATCCGCTCATCCCTAATACCATGCCATCCTTAATCCAAGAAGCTGCTTCTTCTGCTGTTACAACCTTGCTTCGTAATTGTTCATAACGAAGCTTTTTCGCTAACTTTTCTTCCATTCCCTATTCCTCCATTCCACTTCATTTTTGTTCAACTTGCATATTTGGTTCCAGTAAATCTGTGACATCCGTCAGAGAATGTATCTTTATTCCAGGAGGATTTCATCACCTAATAGCTAATGCTGTCTAAACATTTGTGAATAAAGATCATGTAATTTTTGGTAGCACAACCAAATAAACAGTCGCTTCCATAATTTTATACTATTTAGAATATTTAATCTATATCAAATGAAATATTTTACTTTACGAGATAATTTCGACATTTATAAATTATTTATAAATAACTTTTTGTTCCTCATTATTCGATTTTGCTAGAAAAGCGTGCTATGCTCAAGGTATAGAACAGACACAAAGGAGAGAGTTTTTAATGGTTAAAGAACTATTACGTAACCATTCCTCGGTACGCATCTATGATGGAGAACCGATTTCAAAAGAAATCATTGAAGATTTAATTGGAACAGCACAAATGGCTGCAACATCACATTTTGTGCAAGCCTATAGTGTAATATGGGTAACAGATGCAGATAAAAAGGAAAAATTAGGCTTACTCTCTGGTAATCCACGTCAATATGAAACTTCAGGTGGGGCATTTGTTTTTTGCGTAGATTTCAAGCGACTTCAAATGGCGGGGAAACTAGAAGGAGTGGATATTGTAGCTGATTCTGCAGAAAATGTCCTTGTTGGGGTAGCAGATGTATCATTGTTCGCACAGAATTTTGTTATTGCGGCAGAATCAATGGGTTATGGCATTTGCTATATTGGAGGTGTACGCAATAAACCTTCTGAAATCAGTGAATTATTTAATCTGCCTGATCACGTTTTCCCATTATTCGGGCTAACAATTGGCGTTCCTGCACGTCGCAATGAGGTAAAACCTCGTTTACCTGTATCTGCTGTATTACATGAAAATGAATACAAAGTTGAAAAATATGAAGAGCTTTTACCTGCCTACAACGAGGAAATGGAAATATACTATAACAGCCGTTCGTCAAACAGAAAAATTGATAACTGGACAAAGCAGATGGCTGATTTTTTAATCGAACAACGACGTCCGCATATCAAAGAGTTTTTAGCAACAAAAGGGTTTAATTGGAAATAAATGAACCAAAATGGAATTACTATCGTATGATAATAATTCCATTTTTTACATAAAAATATTACCTACATATATTCAATCTAGGTATATTGACACGATCCCTTCTATAAATCTAACCATAAATTAAACGAAAAGACTCTTTCCTTTTCCAGCTATTCCATTCATATTAATAAATGATACCTATTAAAGAAAGGAGTTATACAAACAATGTCCAATATCAATAAACATCTTGCTCGCACCTTGGAACAACAACATAAGAGAAGTGTAAGAGGTTTATTCTTAAAAATTGAAGACTTAAATAATGAATGCACCCAATTAAGAAAAAGACTCGAGCCACATATTGATTTGAGTGTATATAAAAAACCCATTGAGTATGTCAATCAGTTCGTTTCTCATACTACAATTCTCAATTTAAAATTCATCACGAATACACAGAATTTAGAAGTAGTTGTCTTGCATGCTCTTTTATTATCCTATATTTTAGAAAACACTTACGGCGATGCTTTTAAATATGAAGATAAATTGTTACAGGGGTATATACAAGAAATCTTTACACTAAATGATCATGCTAAAAGATTATTTATGAACCATAGAGAAAAGATGCTTACCTATGTTCAAGAGCAAGCTACATAAAAAAGACGATCTTCGTAATAACAAGATCGTCTTTTGTTCTTTTTATTGTAGTCCTCTAATTATAAGTGAACGAACTGGTAGGAACTGCTCACCTGTATCGCCATAAGTGAGTATTACCTCATCACCCTCCTGTAAATAAATTGCTAAAGGTTCTGTTTCGGCACTCACTAAATAATTTTCACCATTGTTTAATAAGAAAGATACAGTTGTAAAATCGCCTAGACGTTCTTTATATACACGTAATACCTTACCACTTATTTGTTTTTCCTCAGCACTTGAGCTACCATCTACAGTATTTCCTCCTCGACTTAAGGCTGTTTTATATAGTTTCAATGCCTCCTTAGGAGTAGTAGCGTAAACGGAAATTTCAGGATTTGCTGCAGAAACAATAAAATAATTTTGTAAGAAACCATTGGAATCTAGCACCGCTGTCAGCCAGCTCGCTTCCCCATAAAAGTTATATAACACTGGCATTTCGCCATTCCACTTTTTCTCAATAAATTTCTTCTCTATTATTTGTAAATTACCTTGTGAATCCATATAACTTGAGTCTTGATTCCCTGTATAGTATGTTGCATTCCCTGTTCGTGCGTTTGTTAGTGAATAGCCTAACATTGAATCCACACCTTCTTTAGGGCTTGTAAAATCTGTAAAGTAATACATATCACCCTTCTCATCGAAAATTGGGCTAACATTCGACTCTGTTCCTTCATCAGAAGGAATCTTTACATCCTTTTTACCAAACATACTGTTCCAAAAACCATGTACATAATTACCGAAATAACTGTTTTGTAAACTTACTGTCTCTGGTGATACAGCACCATCAATGAATTCAGGTATTTGATCCAGTTTAATGACCTCTGATTTCCCCGTCAGCGCATCAACCAAGACAATTCCTTTCACATCAAAGCCATTACGCGCAGAAATAAATTCCCCATATGAGCGAATATAGTACGGCTTTCCTTCATCATCTACTTCCAACTGTACGTCACCATAAAAAACAAGGAATGGATGTTGTAAACGAATATGACGTTCTAAATTAGCATTTAAATATGCGGAAGGTACATATTTCATTTCCTCTTTAATAAATTTAGGATTATCCGCAGAATCTGTAGCACTCATTATGAAGTAACCAGGTGTTGTACCACCGTTCATCCATTTAAAGAATCCAGAAAATTCAACTGGTGCGATATAAACATATTCGCCCTTCACTTTTTGAATTTGTAAGCGCCCTAATTCATAGTAGCTCGTATTTGGCACTTGTCCGAAAGCCTTTTTCATTTTATTGCGAGCAAATTTCGGTGGTACACTTGCAGGTGTTTGTGTCTCATCGAATGGTTTTATTTCAACTTCTTCCTTCATTTCAGATGATTTAAATTTTTCATTAGCATTCCATAAGGGTGCTGATAAAACATACACAGCTACACCTAAACTTGCTAAAAATAAAACACCTTTTATCTTCCGTTCGATACCACTTGCTAGCAGAGCACCCGCTAACGTTAATAAAATAATAGCTGGCCAAAAAACAAGCCAATTTACATCAATTTTTGTTACATATAACGTAATCCCTGTGGCTAAAAACCCTAGTACAAAGACTCCAATAAAAAAGTATCCGATTACCTTTTTCGATTGTCCATCTTCTCTCTTCTTTGTAATAAGCGGTGTCACTAACACACTTGCGATCAATGCAATGACTGCTGAAGCTATTAGTAGCTTAGTCATTTGGTTCATCCTCTCTTCTTCTTTCTCACTACTTACTTTACGGTTACATACTAAAAAAGTTTCATACATACGTTGTACAGAAAGGAATTCTACCATAAATATTGAATTTCAAAAGGAAAGGAGCTGAAAAATTTGTTAAAAAAATTATTAATAGGTGTCATTATTTTATTGGGTCTTTATTATATTTTTCTCTTTTCCCATATTGCTGAAAGTTTAAAACTCATCTTTAAAGTGATTCCTATGTTGCTCATCATTATTTTAGCTGCGATTCAAAAGCCGTTACATATTAAAAAGTACCAACTTTTGATTATTGCCGGACTTGTATTCTGCATGATTGGAGACTATACATTGCAGTGGTTTTTAATCGGTCTAACTAGCTTTCTTATCGGGCATATCTTTTATATTTTCGCTTTCTCTACTGCAAATGAACGGCAAGTACCAACTTGGGCAAAAATACTTTTATTATTCTATGGAGCAAGTATGGCTATATGGATTGCGGGATCCGTCTTTAAAACAGGTGAAACCATTCTTGGTATTGCAGTAATCGCCTATATTTCTGTGATACTCACAATGGGCTGGACAGCTATTAAAACTGGCTCTACGCTGGCAACAAGTGGTGCATTATTATTTATTGCATCTGACTCTTATTTAGCTATTAACAAATTTGTCATGCCACTAGCATTTTCTCATGAAATTATCATGCTGACTTATTATAGCGCCCAATTACTTATTGCTTTAAGTATCCTTCAATATTCCGAAATCCGAAGTAAAGTGTTACAATAATATCAATTATGCCAAGGCATAATTGCGGCTGGAATCGGCTTTGTGAATGCACAAAGAACTTTAACATATACACATTAGGAGGCCATACTTATGAAAGAACAAGTAATTGAGCGATTAATACGCTATGCAAAAATTGATACACAATCAGACTTCACAAGCGAAACAACTCCTTCTACACAAAAACAATTTGACCTATTACATGTTTTAAAAGACGAACTTGCCGAAATTGGTTTGACAGACATTACATTAGATGAAAATGGCTATTTATTTGCCTCATTAGAAGCTAATACAGATAAAGAAGTACCAACTATTGGCTTTTTAGCCCATGTTGATACAGCTACTGACTATACAGGCACAAATGTGAAGCCACAGCGTGTAGATAATTATGATGGTGGAGATATTCAGTTAAACGAAAACTTAGTTATGTCTCCGACTGACTTCCCAGAGCTTAAAAACTATGTTGGCCAAACACTTATCACAACAGATGGTACTACATTATTAGGCGCTGACGATAAGGCAGGGATTGCCGAAATTATGACAGCAATGGAGTACCTCATTAAAAATCCTACTATTAAGCATGGTAAAATCCGTGTAGCCTTCACACCAGATGAAGAAATTGGTCGTGGGCCACATAAATTTGATGTCGCTGCTTTCGGTGCAAACTATGCCTATACTATGGATGGTGGACCACTTGGCGAACTACAATTCGAGAGCTTCAATGCCGCTGGCGTAAAAGTAATTACAAAAGGCACTAGCGTCCATCCTGGTTCAGCAAAAAATAAAATGGTGAATGCTATTACAATGGCCATCGCCTTCCAAAATGAAATGCCTGCTGACGCAGTTCCTGAAAAGACAGAAGGTTATGAAGGTTTTATTCATTTAATGAGCTTTAAAGGGGCTCTTGAGCATACTGAGCTTTCTTATATCGTGCGTGACCATGATCGCCAAAAGTTTGAGGAGAAAAAACAATTAATGCGTGATGCTGCAGCTAAAATTCAAGCACAATTTGGTGAGCAAGCACTGAGTATTACCATTGAAGATCAATACTTCAATATGGGTGAAAAAATTGAGCCTGTAAAAGAAATTGTTGACATTGCACGTACTGCAATGGAAAAATTAGATATTACACCGAATACCCTGCCGATTCGTGGTGGTACAGATGGCTCACAATTATCCTATATGGGCCTACCGACACCAAATATTTTCGCTGGTGGCGAAAACATGCATGGTAAATTCGAATATGTATCCGCTGAAACAATGGAAAAAGCAACTCAAGTTATCATAGAAATCGTTCAGCTTTTTGAACAGCAAGCAAAATAATAGTTTTAGTTTTGAGTGAGCTTATTTCTAACGCATTTACCTAAAGAATCATGAAAAATTTTCATAGCTACGAAGAGAGGTTTGTCCTCTCTTCGTAATTTTTTCAGCTATAATTACTGAATTTTCAAATTACATAAAGGGTTTGAGGTTATAAACTCAAATTGAGGTGATGTTTATGAAAGAAATTGCATTAGGTATTTTAGCTTCCCTTTTCTTTGCCGTGACATTTATTTTAAATCATGCAATGGAAATGCAAGGTGGTAGTTGGCTATGGAGTGCATCATTACGATATTTTTTTATGCTCCCTTTCTTGCTTATCATTGTCTTTTATCGTAAGGGCTTTTCACAGCTTTCTGGTGAAATAAAAGCACAGCCTATAGCATGGCTACTTTGGAGCTTTGTTGGATTTGTTTTATTTTATGCGCCATTAACATTTGCTGCTGCTTTTGGTCCAGGTTGGTTGGTTTCAGGTACATGGCAGTTTACAATCGTTGCTGGTGTATTATTAGCTCCTCTTTTTGTTTCGATCATTGCTGGTAAAACAGTGCGACAAAAAATACCTTTCGTATCCTTGCTTATTTCATGTGTCATTTTAGTAGGTATTTTGCTTATACAAATACCTCATGCACAATCAGTATCGTTTAAAAGTTTAATGCTTGGTATTTTACCTGTCATCGTTGCAGCTTTTGCTTACCCTCTTGGCAATCGTAAAATGATGGAAGTTTGCGGGGGACGAATCGATACTTTTCAACGGGTGTTAGGAATGACCATTGCTTCAATGCCAGCATGGATCATCATGGCTATTTATGCCATTCTTACAATAGGACTTCCCTCAGCAAGTCAAATGTTTCAATCATTGCTTGTCGGAATCAGCTCAGGCGTTATAGCAACAGTTTTATTTTTCATAGCTACGGATCGCGTAAGAGACCATCAAGGCAAGCTAGCCGCGGTGGAAGCAACCCAGTCAACAGAAATTCTTTTTGTTATTATAGGTGAGGTATTACTATTAGGAATTGCCTTCCCTAGCCCTATTGCACTTGCAGGTCTCGGAGTCATCATTGTTGGTATGCTATTACATAGTTACTATACAATGATTATCGGGAAAAAGAATGCTGTGCAACAAAACACAACTTCTTAGCAGTCTATTTTATGGGCTGTGTTTTTACAAAAAAAGACGACTCTATTCTAAATTTAGAATAAGTCGTCTGAGATTTTCACGTTCCCAAAAAATGAGGGGGGTTTTAGGAGCGTAATCATGAACTAGCAAACTTCTGGAGAAAAGTAGCTAAAGTTCATCCTCTCTACACTGTATTGTAGACGAGGAATAATCTTTATACGATAATGATAATCATTATCAATTAAAATGTCAATCATAATCTCATCATTTTTTTACTTTTTCAAAAAGATTTTTTTAATGAGCGTCGGTACTGCCATTGCTTCAACTGAAAATGTAAAAAACAGCCTATACAAAAGCCTGCTATTGCGATGGATGATGCAATTGCAACCAGGCCAGTAAAGATATGACCAACAACCTGCCAATGTAACAGATAACCGAATAAACCAGCTGCTAAACAAAGGCTAGCAATACTTGAATTAAATTTTTGCTGCTGAGCATCCTCTGGTATATATGTAGATGGAGCCTTTGTTAAAAAGAGCTTCCCTACACGAAGTATCGGGTTATAGTTGCATAAAATACCTAGTAAATTTGCAGCTAGTGGAATTACTAATATCCAGGTAAATCCTGTTACCCATGATAAAATGACACTCAGAAGAATCGTCCACTGGTTCAGTCTAACAAGTGGTCTTGGAATTGTATGAAGTTGCGACACCTTAAAACCCACCTTTCTGATATGTTTAATGTATTTTACAACATGATATTCCATTTGTGAAGCAAAAATGATTACTTTATAATGAAGTTAACAGATGTTCAAAGGAAAAGAGGATAACTATGCCAGCTTTAACAATGGATCAAGTTCAACAATTAAACTCGTACAGTATTTATACAACTGAACCTAAGCGGACTTTATTTACTTTAGCTGATATACATAAAGACTTTTACCATCCTGATTTTTTAAACCTTATGATGGGTATAACAGATGCAGCTACAGAAACAGCAGCTATTTCTCACTTTGCACGCCGCTATGGGATGTTTTTTGCTATGCAATTTTATATGCTTGCCGCTTATGACGAAGTATGGGATGGTAAGCCACTTGAATTGCGTTTTGATGCTGCCAAGGAATTTAATAGCTTTACTGTTGCTATGTTTGCTAATCCAAATGATTGGCGCTTCGTTGAGGAAGATGAACGCCAAGCTGTTATTGAAAAAATTCTTTACGATGGCCATGTCATTGTCCAACAGCTTCGTAAAGTAACCTCCATCTCCCCCCTTACCATTTGGGAAAATTTCTTCGGCTATTTGCTATGGCATTATCATATATTATTATCTAATCCCGGCTTAGCCGATCAAGCCATGGAGGATATTGAGGCTTTAGAGGACCCAAAAACATGGGCACGCTTCTCCAATAAATCTTGGTGGGCACAATATACAGGTGGTCTTAGCCCGACTAATTTAGTCAACGTTCCTGTAAGAAAATCATGCTGTTTTTCTAAAGATATCCCAGGTTTAATGGCTTGTGGTTTTTGCCCAATGAAAAAATAATAGAGCCTTTTAAAAAAGCCTTACCTTCCACAAATTCATGTGAATGGTAAGGCTTTGTGCTTTATTTTTCGTATACTACAAACCAATCGTTGTTTTCTTCAAACATAGACGTGCCAAGGAAACCTTGTTTTAAAAGTTGCTGTTGCGCAGTTGTGTCTCCCATCGATATCACTTGTTTTTCAGTAAAATTCGGGGACATCTCTTGTCGTAAGTCTTTATAAAAAATATAACGAAGCTTATCTACATATTTAATTTTTAATCCTTTAATAACGAGGTCTTGCGAGAATTTATCCTTTAAGCTCGGAATATTATATGGCTTTACAGTGGAGCAAACATAATCGTATTTTTCTAAATCGATATTTTCCATCACTACGGTAGCTAATGTTTTCTGTAATCCGTAACCTCGATATTTTGGTGAAACATTCGATATTTCCTGATATAAAACACGTTGAAATTCGTTTTCTGCAATTCCACAATCATAGCCAAGGTGTTCTTCATCAATTGGCGGATTTAACAGTGCACGAAAGGCAATTAATTCTTCCCCTACATAAGCACCTATCATCATTCCATGACCATTTAAAATATATTCAAATTCCTCTGTGCTTAAGGGTTGGAGGATACTTTGGTCTGCTAATGCCTCATAAACCTCAACTTGTAGCTCTTCAATTTGTTGTAAATGTTGGAGCGTTAATTTTATAACAAAAAACGGTGTCTCACCAAGCATACCATCATAGATAATTTCCATATTACGCCTCCTTAGGCTGTGACAACAGTTGAAAACTTACATAATTCCTGGATGACAGCTTCATCTACATCTACACCTAATCCTGGTTTTTCATTTAAGCAAATAAATGGTACATCATAATGTAAGTTCCCAACATCCTTTGAGAATTTTAATGGACCCGTTAGTTCTACACTCGTCATAATCTTCTTAGAAAATGCTACATGGAAACCTGCAGCAGAACCAACTGACGACTCTACCATGGAACCAACTTGACATTCAATTCCTGCCATTTCCGCCATCACAGCAAGCTTCATAGCAGGATAGATGCCACCACACTTCATTAATTTAATATTTACTTTATCTGCTGCACGCTTGGCAATAATTTCACGCATTTCACGTACGCCTCGTAGTCCTTCATCAATCATTAATGTCACATCAGACTTTGATTTAATTTCTACCATTCCATCAATGTCTTCGCTATCGACAGGTTGCTCTAGCCAATCGATATTTAAATCTTTCATAGCACGTAAACCTTGTAAAGTAGTGGCTGCATTACCCCAACCTTGATTTACATCCACTCGAATAGCAATGTCTTCGCCTACTCGCTCACGTACCGCTTTTATACGGGCTACATCACGAAGCACCTCTGTACCTACCTTCATTTTAAAAGAGCGATAGCCCATTTCTACTCGGTTAGCTGCCTCTTCTGCCATTGCTTCAGGTGTTCCAATACTTAGTACATGTGTGATTGGGAATTTTTCATGATAACGTCCACCTAAGAGTTGGTATACAGGCACCCCTAAGGCTTTCCCAGCAATATCAAAGCAAGCAATATCGATCGCTGCTTTTGCTGCGGGTACATCTTTCACAACTTTATTCATTTTATCGTGTAGCTTTTCAAAGGCCATTGGACTTTCCCCAATAATAGCTGGGACAAGCTGATGTTTTAGCACAGCATATGTACTTTCCCATGATTCACCTGTTACATGTTCATCAGGAACAGCTTCACCATACCCTACCACACCTGTATCGGTAGTTACTTTTAAAATAATGGAAGGCATTGTATCATATGTAGCATAACTAATGATGAATGGATCAATTAGCGGTAAATGTATAGCAAAAATTTCTACTTGTTTAATTTTCATCGTAATCAGTCTCCTCTGTCGTTTAAGTTGTCGCTAATACGTCGCTAAATGTTTAAAAAAATAGAAAAGGATCGATGCCCATGTCTACCAAAATAGCGATGATATGTTCAAAAGCATTTATGAAGCGTATTATTAGTATCGCACAAAACATAGCCGATATTCAATTAGAATTTTATCTTTACAGCCACCCCTCTGAAGCGCCTACTTTGATGAAGCAAATAAAACCATGTGATGCAATATTATTTGGAGGAACATTACCCTATCTACACACTCAATCATTACTTTCAGAAATTCCAATACCTTGGAATTATATTAAGCAAGATGAAACAACCATTTCTACAACATTGTTATCATTAGTAGCCAAACATGCTGTAGCTATCGACAGGATATCCATTGATGTAATGAATCCTGCATTCGTTGATAATGTTTTAGCAGAAATAGAATTTCGTGGTCAAAAGCCACATGTTCAGCATATTTCGATTACTGAACCAACTGAGAATATTTTAAAACGCCATATCGCCCTGTGGAATTCTAAAAGTATTGATTTTGTCATTACAAGTATTCATAGTGTATTTGATGAACTACAAGCACTTCAAATACCCTCAATGCGAATGTTAGATGCTACTAAGTCAATTATTCAATGCCTTGAAGAAACAAAATCAAAATCACTATTAACCAAATCAGAAGCTTTCAAGGCTGTAGTGGGTCTCTTAGAAATCCCTAAAAATTCTTCCATTGAATCAACTGTTTTAAGTGAAATTGCGAAAGCTACATTTTCAACCATTAAGCAAATTACAACGCATTCCTTTGAGCTATACACAACTGCTGGACATCTTCAAAATGCTCTCGAAAAGGAAAACTTAGAGCAGCTCATACAGCAAGTTGAACAACCTTTTAAGCTAGCATTCGGCTATGGCTATTCCATTTTGGAGGCCACACAAAATGCTCAGCATGCTTTAACATTTACTAAACCTTTTGAAATTTATATTCTTGATGAACATAAAAACTTATTAGGGCCTTTCCCGAATACAGAAGGTAAAATTTCTTTAAAAACCGATGATCCTTATGTTTTACAAATGGCTAAGCTTACAAGTTTAAGTCCATTGAATATCTCTAAAATAATCAATTTCAGTAACGAACGACAGTCAGCTCAATTTACATCTCAAAATCTTTCTGAATACCTCCAAGTAACACGACGTACTACAGAGCGTATTATTAAAAAATTAGTTGATAATGGTTATGTAAATATTGTTGGTGAAGAAATGACCCATCAGCAAGGACGTCCTCGTAAAATTTACCAATTGAATTTTGCAACTTACTAAACTGCTCTATAAAAGAATTCTCGTAGATACACGTGGATCTACGAGAATTTTTTATTTTAGTCAGCCATTACCATATTATCCGCATTTTCTGCTTCTATCGCCTTTTTACGCTTCTCAGCTTCTGCTATTTCTTCTGGCGTTAATTTAACAATAGCAAATCCAATGTATCCATAAATAATAGAAATAATTGGTACAGCAAAGTTAAGAATTGCATATGGTGCATATTCCATTGCACTTACACCTAAAGTTGCTAAAATAAACACACCACAAGTATTCCAAGGGAAGAAAACAGATGTTAGGGTTCCTCCATCCTCTAATGCACGAGATAGATTTTTAGAATGTAAACCACGTTGTTGATAGACACCTGCAAACATACGTGAAGGAACAACAATTGAGATATATTGCTCAGAACATGTTGCGTTAGTCGTTACACAAGCTGCAATCGTTGAAGCAATAAGACTTCCTGTAGATTTGGCAAATTTCACAATTACATTCATTAATGCCTTTAACATTCCTGAATACTCTAAAATACCACCAAATGTCATCGCTACAATCGTCATTGAAACCGTATTCATCATAGAATCTAAACCACCGCGGTTAAATAGCTCGTCTACCATTTGATTACCTGTAGAGATTTCAAAGCCAGCCTGTAATGCATGTACTGCACTAGCTGCTGAACCACCTTGGACAAAAATTTGTAGTAAGAAACCTGAAACAATCCCTATAATTAAAGCTGGAATTGCTGGCACTTTCTTAGCTACTAATACAATAACTCCGACTGGAACTAGTAATAGTAAAGGAGAAATAACAAAGCTCTCTTCCATCACTTTTAAAGTTGTTAAAATTTCTTCAGATTGCATTGAAACTTCTGCAAATTTTCTACCTAAAAATCCAAAAACAACAAGTGAAATAATCAACGCTGGAATTGTTGTATACAGCATATGCTTTATATGATCAAATAAATTAGTACCTGTTAATCCTGCCGCTAGATTCGTTGTATCTGATAGGGGTGACATCTTATCTCCAAAGTATGAACCCGAAATAACAGCACCAGCAATCATAGCCGCTGGAATACCCATACTTAAACCAATACCCATTCCTGCGACACCAATAGTCGCCATTGTAGACCATGAACTACCAATAGCTAATGACACAATTGAACATAACAGCATGATTGTAACTAGGAACCACGCTGGAGAAATTAACTTTAGACCGTAGAAAATCATCGTTGCTACGACACCGCCGCCAATCCATGCCCCAATTGTCAAACCTACTAAAATAATAATAACAATGGCAGGTAATGCCAGACGAATCCCTTTATACATCATCTCTTCAATTTCTGCCCATTTATATCCATGCATTTTGGCAACAATTGCTGCTACAGTTGTGCCAACAAGAAGAGGTACGTGAGGACTTTGCTCTAAAACAACTACTGTAATTAACATAGTAATAATCATAATTGCAAAAGTTAGTAGTGCCCAGCCCGCATTAATATCCTTTTTCATTTTTCCATCCCCTTTTTTTGCACCAAATCCCTTTTCGGTTTTTTCAAGACGCAAATAAATTTTTACGTTTTTTAGCTTAATATTCAAAAAATTAAAAGTCAACGCAAAAAATTTATGCTTCCCTAGCAAATCCCTTTATTTTAGCGTAATAAAACGTTTTCAAGTAGCAATAAAAAAACAATGCAAACCCTTGAATATCCATACATTATTAAAAATGTTCATGCAAAAAAGCTATATGAAAAAATAATTACATTTTTTCATATAGCTTTTTATAATTTTTTTATTCAGGTTTTTTTTCTAATACACATGCAATTACTTCCGCAGCATCAATTAAGGCACTACGATCAAATGACATTTTAGGGTGGTGTAATCCTGGTGTTAAATTGGCACCAATTCCAATCATTGCCGCTTTTAATTCCGGCTTTTTAACTGTATAGAAATGGAAATCATCACTGCCCGGTGTAGTTATTTCATCTGCTAAATGCTCTTCTCCCAAAGCTTCAATGATGGCATTCTTCGCCATGAGCGCAGCAGTTGGGGAAACTTCAGCACCTGGTGTGAAATCTACCCACTTCCAACTCATATCAATTTCAAATTGTTGTTGTATTGATTTCAAGCCAGATTCAATTTTACTGCGCAGCAATTCAAGTTGTTGATTATGTTGTGCGCGAACATCCATTGAGAAACTAGCATTACCAGGAATAATATTCGTACTACCCCCATCTGCAATAATTTTTGTTAATTTAGCAGAATGAGGTTCAAATGGTGATAAATGAATGCTGTGTAGCATTTGTTGCACGGCCATAATAACATCTATGGCATTTTTACCTTGATGTGGTCTAGCACCATGTGCATCTATACCTTGAATAGATCCCTCTAAAAAATAAGCAGCACCATGATGAATCGCAGGCGAAACTTTGCCAAGTGGTAATTCTTCTATTGGTCTTAAATGAACACCAAATAAATGTGATACTCCATCAACTGCGCCTCTATCAAACGTTGCGCACGCGCCATTTCCTAGTTCTTCAGCAGGTTGGAAAATGAAACGAACACGATGCTGTAAGGTGCGATCTTTCAGTAGTAATAATGCACCAAGAACCATTGAGATATTCGCATCATGTCCACACGAATGATTTGCTTGCCATTTCCCATCAACTTCCTGCCATAAAGCATCAATATCAGCACGTACTGCAACAATTTCATTACCAGTCCCAATTTCAGCTATTAATCCTGGTATATCACCTAATAAACGATAACTAACATGCAATTCATCCAGTATGGAAGCAATTTTTTTAGTAGTCTCAAACTCTTTCCAACTTACTTCGGGATATTGATGAAAATGATCAAACCATTGATAAATCGTTTCTTCTACTGTTAAAGCTTTCGACATAACTACACCTCTATACGCATTTTTGTTTCCCATTATACATGAATCTTTTTCAGAAAAGTACATATGTCTTCAGACCTAATTCACTTATTTAAATCATATATTACATTCATATGCACTGAAAAAGCCATTTATCAATAGAGGTATAAAATACAATGGGCTATGCTAAAAGTTAGTATACTTTCAACATAGCCCACCAAATTTTCATTATAAACTTGTAAAAAACCCTTCTGGATACTCTTCATATTGAATATTTACCATTTGCTCCCCATTTTTCTCTTCCTCTTCACGCAAATCAGATTCTTGATCCATTAAATACGTCTCAAACTTTGAATTTTGCAACTTCCCCATTGTACCACTCCTTATTTATTGAATTTTCTGATAAAAGGATTATACAATAGTTTTTTAGTAAATTGCAATAAATTATATCCATTATGCATTATAACTATAAAACCTATCACAAAATTAGATTAAAAATGCCACTGATTCTTATGATTTCTAAAACGAGTTTCCCTTTTAAAAAAAATCTGCTCATTAATAGTTATTAATTGAGCAGATTTTTATGCAAACCCAAAATTTACGAGACTGAAACTCCCGTTTTGCCATTCATATTATCGGGATGATTTCCTTTTTTATGGGATAGAAATTGAATTACAAACATCACAATAAATATTCCTAAACCTACCCAATCCGAGAATTTTTCTGGATAGATTAGTAATAGTCCTGCCGCAATCAAAATAATTCTTTCAAACCAGAAAAGTTTACGATACCAGTAGCCGATCACCCCTGCACCAATTGCCACCATTCCCGTGATAGCAGTAAATACTACCCATAAAATTTGCGGAATGGTTGTATCAATCATTAATAATGCTGGGGAGAAAACAATCATGTACGGTATAATAAATGCCGCAATCGCAAGTTTCGCTGAATTTACACCTGTTTTGATAGGGTCACCACCAGAAATACCTGATGCCGCAAACGCAGCCAGGGCTACAGGCGGTGTAATATCTGCAATAATACCAAAATAGAACACAAAGAAATGAGCAGATAGTAATACAACTACTGGCACTAATTCTTGTGGTGTATTTGGAGATAGTAATGCCACTATTGCTGGTGCAGCAATTGTCGATGTTATCACATAGTTAGCTGTTGTTGGTGCACCCATCCCAAGAATAAGCGATGCAATCATGACAAAAATAAGTGTCAAAATAATACTCCCACCAGCTAAAGCTACTAAGCTATTTGCTAAACTTAAACCTAGTCCTGTTTTTACAACGACACCCACAATAATCCCAGCACAAGCAGTAGCTGCAACGACACCTAATGCAGTTCGAGCACCTTCTACCAACGCATCAATCACATCTTTTGGTTTAAGACGCGTTTCTTTATTAAACATAGCCACACCAATCGAAATAATAATTCCATATAATGCAGCATGCATAACTGCTGTACCCGTTAGCATTAATATGATAATCGCCACAATCGGTAATAGAAGGTAAATCTTTTTAAATACCTCTTGACGATTTGGCATTTGATCGTCTCGCAGACCTTTTAGACCAACTCTTTTTGCTTCGAAATGTGTCATAATCCAAATACCTGTAAAATATAAAAGAGCAGGAATAGCTGCCGCTTTTGCTATATCCCAATACGTAATCCCTCGACCAATAAATTCAACCATTAGGAAGGCAGCAGCCCCCATAATTGGCGGCATAAGTTGGCCACCTGTCGATGCAGCTGCTTCCACAGCACCAGCAAACTCTTTTCGATAGCCTAGTTTTTTCATCATTGGAATTGTATAGGAGCCTGACGTTACTACGTTAGCTACAGAGCTTCCAGAAATCGTACCTTGAAGTGCACTTGAGAATACAGCTACCTTCGCAGGACCACCAATTAATTTTCCAGCTAGTGCAACTGCTAGATCGTTAAAATACTGGCCAACCCCTGTTTTCACAAGAAATGCCCCGAATAGTAAAAATACAAAAATAAATGTGGCTGATACACTAATCGGTGTACCGAATATCCCATCAGTTGTAAAGTACATAAGATTGACGATACTCTCCAAATCCTGTCCTCTATGCGCCATAAATGCCGGGAAATACGGGCCATAGTAAGCATAAATCAAGAAAGCGATTGCAATAATTGTAATTGGCAACCCTACAGCACGTCGAGCAGCCTCAAGAACTAGTACAACAGCTATTAGCCCAACAATAAAGTCTACCTGTGTAATGGAGCCATTGCGATTCACAAGTTCTGTATAGTTCATAGACCAATACGAACCTACTGCAATAGCTAGTAATGCTAAAATATAGTCGAACCAGGCAATTTTATGCTTGGGTGCTTTTTTTCTTGCTGGAAATAATAAGAAAATTAATGTTAAACCAAAGCCCTTTGGTTATTTTTAAGAATCTATTTAAAATTAACAAACTTAGTATAATAATGTCAATATATTTATAGTAAATTCAGACTTTTATAATTATACAAAACTACTTACCAACCATTAATTTACAGAGCTATAGCTTTATTTAATTACCCCCTTTATATCTATAATAAACTCATATTTTCTTTTTTTAATAAAATAAAATAACTATTCTAACTGTATAAATAATGAATAGAATATAAAAAACTGCATCTGAAAACAAACAGATACAGTCAGACATTGTATACTATTGAATGGCTCCACAGGCTATTCTTGCTCCAGAATTACCAGCAGGATCTGTTTTATAATCATCCGCTGATTCATGAATGACAATAGCACTTCCATCACTATCTAACAGCGAATTAGGTTGATCCTTTTGTAAAGTTAACCCCTCAGCTAAAAAGTTAAGATCCACATTGCCATCTTCACCAATTTCCAAATTTGGTAGGTCCCCTAAATGATAGCCATTAGGATTTAATTTACCATGTTTCTTGTTTGTTGGATTAAAATGGGCTCCTGCTGATTCAAATTTAGGTGGCTCACACTTTCCTACTTCATGAATATGGATACCGTGTGTACCTGGTGGTAAGCCTGTTAATGCAAGCGTCATCATAACGCCATTATCTTCCTCTTGAAGATATGCATTGCCATAGCTTTCATTGTTAGCACCAATCACTTTTGCAGTAGCTGTTAAAGGGGAAGATGCATTGACAGCTACTTTTTCCTCTTTCTTATCAAAAAAACTGCAACCCGCAACAAAAATTAGTAAAGAAAGACTCATTAAGCTTATTTTTTTCATAAAAATACCTCCTCTCTTTCTGATGATTTCCAATTTCTTCAGTACTTATGCACAATTAGTCATTTATGCTTCTATAATGGCTCCTATTTCATTGGAGCTTGAATAGGAAACTCAACCAAAATAAAAGGGATTTCCCAAAGTTCGAGAAACCCCTTCCATAATTAATTTAAGATTTTTACCGTTACTGTTTTGACACCCCACTGAAGTGCTTGTCCTTCAGTAGGAATAAATACATCGATTTTATTTCCTTTAATAGCTCCCCCTGTATCAGCAGCAATTGCTTCACCATAACCTTCCACCCAAACCTTCGTACCGAGTGGAATAACTCGTGGATCTACAGCGATTACCTTTAAATTAGGATTCGATCTTATATCTGTTCCATTGGCTGTAATTCCTGAACAGCCTTCACAATAGGCTGTATAGGCAGTAGCACGCATTGTTAATGTTTTACCAGAAACAGTTGCTGGAGCACTTGCTGGTTTTGTTTTGGCTGGTGCAGCAGGCTTAGTAGCTGTTGCAATCCCCTCGGAAGTTTTTGGCTTTGGTTTTGCAGCTGACGCTTTAATAGCTAGCGATTCACCAGCTAAAATCAAGTCTGACGCAAGGTGATTCCATTTTTTCAAATCGTCTACCGTCACATTATTAATACGAGCTATTGAAAATAAAGTATCGCCACCCTTGATGACATATTCATCCCCCAACGGTTCTTCTGCTTTTGACGTGTCTTTTACTAAGTCTTGCTCTGGGTAAAACCATAATGAATCCTTTTCATTTAATTGCTGGAACTCACCTACAGTTAAATTATAAATTTGCGGGAGTGCCCATAGTATATTACCTGGCGATTTGTCCTTAGCAAAGGAAGGACTAGCATAGAGACTCACACCAAATGTCAATACTACCGCTAAAGCTAATGCTCTTTTCTTCATGTTTAGTAATACCTCCATCATTTTATTATTTGTTGCAAATCTGTTGCTAGCACACTAGAGTTGAGCGCTCTATTATGTAAGCAACAATAAGTTTGCAAATTAATAACTCAGGACTAGCTGCCTGATATTAGGAATTATTACTATAAAAACGGAAAAATATACAATTTCAATTAATTTTTTAGTAATTTAATCAATTTATTGCGGATAAACTATAATTTAGTAGGGCTGTTTAGGCCTTTTTTATATTAGATATTTGCTATATTAAGCCGATAAAAAAGAAAAGGAGGGAATATAAAAATGGAAGTTAATTCACTTATGTCATCCCAGCTGATGGAGCTCCAACAAACAGTACAGATGAGTGTCATGCAAAATGCTCTTAATTTAAATACAACTACAGCAATTGAATTACTGAAAGAACTACCTCAGCAACAAACAGCTCCTACTCACCCATACAAAGGATCTATAATAGATATCTCAATCTGATCATACAGCCATATTTATCGAAAGGAGGTTCCTTATGTGACTCGGGTAATTGTCGTGGACGATGAGCCATTAGCTCTGGTTAGTATGGAAAAACATTTAAATGAATTTGATAACATAGAGGTCATTCGAACCTTTACTACAGCAAAGGATGTACTGAAAGAAGGACCTAACTTAGACTTTCAAGTAGCATTTTTAGACGTTGAAATGCCCGGTATGAGCGGATTAGAAATAGCACAATTGATAAAAACATGGGATAAAAATATCTGTATCATTTTTGTAACTGCCTATCGAGACTATGCTGTTCAGGCATTTGATGTACAATCTCTTGATTATTTATTAAAGCCAGTTTCAAAATCTCGCTTAGAAATGACAATTAACAGAATACAAAAGCTGTTCCAAAAAGAACTATCATCGGAGAAAACTCGAACGCATCAAAAGCCTATGCTTCAAATCAGATGCTTTGGAGAGTTTGTCGTTTCTTTTGATGAAAAAGTAATTCATTGGAGAACAATTAAAACAAAAGAGTTGTTTGCCTTTCTATTTTTACAGCTTCATATGCCAGTACCTCGTGATTATATTTTAGATTCACTTTGGAGTGATACGGATGTAAAAAAAGCCAGAGTACAATTGCATACTACTGTCTCCTACTTACGTACAACACTTTCAGCTTATGGCTACACGGATGTCATTGAATATGCGAATGGCTGCTATATTTTGAAACTAAACGATTTTCAATGTGATGCCTTTGATTTGGAGGATATCTTAAATACCAAAGCTGAAACAGGAAGATTAAATATTGAAAAAGCTGAGGAACTCATCCAAAATTACCATGGTGAGTTTATGGCAACAATGGACTATGCATGGACTACTAGTAAAGCAAATTTGATGAATAAACAATTTAGTCAACTACTTGATGAATTGATACTTTATTACTCTAAAAATCAGAATCTTAAAAACAGAGAGCGGTCATTGTTATTTGCTTTAGAGTTTAATCCGTATTCCGACAAAATCGTGCAGCAATTAATCCAACATTATACTGAAATTGGAAATCGCGCAGAAGCTATAAAAATATATCATACGTTTAATAGCCTTCTATTAACAGAATTAAATGTGTCACCATCTCAGGAAACCACAGAACTTTTTCAAAATGTCTTACAGGCACATGAAAAAGAGTACGAAACAAGCGTTTACCCCTAAGGACATATGAAAAAACATGCTAGCGTTAAGTGCTAGCATGCTTATATAGTTTAATATTATTTAACAATCATTTGTCTCATATTACTTACAATACATAAACAGTTTCTTCCAGATTGTTTAGCCTTATATAAAGCATGATCTGCAATTTCTATCAGTTGATTGGGACTCTGGACATTAGGGGTAAAAGCCGTAATTCCAGCAGACATTGTCACAGATCTCCCACACACAGTTTCTTGTAAAGCTTGTTTAATTCGGAGGCTTTCCGCTAGTTGGACTGCATCCTCTATATTCATAGAAGGTAAGATGACCATAAATTCTTCGCCGCCAAATCTAAAGCAAAAACCTTGTTCCCCGACACTGCTCTGCATAGTAATCGCAAAGGCTTTTAAAACTTCATCCCCTACAGTATGACCATATGTATCATTTATACTTTTAAAATCATCTAAATCTATTAAGATAATGGCATGTGGAACCTTATCAATAATTAATTTGTGTAAAATTTGATCCATTCTTCTGCGATTAAGAATCCCTGTTAATGAATCTAAGTTCAACTGCTCTGTTAAGTCATTGATTTTACTTTCCGAACAGATCATCATATTTTGAACATTCTTTTTCAATAAATTTACCTCATGATACCAATCAGCGATTTCCTCAATCCCTTGTACTCCTTCATCTTCTTCAATCCTTTTCGATAGCTCTTTAAGAGGCTGTATAATTTTGATAGCAAACCAAATAGCAAATCCCATAATAGTTACTATAACTATTATGATTGGGCCTAGGACTTTTTTAAAGAACAAATTGAAGGACACTATTCTTTCACCAAATAAAGTATCAACTATTTGTTGCGTATACGGCTCTAATGAATGGTCATCTGTCTTAGCATCTTGTAAATAGCTTTCCGTAATTGTCGAGACTTCCATTACATAAGTTTCTTGTACATTTGCTTTATGTTCCTTCAAAATTTCATTGAAATTCCGATAGCTAATCCAAATACTAATACTAGATGTCATGAGGACAACAATAGTTGTCACACTAATAATAAGAAACGATAACTTTAACTTGAATTTACCCACAATAGACCATTTCTCCCATTGAGATGTTTTGTCGTTAATCTTATCTATGTTTAAATTTTGATATACTTATTCAATCATCATACGTTAAACCTCTTAAAGAAAACTTAAACACTAATGATTTTTTCCTTTTTCAATTTAAAAGGAAAAAATCGATAGTACTACTAACTCCAAATTGTTCTATTTATATAGGCTTAAAGCATTCTTTTATTATCCATTATATTTTCTTTTTTCCAATTTCGTGGCATGGTAGATAGAGATTCATTAGGAGGGAAAAATTGCTGTGTTGAGAAAAGCTTCTACCCGACATCTACTTATTATTATTGCCATTTTTATAGCCCTTACTTTTCTAAGGATATTATGGTTAAACTATTTCCTCCCCTCTACACATCAGCCTAGTGCCAAAGATGGTGTGGTCAACATAAACAATTTGACTATATCGGAAGAAGTTATTTCTTTGGATGGAGGGTGGATCTATTATCCCGGACAATTTGTGAATTCTGAAAATAAGGGAGGTAACAAAGAGAGTCATAGCAATACCTATAATATACAAAATATTCCTGCATTAAAAAAAGAGCGAACAACTCAACCCTATGGCACTTATCAGTTAAGAATTCTGCTACCTAACACTTCAGATAATGATCGATATGCCATTCGTATCCCTGCTATATCAACTGCTTCAAACTTATATATAAATGGAAAGCTAGTAGGTAAATCAGGAAAAGTAGCAGATAATGCGGAAGACCATGAAGGCCAAGCTGCACCTTATACTGTTTATTTTACTAATACGCAATCTGAAATTAATCTCACACTTCATGTATCTAATTTTGATACACCTACAAGTCCTATTATTAATAAAAGGATTTTATTTGGCACTGCTTCAGCAATGACGCATCATCAATTAATTGTAGGGCTATCTCTTTCAACTATTGTAGTTATGCTAATCATATTCTCTCTTTTTAGCATACTTGTATATTTGTTCATCTATCGAAAATCTATCGTTTTACTTTTCACATTTGGTTTTCTTTTGCCCTTAGCAGATGAATTAATTACGTTTGATCGCTCCCTACTGGATTGGTTGCATCTGAATTATGTATGGTCCTATAAGCTTTCTACTATTATTTTCCTAGGAGCCTCCTTTTTCTTTGTTCAGTTTATGAGAGTCCTCTTAGTCAAATATCACAACACTAAAACATTTCAATGGATTTTTGCTTGTTATATTTTGAATGCAATACTCACGATTGTTTTACCAATGCCATGGCTGATACCTACGAAGAATATTTTCTTCGTACTTTATCTAGTATCCTTTCTTTACGTAGTGATACTGGCTCTTAGAGAGTATCTAGAAAACCAAAAAAGAAGCTCTGCTTTTATTGCACTAACAGCTATCGGCACAACAAATGGTATTATATGGGGCTTCATTAAATCTATATACGTATTCGATATTCCCGTTTATCCATTCGATTATTTATTTATCATGCTTGGTTTTTCTAGCTATTGGTTCAAACGTTTTCATGAGAACTCTCAGCAAATTCAAAACTTAGTGACAAAGCTACAACACGAGGATGCTTTAAAAGATGAATTCCTTACAAGCAATGCAGAGAAACTTTGGAGTCCAATGAATAGGATGATTACCCTAGGTCAATCCATTTATGACAACAAACAGAACAAACTTGTTACTGAAGATGAAAAAAACCTCAAACACCTAATCGATATAGGTAGAAGTATGTCCTTTACGTTAAACAACATACAGGATTTTACTCGTTTAAAAGAAGGAGATTTACATCTTCATACACAAAGTGTAAATCTTCAAGGTGCTGTTTATGGAGTTTTTGATATCCTCCGCTTTATTGCAAATGGTAAGCAAATACATATGGTATCTTTAGTACCACCAAATTTCCCAAATGTATTAGCTGACGAAAATCGCCTTATTCAAATCCTATTTAACATTTTGCATAATGCCCTAAAGTATACAGGTGAAGGCTCTATAGAAATTATTGCTCGTGAAAAACAGCATATGGCTATTATCCACATTCGTGATACTGGACAAGGAATGGACAATGTTGTACAAAGTCTTTTGTATTCTCCCTATGAACAGGGTCAGGAATATGATGAAGGCATTGGCATTGGCCTACTTATTTCAAAAAAACTGATTGAATTGCATGGTGGTACGTTAAATATACAATCTATTCCTAACAAAGGATCGAATATTTATTTTACATTACCTCTTGCAGATGAAAGCACACAAAATAAGGAATACGCAACCTTTAATGCACAAGCTAAAACTCAGCTATCCACAACAAATGAACGAGAGTTATCCATGGTGTCAGATAAGCATTTCAGGATTTTAATGATTGATGATGACCCTATGAATTTAGCAACCATGAAAAGTATATTTTCTATCTCTGAATACGAAATTACTACTGTTACAAGCAGTGAGAAAGCTCTAGCCCTCATTCAGCAAGAAGCATGGGATTTAGTAATTGTTGATGCAATGCTACCGTATATTTCAGGCTATGCTGTGATTCAAAAAATACGAAAACAATACTCATTACTGGAATTACCCATCTTATTATTGACGATAAGAAAGCACCCTGAAGATGTTTATACAGGCTTTGCCTATGGTGCTAATGATTATGTAACAAAACCTATTAATGCATTAGAGCTAAAAGTAAGAAGTCGAGCTTTAATTGATTTAAAATATAGTATTCAACAACGTCTACATCTAGAAAGTGCTTGGCTGCAATCTCAAATCCAACCACATTTCTTATTTAATACACTTAATACCATTGCCTCACTTAGTACTATTGATACAGATAGAATGATTGATTTAATGCATCACTTTGGTGAATATTTACATGCTAGCTTCGATGTCCGAAATCTTCAAAGAGTAGTACCACTACAGCATGAGCTCGATTTAGTTCGTTCGTATCTTTACATTAAACAGCAGCGATTTGGAGAATTAATTCAGATTGAATGGGATATTGATGAAACAATACAAATTGATATTCCTCCAATTTCTTTACAAACGTTAGTTGAAAATGCCATTCGACACGGTATATTAAAGAAAGAAGAAGGCGGTACTGTTTGTATTCGTATTAAAGAATTTACAACTTATGTATCCATTAGTGTGATTGATGATGGTGTGGGAATTAGCCCTACTCAATTGGAGGAATTGCAAGAAGATTACAAAGGGACAAGCTCTGGTATAGGATTAAGAAATACAAATCTACGACTTAAAAGAATTTATGGCCAACAATTACAAATTCAAAGTACTATTAATCAGGGTACAAATGTTACTTTCCATATACCTAAAGATTAAAAACAGGAGTCATTACAGTGCCAATTTGAATCTGTAGTGACTCTTTTCTCAAGTTTAAAATAACAATTTTTCTATAGATTTTTTGAAATGAGGGTACAT
The DNA here is from genome assembly GCF_016757845.1 of Lysinibacillus sp. HST-98. Taxonomy (NCBI): domain Bacteria; kingdom Bacillati; phylum Bacillota; class Bacilli; order Caryophanales; family Bacillaceae; genus Lysinibacillus; species Lysinibacillus sp. HST-98. The sequence continues at coordinate 411,351 of NZ_JAENHX010000004.1, forward strand.
TATACATATAGAATAAAGGAAGGATCGATAGGTATGTACAAAATATACATAATAGAAGATGATGCAAATATAGCTTCACTGATTGTCGAGCATTTAGCTAAATATCAGTTTGAATGCTTTACTGTACAACAATTTCCACACATTATTGAAGAGTTTAATACGATACAACCACACCTAGTCATTATGGATATCAATCTCCCGACTTACGATGGCTATTTTTGGTCACGGAAAATCCGTCAACTCTCAACCTGTCCCATCATCATTGTCTCTGCCAGAGTAAATGATATTGATCAAGTATATGGAATTGAAAATGGTGCCGATGACTTTATTACAAAGCCCTTTTCATTGGATGTCCTCATGGCAAAAGTAAATGGACTACTTCGGCGTACCTATGGTGAATATGCTTTAACCGAGACTTCAACCATAACAATAGCCAATACTACCTTAAATCCAGATACAGTTCGTCTTCAAACAAAAGGCAATGAGAGCCTGTTAACGCTAAAAGAAATGCAACTTAGTAAGTTATTATTCGAAGCTTACCCTAATGTAGTGCCGCGTCAAAAGCTTTTAAGTGCTATTTGGGATGATGAAACCTTTGTTGAGGAAAATACTTTGTCTGTGAATATTGGCCGATTACGTAGAAAATTTGAAACCGTACACTCTCAACTTGAGATTAAAACGATTCGTGGTCTTGGATATCAATTGGTGGAGAAAGGTAAATGAAGCTATTCTTTCGAGATCATCTTAGTATCATTATTCTCTATAGCATAAGCTTCCTCCTATTACCTTTGATTATTCATGTATTAGATGACCTATCCGCACACTATGCCTACTTTATTTTTCTTGTCAGCTTTCTGTTTATTCTGTGGCTACTTGGTCGTTATTATCGAAGAAGAAAATTTTATCATCATTTACAAAAAAGTATCCACACAGAAGATGACCTTCATTTATTTGAACCACGTGCAGCTATTGAGCAATACTATAGTAAAAAGCTAAGGCAAATACAGTATTTATTTTTAACCCAACAGCAAAGCTTGGAAGAACAAGCACATGAGAAGCAACTTGTTCTATCACATTTTGCACATCAAATGAAGACACCTTTATCTGTTATTCAATTAATCGTTCAAGCTACACCCAACAAGACCACTGATGAATTGCAGCAATGGCATACCATCAATAAAGAGTGCAATAAATTGACATTTACCCTCAATCAGTTATTAACGTATGAGCGCACATCACATTTAGTAGCTGATTTAAAAATTGAACCTATTGTTTTAAAAGGGCTCGTGCAAGAAGTCATCAATGATTTGAAGGATTTTTTTATCATAAGAGAAGTTTTTCCAAAGCTGACGTTTGCTGAAGACCAAATCATTTATTCAGATCGAAAGTGGTTAAAAATTGTACTTTATCAAGTATTAAATAACGCCATTAAATATAGTGAAATGGCAAGCACCATTCATATCGACTATGAAAATGAGGCTTTACACATAACCAATCGTGGTGAGACCATCCCTTCTAGCGAAATAGCACGAGTCTTTGATTTATTTTATACAGGTATGAAGGGGCGATCAAGTGGCGAAGCAACAGGTATAGGCTTATATCTAGTGAAAAAAATATTAACTACACTAGAGCACCCCTTCACTTTACAATCTTCTGAGCATGTCACTATTTTTTCCATTAATTTTTCAAACAGTCTTAAAAAATGAAGATGACAACTTTGTCATCTTCACGTCATCAAGAGAAATAGGTTATGTGCCGCTCCTTTTCTATACTAAAGGTATCTAATGACCATAAAGGAGTTGTTTTAATTTGGGTAACGCCATACTACAAGTAACCAATTTGCACAAGGAATATATCGGTGAGATCACCTATAAAGCGTTAAACGGTATCGATTTTCAGCTACAACAACAGGAATTTGTAGCTGTCATGGGACCTTCAGGTAGTGGGAAAACAACATTTTTAAATAGTGTATCCACTATTGATCGTCCTACCGCTGGCGATATCTTCATAAACAATCATAATCCTTACGCATTAAATGATGAGGACCTCGCCAAATTTAGACGCACTGAACTAGGTTTTGTATTTCAGGATTTTAATCTTGTGCATACATTAACAGTGAAAGAAAATATTTTATTGCCATTAACATTAGATAGCCTACCTGCTTCAAAAATGCTTCAACGTTTAAAGGATGTCGCTCAATTTCTCGGTATCGAGGAACTATTGCCGAAACGTATTTATGAAATTTCAGGTGGACAAAAACAACGAGTAGCCATCGCTCGTGCCGTTATACATGGGCCAAGTTTATTGTTAGCAGACGAGCCTACAGGAAACTTGGATTCAAAGGCTGTCAATGATGTCATGAACTTATTTTCCTCAATTAATCAAGAGCTTGATACGGCTATTCTCATGGTGACACATGATCCTTATGTAGCAAGCTTTGCCAATCGCATTATTTTTATTAAAGATGGGAAATTATATAACGAAATACATCGAGGCAACAACCGTAAGCAATTTTATCAGGAAATTATGGACACGCTTGCTTTTCTAGGTGGTGGACAGCATGAGCTTTAATCATATTGTGATTCAAAATATTTTACGTGACAAATGGACGTATGCTTCTTACTTCTTGAGTAGTATGTTTTCTATTATTATTTTCTTTCTATTTTCTGTTATCGTCTTTCATCCAAATCTGAAGAGCCTCGATCCAGACTCTACACTTGGAATTTCTTTAATGCTAGCTAGTATGCTCGTTTATTTATTCTCTTTTATTTACATTACCTATTCAATCACAGCATTTTTACGTAAGAAGACCAAGACCTTAGGAATATTTATGATTACTGGGGCTTCCATGAAGCAGATTCGTAAGCTGGTCTTCCGTGAAAATCTGTTAATTGGCATTTTAGCTATTCTGGCAGCTATCGTTCTCGGCCTTGTCATTACACCTCTTTTCTTAATGGGTGCAAAAGTCATTTTAAAGGCAGAAACATTTGGTATGTACATGCCTCTTCAAGCAATTAGTATAACCATAGGATTATTTCTGATTTTATTTGTTGTGATATCGACAGTTGTTACGAGGTTCATTAATAAAGAAGCGTCTATCCAACTCTTAAAAAGTGATACAGTTATCGAGAAATCTATTAAGCCTCATTATGGGTTATTAATACTAAGTATTTTGATGTCTGCCACTTTAGCTTGCTTGCTAAAAATCGAGCATTCCATTGTAGACACGTTAAGTGTCCTTTATTATCTGTTATTATTTATTAGCATTCTTTGTACGATTTATTTAGTTATTACACAAGGATTTCGTTTGTTTTTGAAAATATATGAAAAGTCTCCTGCCTATCTTCAAAAAACAAATATGCTTTTGGCGTCCAATTTAAATGCAAAAATGAAATCACATGCAAATATGCTGTTTCTCATTACTATCCTATTAAGCGGTGTCTTTCTATGTACAAGTATTTTATTTAGCTCTTATTACAATGTAAAAAAGACTAGTGAAGAAAATTATCCATATAGCTTTCAATATATTGCTGATCCAAAAGCTGATGACAACATGGTCAAGGCTGATCTTGATTATCTTGAAAATACTTTATCAACGGTTGAAGCTCACAAGTATTTTATTGAATTTAAATCAAACGAAGATCAACGTATTGGCTATATGCCTTTATCAAATTTTAATCTGATACAGCATCAGGAAATCAAACTAAGTAAAGATGAGTTTATTGCCGCCGCTGGTAATCGTGGTGAAGCGCCAATAATAAACACTGCCAGCGACCTGTTTATAAAGTCTTTCAAACTAGCCAGCACCCATGAGCAAAATCTGCTATCTACTGGCTTCCAACAAAGTTATTTCATTGTACCTGATGACATTTACAAAATCATTGACTACCCTGTTTATAAAACGTATATCTATGAACTGGAAGAATGGACAGCCCATACAAATTTGGCGAATACAATTACTAATAACTTACCCTCTTTACCTGGAGAACGTTATGTAACATCCAAAATTGATTTATATAACACAGAGATGTTTGTCAAAAGCGTCATGTTCTTTATCGGCTCCATGTTAAGTCTAATTTTCTTAAGTGCAGCCATGAGTATATTGTACTTCTATTTACAAACAACATTACAACAAGAGAAGGAAAAGTATATTGGTATCCGTAAGTTAGGACTTTCTAGAAATGAATTAGCTACCATTATCACTAAAGAATTGGCGATTCTTATTTTTGTACCATTCACCATAGCTATTACACTCTTGCTAATTACCCTTTTGGCTATGCGAACAATGGTTTCTACAGCATTTTTACAAGTTTCCATAGCTAGCTCTTGTTGTTTCTTTGTACTTTTCCTCATTAGCTATGTATTCATTCGAAAAAGTTATTTTAAACGCTTAGTAAGCTAAAAAAATCGCACTCCTTAAGGGTGCGATTTTTTCATAGTGTTGAAAAACAAACCAATTAATAGAATCTTTATGAAAGGTGAAAATGTTTTCTTTTAGCAAAGTTTTTCAAATAAAGTGAAGGTGTTAACTACTCATTTTAATGAGGAGTATCGTCACTCATCACTTCTCCACATTGAAAATAAAAGCCCTAATTCAAATAATGGGTTATTTGATCGCTACTGCTGATAAGGAAAAGACACTTCTGCAGAATGGTTGATTGAAGAGAAGCCAGCGTCACTCCTAAGGGATTTAGCGGCTCATCGGACGCCCCCTGGAAAGGACGCTGGCTGAACGGAAATCAACCTCTCGCCTTGTGAAAAGGGCTTTTTTGCAGATGACATTATCTTTTTTACCAAAGAACGGGCTTTGCTACCATCAGCCATAGCATAATAAGCAATAATACTATATACATCCATGTTTTACGATGCAACAGTGAAACAAATTGTAGATGATTAAATGCTGGTGTGTTAAAAGTACGCAACGTTGGTTTAAACGCTCTTGCTAGAAATACGATGGATGCAAACATCACGAGGAAGGTTAATACAATCCACGAGGTATTCCAATAATAGCCCGCATGCCACATTAACAAAATACCCGAGGCTACTAGTACATGCCCCGAATGTTTGACTAGCGTAATGGCCCCCTTAAAGGCTTCTATATATGGTGGCATGTCATCCATGGAAGCTGTACGCATTTTTTTTACAATGGTGAGCACAACGAACAAAGGCCCAATCGAAAGAATAGCACTTAAAATATGTATATAAAGAAGAAGTGTATAAATGGAAAACATGTTGTGTACTCCCCTTTTCATCAGTCCCCTTCATTATAGCATTCAAGCTGAATTTACTTTATCAGCAATTGTGAATCCTTTGTAAACACAGCTTGAATCATTGTTAAATTGTTTGAAAACCGTATAAAGAGGGTATTGTTTATAGTAACATGCACTTATAAAACAAAAAGGAGTGATTTTTATAGGAATTCACCAATTTTTTACAAGTCTTAATGATTTAGAGCGTATTATTCGTTGCCCTGGTCGCTTCAAATTTGAAGAGCACAATGTGGCAGCCCATTCTTGGAAAGTGTCACAATATGCGATGTTTTTCGCAACGTTAGAAGAAATGCACGGTGCAACAGTTGATTGGAAATCTTTATATGAAAAGACAATCAATCATGACTTTGCGGAAGTGTTTATTGGTGACATTAAGACACCAGTAAAACATGCTAGCCCAGAGTTAAAGCAAATGCTCGCACACGTGGAAGAAAAGATGATGGAAAAATTTATCATCAATGAAATCCCACAAGAATTTCAGGCTGTTTTCTTTGAACGGATGAAAGAAGGAAAGGATCATACTTTAGAGGGTCGGCTACTTGAATTTGCTGATAAACTCGACCAGTTTTACGAGGCTTTCGCAGAATTAAAGCGTGGTAATACTGACAAAGAATTTGTCTATATGTACCAATCAGCCCTTTCAAAACTCTTGGCTATTCCGCTTGAAGCGACCGTCCACTATTTCCGCACAGAAATTTTAAAGGACGCAGTAAAGGAAAAAACACATATCGATATTCAAGCATTAACAAATGAAGTATTAACATCAAACTAATAAGGTGCATGTACAAGTTTTCCGATTGAAAAATTCACGGAAGGCTTTTTTTATTTTCCACAAAAAGTCGTATAATGAGGAGAGATTGAATGGAGGGAAAGTATTGTCACAGGAATGCTCAATTATAGAAGATTTAATACCTCTTTATAAAAAACAACTGCTTCAAGCATCAACAATAGAATTTGTCGAACGGCATCTAACAACTTGTCAGCAATGTCAGCAGCTAGTAGTCAATTCATCAATTCAGAACGCATACTTACCCATGAAAAGAACATTATCCTTTTTTCATATCATATTTATTGTATTATCCTTTATGTTTGCCATTAATTCTTCCTTACTCGGCAATCAAAAGGGCTTTGTCATCTCATATGCTCTTTTCGGCTGTCTTTCTTACCTTTTCTATAAAAACATATGGATTGTTTTTATCATAAGCTCTGTGCCTGTATTCGTTTGGGCTATCATTAATAATCTTAATAATGAGCTCTATATTACAACCTTTTCTTTAACCGAAATAGGAACGCTAGTGATGGGAGCTGGCTACATCGCACTTTTACATACCATTTTCGCCTTAATTGGCGCAGCTTTTGCCATTCTATTACGTAGGGTTTTTCAATAAACAAAAAAGCACCTTGAACTTTTTTATCAAAGTTGAGGTGCATTTTGTTTGTTAGGCCTTTTTCACAAATTCTGATTTTAATTTCATGGCACCAAAGCCATCAATTTTACAGTCGATGTTATGATCGCCTTCCACTAAACGGATACTTTTTACCTTTGTCCCAATTTTTAAAGTGGAAGAACTACCCTTCACCTTTAAATCCTTAATAACAGTAACTGAATCGCCATCCGCTAACAGATTACCATTTGCATCTTTTACAATAAGTGCATCTGGTTCGTGTTCAGTTGCGTCCATACTCCATTCATGTGCACATTCTGGACATACATAGTTTGCTCCATCCTCATATGTATATTCAGAATGACATTTTGGACAATTCGGATAAGCTGCCATTTTTACTACCTCCTTTTACTTTTTACTAGGAAAATCCTCTTTATGCTCCTATCTTTACATAGTCGACCTTATTTAGCAAAGGTTGTTCGTATTTTACGTTCGCATTTGTGAAAAAAATATGAAACATCAGCACCTTTTTGAAGGTAGTACAAGATGTTTATAACGCGATTTGGAACACTTGCCCATTGACTAATTTGCCATTATCATCTTACTTGCATGTTTATCGATCATGCTTTATTATATCCATAAAGGCTGCATTGTTCGTATAATATTAAGTTTTAACCTTTAAGCTGTAAAAGGGAGTTTTATTATTGGAGTTGAAATGACGGGCCTCACACTACGGTGCATGAGGATAAGCAGGAAAACTTCTGCGAACACCCACTTTGAGGAGTGGTGGTTTAAAACTTTCTATAATAACTACGGCATACGCGGCTTTTTATACATGATTGATACAGCACCTTAGCTATTTTGGTTAAGGTGCTTTTTTATATTCTGGCTATTCTCCGCTTCTCCTTATTCAATCACTTCCTAACCATTCATAAAAAGTAAGGACAACCTTCTTGTATTTTGTATAATTCCCTCCCATTTTGCACATAGATGGAGTAACAAGGGAGGTTATGACATTGAAGAAAATAATTTATCTATTGGTTTTTACTTCACTACTGTTAGTAGCTTGTGGAAAGAGCGCTGAACCAAAGGAAGTGGCAGTCGATCAAAATACGAATGTTGAAGATATTGTAGGCGCGATTGTGAAAAACGAATTCTCTGTGGATGAGTCGAAAGACGGTATTGTCACAATTTCCATACAAGATACAGATGTAACAGAAGGATCGAAAAGCCAGATGCTAAAGGATTCTACTAAAATTTTCGCTGATTTGTCCAAATTAAAAAATGTGAAGACACCGGCTATTACTTGGTATGCTCCTCTCACTGAACCTGATGGGGACAAAACAATGACTGAGGTTTTGAATATTTATTTTAGTGAAGAGGATTTTCACAAAATAGACTGGGCCAATTATCTACAGGTCGATATCGAGTCTAGCGCTACAAATTATCATGAAGATGAGGCTTTGGAAGATTAATCACATAAAGATACCCCACATCCTATTGTGGAGTATCTTTTTTTACATATTGTTCTATAGCGTTTTCTAAAAGAGAGTGCTTTATTTTGTAGTGAGTTGCTTGCCAAATTCCTTTACCACCCTGCAGGATTATTAGTTGAGGTGATTCGTGCTTCACTTGAAGATCACAGGCAATAGCATTTGAAATTACCCGATCCATTTGTACAATGACAAGATATTTAGGCAATTTCGTTTGTAATACTTTATATTCCTTTAATGCTGAAATACTACTAATACATGTCATGCTAATTTTTAACACAAGGCAAGGTTTGAACTTCGATTGCTCCAAAACCTCACACCATTTGATTAATGTCATTATTCGTTGCATTTAGTAACCCCCTAAACAGATTATATACTACGGCGGGTATTTTAGGTTACAAAAAACACGAGACTACATACGTGCTCGTGCTTAAAATTTCCTATTTAAATGCCTTCCGTATTCATGAATACTAGACGCCAGCCATCCGGGTCTTCAATGGTTACCCCTTTTTCAGCCCAATATGGATTTTCAGGCTCAACTTCGGGATATCCCATGACCGCAAGACGTTCGGCAATATGACGAATCGTATCTCTGTTTGGGATATAAAGTACGAGTAGATTGTCCTTACTTGGTGCTGGACAAGGGCTACCGTCAATATGCTCTGTAAATTCTAAGTGATAACCTGCATTTGGAAGACCAATCATTAAACCATTATAGCCACGATGTTCTGTAAACGAACCAATTTTCTTTAATCCGACACCTTCACAGTAAAACCGTTCTACTTCCTTTAGCTGATCGGTTGGTCTTGCTACACGCACCTGTGCGACTGCTAATTCATTTGTCCATTGTTGTTCCATTGTTATGAAATCCCCTTTTAGATTATTGTAAAATAAGACCATAACGCTGAAAACAGTCCTAGGTCTGAAGTTATTGTATAAGAGCGACGCTAAAAGGAGCAGCGGTTTTCTCTTTTACTTCCTCTAAAGAAACACCATCTGCTAATTCTATCAGTTGCATGCCATCTTTCGTAAAATCAAATACAGCCAAATCTGTAATTAATCGATGTACGACACCTTTACCCGTTAGTGGAAGTTCACATTGTTTTTTAATTTTAGATTCACCATTTTTATTTACATGCTCCATGACGACAATCACTCTCTTGGCACCAACGACGAGGTCCATTGCGCCACCCATGCCCTTCACCATTTTCCCAGGAATCATCCAGTTAGCAAGATCTCCTGTTTCCGATACCTCCATACCTCCTAAGATGGCAAGGTCAATATGTCCACCGCGAATCATTGCAAATGATTCTGCACTGTCAAAGAAGGATGCTCCTGGAACTGCCGTAACTGTTTCTTTACCTGCATTGATTAAATCAGGATCTACTGCATCTTCTACTGGATAAGGACCAATACCGAGAAGTCCGTTTTCGGATTGTAAGAGTACGTCATAATCGGCTGGGATCGCATTCGCAACAAGTGTTGGAATACCTATGCCTAAATTGACATTCATACCGTTGGCTATTTCTTTTACTGCACGATTAACAATTTTTTGTCTTGTATCCATCATGCTTCCCCCTTTTTCACCGTTAAACGCTCAATACGTTTCTCGTAATTTTCACCTAATAATACACGTTGTACAAAAACCCCTGGTGTATGAATGTGATCAGGATCTAGCTCGCCTACTTCTACAATTTCCTCCACTTCAGCTATTGTAATTTTCCCTGACATAGCAGCTAATGGATTAAAATTGCGTGATGTTTTTCTATAAACTAAATTTCCTAGCTTATCGGCTTTCCATGCTTTGACCAGAGCAAAGTCAGCAACAATACCTTCTTCCAAAATATATTCTTTGCCATTAAAAACCTTCACTTCTTTTCCTTCAGCAATTGGCGTTCCAACCCCTGTAGCTGTGTAAAAACCAGGAATTCCCGCTCCACCTGCACGCAAACGCTCTGCAAGAGTTCCTTGCGGTGTCAACTCTACTTCTAGCTCACCACTTAAAAATTGTTGTTCAAAAATCTTATTTTCTCCTACATAAGAAGCAACCATTTTTTTTATTTGCTTGTTTGCTAATAGTAGACCCAATCCCCAGTCATCTACACCACAGTTGTTACTGACAACGGTTAAATCCTTTGTTCCCTGTTGCACTAATGCTGCGATTGATTTTTCGGGTATACCACATAGCCCGAAGCCACCTACAGCTAATGTATCTCCATCCTTAATATCCGCAATCGCTTCTTCAAACGAACTCCATACCTTGCCATTCCCCATCTCGAAACCTCCCTGAATTGCTCGTTTATTAAGGAAAATTCTACATCATTGCTATTTTACAAGTAAAGGAATTAATTAGAATACTACTTATTCCTATATGGAATAAATCTATTTTCCCCATTCCTACCTATCATTTCAAGTAACTGTTTTAATGCATAAGATTGATATGTATTTTTCTTCGTAATAATCCCTAAACGCCACGGCATTTCAAAATCATTTAATGGAATTATTTTCACATTGTTATTTGTTTGCTTAGCTGCAATGGAATGGGGTAACAATGTAACCCCTAAATTGGAGGATACTAACTCTACAATCAAGTCCCACTGTGAACTTTTATAGCCGATTGTAGGTGTAAAACCAACACTTTCACAGGATTTAATTATATAGTCGTGAAGCGTGAACTCCTCTGCAAAGATAATGAACGTTTCATTTTTTAAATCTTGTAAAGCTATGGATTTCTGGTGTGCATAGGGGTGAGATTCATTCATAAAGACATAAAACTGGTCTTCTATAAAGGATTGAACAGCAAACTTCCTTTCATCTACTGGTAATACAACGATGCCCATATCAACATCTCCATTTTCAACTAACATTTCTACCATTTTTGCACCACGTTCGATAAGTGCTAAATGTACTTCAGGATATAGCTGATGAAATCCCCTAGCGATTTCAGGGAAAAATAATGTTCCAATTAAAGGTGGAATCCCTAACTTGATAGCACCTGTTTTAATATTTAATAAATCGTCTAGCAAAATATGTAGTTCTTGAACAGCATGCATTATTTTTTGCCCTTGATTATAAACAATACTACCTGCATCAGTAAGTTCTACATTACGCGTTGATCTGTTCAACAAATCAACTTGTAATGATTGTTCTAATTTTTTAATACTTTTGCTTAATGAAGGCTGAGATACAAAGGAATCATGTGCAGCCTTTGTAAAACTCCTATGCTCAACAACAGCCATAAAGGCTTTTAAATCTCTTAATTCCATCACTATCTTCTCCATATATTTGTATTTGTTATAAAAGCAACTACAAGTACTACCCTTCAGCAATAAATTCTCCATCCTTTCTTTTTAATCCTTTGCAATGGGTTGAACTATAAAATTTAGATATTTTCACCCCTGCCATTATACGCATCTTTTCGACTTTTGGAGAGTTTTTTGAGAGTTATATGACCTACAATCAATTATAAATATTGTCATAATTTATCAAAGATTGGAGATGTAACAGATGTTGAAGCAATTGCTTGAAAATCGAATAGTTAATAGGCATTATTTAGGTCTTACATTTCAGCAACATGTTTATGAATTAAAGAACTGTGAGGAAGTTTTAGGAGTGAAAGCAAAATCGCTACATATTGAGAATCGTCATATTGCTGTTGGCTATATTGCTGATGACAGTATTTTCTTTAAAAGTGCTCATTTCGGAAATACTATGGTCACTTTAACAGATGGAATTCATCAAGCAATTATTCAGCTATTTGTACAACATTCTGGTGAAATCTGCATTGAGGTAAAGCCTTATATTAAACATGCCAACATCGTGCCTGTTTATTTTCGCACAATTCTAGCTGATACAGCCATCGCCATTGACCTAAAAGGCGCGTTAAAAAAATTTCTAGTAACTCATCATTATATGATTGAAGCAGATACGATCATGGAAGTTCATTATCAATCCATGCATCCCTATGTGCTCAAGAATTCTTACGCTGGGCATTTTGTTTTAGGATGTACCCCCGATGGTAGACAGGTAACAGGAGCCGAGGAGTATACATTAGCTAACCGTATAGCTAATTTAAAGTTTTCTCACATTATTATTCAGCAACAAGGCAGACCAAAATTAATTGCTTTAAATATATTATTAACCTTTGTTATTACGAATAAAATTTTTGTTACTAACGAACTTTCTATGTAACGAATCGGATAGAGGATTTTACGATGTTATTTTCATTTATTTCATTGATTGTCATCATACTAGTTGCTTTATTTGTTATAAAATCTTTTTCTTTCTATAAAAAACGTGCAGAAAAGAAAAAATTTTTACAAGAAAGACTTAAAAATCTTCTACTGACAAATATAAGCCAACCTAAATAGAAATTTTTCAAAGAGAGAAACGACCCTATCTTAATAACTACCAACAAAAAATACACCACCTTTGGTAGTGACCCCTTAAAGTTAGAGTTTTAGTTATGCAGCTAATTGGCTGGCATGAGTTCGGTATTTTACCGGGCTCATACCGGCCAGTTTTTGTTTAATTCGTTCATTATTGTAGTAATCGATATAC